>DATMMA010000329.1:0-19526 GCA_035570295.1 Streptosporangiaceae bacterium
CATCCCGACGTCTGAAGTCGAAGGCCTCCGCCCCGCAATCGCAGAACCACCGACAACAATGGAGACCCCTGTGGCATCACCACCCCCCGCCGAGTCCTCGGCGCCCGCGGCGTCCACGCCACTTGTGCCGCCTGCCCAGCGACGAGGCGTTTCCGAGGCGGTCCACCGCCGGCGCTGGGCCATCTTGACCGTGCTCCTGTGCAGCCTGCTGGTGGTGATGCTGGACAACTCGATCCTCAACGTGGCGATGAAGACCATCGCCCAGCCCGCTCCCACCGGACTCGGCTCCACCCAGAGCCAGCTGGAGTGGGCGATCAACTCCTACACGCTGGTCTTCGCCGGACTCCTCTTCACCGCGGGCCTGCTCGGTGACCGGCTCGGCCGCAAGAAGGTGCTGCTCCTCGGCATGCTGGTGTTCGGCGCGGGATCCGCGCTGTCCGCGCTGTCGAGCTCCTCCGGGCAGCTCATCGCCTTCCGCGCCGTGATGGGCTTCGGCGCCGCCTTCATCCTGCCGGCCACCCTCGCGATCATCATGAACGTCTTCGAGCGCGACGAGCAGCCCAAGGCCATCGGCATCTGGACCGGTGTGGTCGGTTTTGCCATCGCCATCGGCCCCATCACCGGCGGCATCCTGCTGGAGCACTTCTGGTGGGGCTCGGTCTTCCTGGTCAATGTGCCGATCGTGGTCGCCGCGATGGCCGCGATGGCCGCGATCGTCCCTGACTCCAAGGACCCCAGGCCCGGCAGGCTCGACCCGTTCGGCGTGCTGCTGTCGATCGTTGGTCTGGCGCTGCTGGTCTACGGCATCATCAAGGGCGGCCAGCTGGGCGACTTCACCCGGCCCGAGTCCTGGGCGACGATCCTCGGCGGCCTGGCAACCCTCGCCGGCTTCGTGGTGTACGAGGCCCGCAGCGACCATCCGGCCCTCGACGTCACCTACTTCCGCAACCGGCGGTTCTCCGCGTCCGTCGCCGCCATCGGACTGGTCTTCTTCGCCCTCATGGGCGTCACGTTCTTCAGCGTCTTCTACAACCAGAGCGTTCGGGGCTACAGCGTCCTGCAGTCCGGTCTGCTCGTGCTGCCGCTGGCCGCCTCCCAGATGTTCTTCGCCCCGCGGGCCAGGCTGGCCGTCAACCGCTTCGGTGCCCGAGTCGTGTGCGCCACCGGCCTCGTCCTGACCGCCGTGGCCTTCGCCGGCTACCTGCTGCTCGGCCAGGACACCCCCATCTGGGTGCTTGAGGTGCTGTTCTTCCTGATGGGCACGGGAATGGCTCACGTGATGCCGCCCGCCACCGTCATGATCATGTCCTCGCTGCCGCGGGAGAAGGCCGGCTCCGGATCCGCGATCAACAACACCTTCCGGCAGGTCGGCGGGGCCATCGGGGTCGCCGTGCTGGGGTCGCTGCTGTCCACCACCTACCGCAACGGCATCGACGGCCACCTGGGCGTACTGCCCGCCTCCGACCGGCACGCCGCAGGTGAATCCGTCCAGGCGACGCTGGCTCTCGCCGAGAAGCTGGGACCGGCCGGCAGGGCGCTGGTGCAGCCCGCCAACGACGCCTTCATCCATGCCATGCACATCACTGCGATCGGGTCGGCGGCCGTCGCCCTGGCCGGCGCGGTCGTCGTCTTGGTCTTCCTGCCGGGGAAGGATGCCGCCGTGGCCGCCGGCGGCGATCCGGCCCAGCGCCAGGCCGCAGGAGCCCAACGGTGATCGCGAACCATCCCCGCGAGACACCGGAGGCGACCGCCTGCCGGGGACGTCCCCGCAGTGCCGCCGCCGACACCGCCATCATCGAGACCGTGCTGTGGCTGCTCGAGGAGGGCGCCACGATAGGCGAGTTCACCATGGAGGCCATCGCCGGCCACGCCGGCGTTGGCGAAGCCACCATCTACCGGCGGTGGCCCGGCAAAGACGTGCTCATGAAACTCTTGAGGACCCTGGACGAGCCTACGGCGGAGCTGCCGGGCCGCAGCGTACCGGACGACCTGATCCTGCTCGTCGAGTCCGTCCGGGGGTGCGGGCCGGCCAAGCGGGAGTCCGCCGTGCCGCGCAACGTCGGGCTGCAGTTTCAGTGCGCGCCCGAGCTGTGGCAGCTCTACCGCGACAGCCGTCATCCTGGTCCGCCGGACCCAGGTCCTCGAGGTGCTGCAGCGCGGCATCGGCACCGGGAAGATCCGCGGCAACGTCGATCTGGAGCTGCTCGGCGATCTGATCGTGGGGCCGATGCTGTCGCGCACGATGCGCCGGCCGGGCTGCTCGCTGGAGAAGGGCTGTCCGAGCAGATGGTCGACACGGTGCTCGAAGGAGTGCGCCCGCGGGTGAGGCCGGTGACGACTTCGGTACCGCTGACCTCCTCTGCCCGGCAATCACAGAATCACCGACAGCACTGGAGACCCCTGTGAAATAGCCGCCCGGATCAGCGGCGACGTGGCCGGGGCCAACGTCTTGCTGACAGCTCCGCTGACGCTCTGATCACACCTCAACTCAGATATTCCACTACT
The DNA here is from genome assembly GCA_035570295.1 of Streptosporangiaceae bacterium. GTDB lineage: Bacteria > Actinomycetota > Actinomycetes > Streptosporangiales > Streptosporangiaceae > JAJYUU01. The sequence goes on from DATMMA010000329.1 coordinate 2,506, forward strand.
CCGAAGGAGATCGACTGATGGTTGCCAGCAACATTGTTCTTATCCCCGGTGCCGGCGGCGTGGGCCGTACGGTCTTCGAGCAATTGCGCGCTCAGGATGTGCCGGTGCGTTTCATGGTCCGTCGCGAGGACGAGCGTGCGGCTGAGCTACGAGCGCTCGGCGCGGAGGTCGTCATCGGTGACCTGACCCGGCCCGAGACGGTAGCGGGCGCGTTGCAGGGCGTAGCGCGGATGTATTTCGGGATGCGGGTGTCGCCGGACCATCTGCTGGCGGCGACCGTGGTGGCCTCCGTTGCGAGGGAGTACGGGAAGCTGGAGGCCCTGGTCGATCTGTCGCAGATGACGGTGTCACTGATGACGGCCACCAGCACCGAGGAGTCGCACCAGCAGCGGCTGCACTGGCTGGCGGAGCAGGTCTTCGACTGGTCGGGTCTGCCCGTGGTTCACATCCGGCCAACGGTGTTCCTGGACACTCCGCTGTTCACCATGATGGCGGCCAGGTCGATTCAGGAGAACAGCACGATCGCGCTGCCGTTCGGCACCGGACGCACCTCGCCGGTCGCCGTGGACGACGTCGCCCGGGTCCTCGCCACCGTGCTCCGCGACCCGGCTCCGCACATCGGGCACGTCTACGAGCTGACCGGGCCGCGCTCGGTCGACATGACGGAGCTGGCTGCGGCCTTCTCTCGGGCGCTAGGCCGTCCAGTGTCCTACGTGGACGTGCCGCTGGACCGGTGGCAGGCCGAGGGACTCTCCAGGATGGGCCTGCCGCCGCACATCGAACAGCACATCGCCACCATGGCCCAGCTGCACCGGGACAACCGTTACAACCGCACGGCCGACGGCGTCGAGCGCGTGACGGGCATGCCCCCCCAGTCGATCGAGGCGTTCGTGGCCGCCCGCAGGGACTTCTACCTAGGCTGAGCCATCCCGGCCAAGGCCGGCCCCAGGCGACTGGCGCCGGCCGGGCCGCCGGGCCCTCTTGACCGTATCGTGACCAGTGCAGATGGTGATCGTTGGTGCATATCAGTACTGTCCGCTCATGGCTAAACGGCGCTCGAATCCGAGTTAGAACAAGGCCCCGAAGACGCCGCCCGGACAGTCCTGGGTTACGCCGGGCCAGCTTCAGCTTGGACGGCCTGGTGCGCCTGGTGGCGAGTGCCTCGCCCGAGCAGTTGCCGCTGATGCCCCTCCCTGCAGCGTGGCTATGGCACGCGGCAGAGAGTGGCCATGCTGCTGCGCATTGCGTCGACGCCCGCCTGACGGTGCACTTCGCGCTTGCCGGATACGGGTTCGAGTCGGAGGTTCAGGCGGTCGGCGTCGCGATCGTTTCCGACTCCGGGGATGACATCATCGGCTTGTCCCCCCGGTTCAACAGCGATGGCACGTTCAATGGTCACGCGATCGTCGTCGTCCCGGCAGCGGGGCGCCTGATCGACCCGACGGTCCAGCAGTTTCCCACCGTGCCGCCGACGGTCCGGGCCACGCTGCCGGTAGTCGCCGGGCTGCCGTCGGAAGGCACCCTCGGCGAAGAACTTTTCGCGGTTGTCAGAGACGAGTACACGGTCGGCTACTGGCCGCTGGCCGAGCCGGAGCGTTATGCATGGCGCGGGCCGGCGTACTAGGCGCGTCTGGATGGCTTCAAGCGGGCAGGCAGCGAGCTTGCCGCCGTTACATTCGATATCCTCCGGCGCCCCATGTCCGCGACCGCACGGCGCAGTCACCGAATCCTCGGCTGCGGGCCCTGCTGCCAGCACTCGAGGGCTGGGAGCGCGTCCTTGAAGAGGGCCGGTACTTGTTCGCAGATCCGGTGACCGGCGAACGGAGAACGCTTGCGGAGATCAGCTAGCGGCGGCTGTAGCGCACTGATGGTCAGACATTGAACCGGAATTCGACGACGTCTCCGTCGCGCATGACGTAGTCCTTGCCCTCGATCCTTGCCTTGCCCACCGCCCTGGCCGACGCGACCGAGCCAGCCGCCATCAGGTCATCAAACGACACAATCTCGGCCTTGATAAATCCGCGCTGGAAGTCACTGTGAATGACACCCGCGGCCTCCGGCGCGGTAGCGCCGACCGGGATCGTCCAGGCCCGCGCCTCCTTCGGGCCCGCGGTCAGGAACGTAGACAGGTTCAGCGCGGCGAAACCGGCCCTGGCAAGCTGTGCCAGGCCCGGCTCGCCGAGTCCCAGCTCAGCAAGCATCTCAGCAGCGTCGGCAGGCTCAAGCTCGGCAAGCTCAGCCTCGGTCTTGGCGTCCAGGAAGATCGACTCGGCCGGGGCAACGAGCCCGGCCAGATTCTTGCGCAGCTCATCGTCGGCAAGCTCGGCGTCGTCTTCGTTGAACACGTACAGGAACGGCTTTGCCGTCAGCAGCTGAAGCTCGCGCACGTCAGCCAGATCGATCCCGGCCGCCGCTGCGCCCGCGAACAATGTCGTCCCGCCGTCGAGCACTTGCTGCGCCTTCGCCGCCGCGTCTGCCATCCTGATGCGTTCCGGATCCTTGCCTGACTTCGCCTCCTTCGCCAGCCGCGGCGCGGCCTTCTCCAGGGTCTGCAGGTCAGCCAGCATCAGCTCAGTTGCGATGGTCTCGATATCACGTTCGGGCGACACGTCCCCGTCCACGTGGCTGACGTCAGGATCGGTGAAGACGCGCACCACCTGGCAGATCGCGTCAGTTTCCCGGATATGGGACAGGAACTGGTTGCCCAGCCCCTGCCCGGCGGAGGCACCGCGCACCAGACCCGCGATATCGACGAACCGGACAGTGGCGGGCACGATCCGCGCCGAGTCGTACAGGCCGGCCAGTGCATCCAGCCGCGCATCGGGAATGCCGACAATACCGACGTTCGGCTCGATCGTCGCGAACGGGTAGTTGGACGCCAGCGCGTTGGCCCGCGTAAGGGCGTTGAAAAGCGTGGATTTGCCGACGTTGGGCAGGCCGACGATGCCAATAGACAGGCTCACCGGGAAAGTCTAGTGGCCCGCGGGAACGCGCACTGTCCAGCACTCAGCACGAGGCCGCGCGCGGCAGCCTGGGCCGACCGGGGAATTCGCTACGGTTTGCCGCTGGTGCCGGGCCGGGCGTGTCGGACCCCGGAACTGTCGTGACCGGCTGCAAGCATGCTGGCTATGAACGCGATCATGTTGCTCATCGGGCTGCTGCTCGGAGCTGCGCTCGGCGCTGCCGTTGGCTATCTGCTGGCGCGCGGCCGGCTGGCCGGCCTGGCCGCTGACCTGACCGGTCAGGCCAGGGTCGCTGAGGAGCGGGCCAGGTCGGCCGACGAGCGGGCCGACCTGCTCGAGCACGCCGCACGGGAGAAGGCAGAGCTGATCGACGGCCAGCTCGCCGAGCGCTTCCAGGTACTGTCGGCTCAGGCACTCGACCGCAGCACGAAGACGTTCCTGCAGATCGCCGAGGGGCGCCTGAGCGCAGCCAATGCCAGGGCTGCCGGAGAGCTGGACAACCGTACCGCCGCGGTCGAGCAGCTCGTCCAGCCGTTGCGGGACACGCTAGCCCGGGTAGAGAGCCAGCTGCGCGACACCGAGGCAGCCAGGCGCTCCTCACATGCCGCGCTGTCGGAGCAGGTCGCGATCGCCCGGCAGAGCTCGGATCAGCTGCGCGCTCAGACCCAGGCGCTGGTAACGGCCCTTCGCAGGCCCGAGGCCCGTGGCCGGTGGGGTGAGATGCAGCTGCGGCGAGTCGTGGAGCTAGCCGGGATGTCCAACAGGTGCGACTTCGACGAGCAGGTCGGTGTCGCCACGGCCGACGGCGCGCTGCGCCCGGACATGGTGATCAGGCTGGCCGGCGGCAAGAACATCGTGGTCGACTCGAAGGTCTCGCTTGCCGCTTACCTGGAGGCAGCAGAGACCTCGGACGAGGATGTGCGCGCGGCCCGGCTTGGCGCGCACTCCCGGCATCTGCGCGAGCACGTCGACCGGCTCGCGGCGAAGGCGTACTGGGCCGCGCTCGCCCCGTCGCCCGAGTTCGTCGTGCTCTTCATTCCCGGCGAGGCATTTCTGGCCCCAGCACTTGAGCACGATCCCGCCCTGCTGGAGCACGCGATGGTGCACAGGGTCCACATCGCTACGCCGACGACGCTCGTCACGATGCTGCGGACGGCGCAGTACGCCTGGCAGCAGGCAGCACTGTCGGATAACGCGCGAGCCGTGTTCGACCTGGGCCGCGAGCTCTACGACCGGATCACCAGCCTCGGCAAGAACGTCGATGGCCTGGGCAAGGCGCTGACGAACGCGGTTTCGGCCTATAACAGGACTGTCGGCTCGCTCGAGAGCCGTGTGCTGGTCAGCGCGCGCAAGCTGAACGAGCTGGGCATCGTCGAAGCCGAGCTGGAGCCATTGGTGCCGGTCGAGGAAGCCGTCCGGTCACTGTCAGCTTCCGAGCTGATCGTGGAGGCCGGGCCAGAGCTGGTCAGCCCGCCCAGGGATGCTGCGACGCAGCAGCAGTTGTTCGGCGGCGGGCGCGCTATCAGTGCCGCAGGCTGATGGGCGCTAGGCCTGGCCCGCCGCGGGTTTCCGGAGCTCGCGCGGCCCGGAGTCAAGCACAGCCGGCGCGTCTCCGGACGCGTGTCGCGGGCTAACCGGCCGTTAAGCCTGGCCCGCGGCGGGCTTCCGGAGCTCGCGCGGTAGGCCGAACACCATGCGCTCGCGCACCGCCTCGACCTCCTCGACATCGGCGAACCCGTGGTCAGCCAGCCGCGTGAGCACGCCGTCTACCAGGTCCTCAGGCACCGAGGCGCCGCTAGTAACGCCGACGGTGTGCGCGCCCTCGAGCCACGACACCTCGACGCCGGAGGCGTCGTCGACCAGGTAAGCGGCGCGGGCGCCAGCCTCTTTGGCGACCTCGACCAAGCGGACCGAATTAGAGGAGTTGTATGAGCCGACGACGATAACGACATCCGATTCGGCAGCGATCTGCTTGACCGCCGCCTGCCGGTTCTGGGTCGCGTAGCAAATGTCGTCGCTCGGCGGGTCGAGCAGCTGCGGGAACCGCTTGCGCAGCGCCGCTACGGTCTGCGTCGTCTCGTCCACTGACAGCGTTGTCTGCGACAGCCAGGCAACTTTCGCCGGATCCCTGACCTGCACTGAGTCACTGCCGGCCGGGCCGTCCACCAGGTGAATGTGCCCCGGAGCCTCGCCGGTGGTGCCGACGACCTCCTCATGACCCTCATGACCGATCAGCAGGATGTCGTAGTCCTGCGCCGCGAACCGGCGTGCCTCGTTGTGCACTTTGGTCACCAGCGGGCAGGTAGCGTCGATGGTCCGCAGGCTGCGGTCTTTGGCCTCCTCGCGCACTTCCGGGGAGACGCCATGTGCGGAGAACACCACGACCGAGCCTTCGGGAACGGCCTCGGTTTCTTCGACGAAGATGGCGCCGCGCTCTTCCAGCGTCCGGACGACATGAGTGTTATGCACGATTTGCTTGCGGACGTAGACGGGCGCGCCAAATCGCTCTAGCGCGATCTCGACGGTCTGGACGGCCCGGTCAACGCCCGCGCAGTAGCCACGGGGCTTGGCGAGCAGCACTCGGCGGGACTGGGCTGACATGCCGCCAGTCTAGGTGATCCGCACCCGGACGTATCCAGACACCGCGACCATCCAGATACCGGGACCACGGTCGGCTACCGGTTGCAGGCCACTGCCGCTCTGAGAGCGGCGGAATTAGGCCCTCCGTGCCTCGCGGTCACCGTCGGCCAGCCACAATGATCCAAGAGCAGTAGTCGCCCAGCCTGAGAGTTTCCCGAGCCGCCGGCTCGCCGCCGCCAGAGCTGGAGCCGGCTGAGGGAGAAGGTCCCAGATGGGCGTCCCGCACGTCCCTAACCAAGTTAGGCGAGCGCCAACGCTGGTCGTGCGGGCCGTGTTTGCCGGGATCGGCCGAATACTGCTTTCTGCTGACAGACCGCTGTCTAGTGCGGAGCAGGAGGCCGCTGGCGCGGCTAGTGACGGCGAGCAGCCGCGCCGGGCGGCCGCCAGACGCCAGCGGCCGGGCCAGGCCCCGGTCGCACCACCCGGCTCGCGGTGGCGTTCGCTGGACAAGACTGGCAATGTCCGGCTGCTGTCGGATGAGGATGTAGATGACGACTTCGTCGCACTGCCGGAACCGGGCAGATCCAGCGCCGACCGCAAGTCCGCTGCCGCTCCGCTAGCAGACCGGCCAGCCCTGAGACTGCGCCCGGCTCCCGCGAAGCAGACCTTGCCACTGGCCAGCTATGACGACTTGTCCCTCGCCTCTATCCGCGCCCGGCTGCGCGGGCTCGACGTCAGCCAGTTGCGCATCCTGGCAGATTATGAGAGCAAGAACGCCGAGCGACCGGAGGTGCTCGGCATGTTCGAGCGACGGATCTCCAAGCTCGAAGCGGGAGAGTTACAGCGGGCTTCCGGTTCCGCCTGACAGGCTGGCCCGTTAGCCGCACCGCCCACCAGCAAGCTGAACCCCCGGAGGATCTGTTGTGCCGCTAGAAACCTCCGAGCAGTCGCCGGTCCCGGTGCGCACGGTGCTGCGGCTGGTTGGCGAGTGGATCGGCCGCCTCGGCAGAGTCTGGGTCGAGGGTCAGATCGCCGAGCTGACCAGGCGCGGCGGCACGGCCTTCCTTACCCTGCGCGACCCGGTTGCCGCAGTCTCGGCGCGGGTAATCTGCAGCATCGCAGTGCTCGACGCGACCAGCCCGCCACCTGACGTCGGAGCAAGGGTCGTCGTCTGGGCCAAGCCCGAGTTCAACTCGGCGAAAGGCTCCTTCGCACTCACTGCCTCCCAGATCAAGGCGGTCGGAATCGGCGAGCTGCTGGCCCGGCTGGAACGGAGGCGGGTGGCGCTGGCAGCTGAAGGACTGTTCGCCGCCGAGCGCAAGCGCAGGCTGCCGTTCCTGCCTGACACGGTGGGCCTGATCTGCGGGCGCGATTCGGCTGCCGAGCGCGACGTCCTCAGGAACGCCGCGCGCCGCTGGCCAGCGGTCCGGTTCCGGGTTGAGCAGGTTGCCGTCCAGGGCCCGCACGCCAGCGAGGAGATCATCGACGCGCTTCAGCGGCTCGATGCGGACCGTGCGGTCGACGTCATCATCATCGCCCGCGGCGGTGGATCGGTAGAGGATCTGCTGCCGTTCTCCGACGAGGATCTGGTCCGCGCGGTGGCGGGCTGTGTCACGCCGGTCGTGAGCGCGATCGGGCACGAGCAGGACGTGCCTCTGCTTGACCTGGTGGCTGACGTCCGTGCTTCTACGCCGACCGACGCGGCCAGGCGGGCCGTCCCCGACGTCGCCGAGCAACTCGAGCTGATCAGCCAGCTCCGGTCTCGTGCGCGCAGATCACTGGCCGGACGACTCGACCGGGAATCGTCCTGGCTGACGGCGATCACTTCACGCCCGGCCCTGGCGAGTCCCACCCGCGAGATCGACCGTCAGCAGGAGATGATTATGGGCCTGTCGGATCGTGCCAGCCGGGCGATCAGCGGCGGGCTGAACCGGGCCACTGACGACCTCGCGCACATGAGGGCACGGCTGATTGCCCTGTCTCCGGCCGCCACCTTGCGCCGAGGTTATGCGATAGTCCAGGACGCCGACCTCAGCGTTGTGATGTCCGCGGATCAAGTGACTGAGGGCGAACTGCTGTCCGTGCGGTTCGCCGACAGCCAGCTGCCAGTTACCGCCGGACGGCACACTCCTGACCAGGTGGGCTAGCGGTCCGGCCCGCCTGGCCGCGCCGTTAAGTTGATCGGCGTCCCAGCCACCGCGCTACTGCCGCACTAGGCTGGTCGAGTGGCAGGGGCAGGTAAGGCGGGTGCGACCGGGTCATCCGCCGGCCAGGCGGCGGACGCGGCAGCGGGCAAGGCCGGACGTCCGCCGTACGAGCAAGCCAGGGACGAACTGACCGAGCTGGTTAAGCGGCTAGAGGCGGGCGGCCTCACCCTAGAACAATCGCTCCAGCTTTGGGAACGCGGTGAGCAACTCGCAGCCATCTGCGAGGAGTGGCTTGAAGGCGCCCGAGCACGCCTGGCTACCGCGCTGGCCAGGCAGCATGAGGCTGGCGCGGCGCCGGGAGCACCATTCTGACCGCGTCCCCGCGCTTCTCGGTCCCTTCTGTATCGCCGAATGGACCCGTGGGAGCAGTCCGGGTTTGCAGCCGACGAGCCCGGTCATCTTCTTAGCAACAGCGGTTCCCAGGCGGTCTGCGCTACAGCAGGCCCACGTACTTACCGCGAAGCCAGGGGGCATGCCGATGGACAGGCTGGATCCAGCACGGACGGCACTGGGGCTGGTGCATATGGGCAAGGGGGTGGCGGGGAGGGTCGACACCCCGTTCAGCCGGATCTTCCGCCCCCGGGCCGAGCAGACAGGGATCATCGGGGTCCAGGAACGGCTACTGGACGGGTTCCGCAAGGCCAACGCGAGGGTGGTCTACACCCTGGTCACCTATGAGCCAGGGTTCCCTGGGGTCACGCCGAACTCCCCGCTGTATCGCACGGCCATCGACGCCGACGCCCTGCAGGAGGGCACTCCAGCGGTCGAGGTCATGGACGAGCTCGCCCCCGCGCCCGGAGAACCGGTCGTCAGGGGACAGGGGACCAGCGGGTTCGACCGCACCGAGCTCGACACCGTGCTGCGCTGGGCAGGCGTCGACACCCTCGTGCTGGCCGGCGTGGCCACCGACGTCGCCGTCGAATCCACCGCACGCGGTGCATGCGACCTCGGATACCGGACGCTCGTCGTCTCCGACGCCTGTACCGCCGACAGCGACGAGGCCCACGTCCGCGCGCTCGACAGGCTCGAAAAGTGGTTCGGCGAGACTCCCGCCGCGGACGAGGTCCTCAGCGCCCTGGCATAACGACCGCCCGCGCCCGGCGGGACCCGGCACTCATACCGGTTGCCGCCCAAGGCGCGGACCTACGGGCGCAGTCATGCCGATGACGCGCTCGTGGCGATCGCGCTAGGGCCGGACATGCAGCCTGGACAACACCTCAAGCACGCCGTCGGCTAGCTGGCGTGCTCGCGCTGCGTCGGGGGCAAGCGAGACCTCAGCGAGCGCGAGCATGATAGCGCCCGTCATGACGATCGCTGCGGCGTCACCCAGCGGCTCGCCGCTGCGCGCGAAAAGCTCGGTATTGCGGCTCACCCAGTCTGACACCCGCCGCCGCCACATCACCTCGAAGCCGGGCGGCCCGTCGCCGCGGGCGAACATGCCGACGAGCTCGCGCTGCTCGATGCAGACGTCCAGATAGCCGCGCGCGCCCGCCAGCAGAAGCAGCATGGGATCGGTGACCCCCTGGTCCCGGCAGTCCCTGACGGCCTTGCGCGTGCGCCTGTCGTGCTCATCGTGCAGTTCCTCGAACAGCGCGAGATACAAATCAGCCTTGCCGGAGAAATGGTGGTACATGCTGCCGACGCTGGCGCCCGCAAGCGCCACTATGTCGGTAACGCCCGCTTCCGCGTAGCCCTCAAGCATGAAAACCTCGCGCGCCGCTGCTAGCAGCACAGCTCGGGTAGCTGCACCGCGGTCTGCGGCACGGCCCGCGTGCGTTACCTGATCAGCCGTCGTGCGCTCCGCGTTCTGCGACTACCCGGTGCGGGGTGGGCAGGCCGGCCAGCCAGCCAGCCCGCTACATAGGATTCCACCACGGACCACCGACAGGGAAGGTGCTGGCGATGAGCGATCAACAGGCGGCCGGGATGCCTGGCGTGCCAGCCGATCCCGTCAGCGATGGCGGGTTCACCGGCGTGGCGGGCGCCCCCGGCATCCCCGGGCCGGTCGAAGATCTGGCCGCCGACCCGAATCTCGTAGCCCCGGAGCCGGGCATCCATGCTCCCGACCGCAACCTGGCACTCGAATTGGCCAGGGTCACTGAGGCCGGCGCCATGGCTTCGGCGCGGTGGGTCGGCAGAGGCGATAAGAACGGCGCCGACGGCGCCGCGGTCAACGCAATGCGACAGCTCATCAACACTGTGTCGATGAACGGCGTCGTCGTGATCGGCGAGGGCGAGAAAGACGCCGCTCCGATGCTGTACAACGGGGAGCAGGTCGGAGACGGCAGTGGCCCGCTATGCGACGTGGCTGTCGATCCCATTGACGGCACGCGCCTTACCGCGAACGGGATGCCGAACGCGATCTCGGTGATCGCGGTGAGCGCCCGCGGTTCGATGTATGACCCGTCAGCCGTCTACTACATGTCCAAGCTTGTCACGGGCCCGGAAGCGGCAGACGTCGTCGACATCAACGCTCCGCCCGCCGCGAACATCGCGGCCGTCGCGCGAGCCAAGAATTGCTCACCGTCCGATGTGACCGTCGTGATGCTAGACCGCCCGCGGCATGCCGACCTCATCAGCGCGATCCGGGAAGCAGGCGCCCGGATAAAGCTGCTGACCGACGGTGACGTGGCCGGAGCTATCATGGCGGCCCGGGATGGCACTGGTGTCGACTTGCTGCTCGGCATCGGCGGCACTCCGGAAGGGATCATTGCGGCCTGCGCCGTCAAGTGCCTCGGCGGCGTCATTCTCGGCAAGCTCGCGCCGCGGGATGATGCCGAGCGGGCCAAAGCACTAGATGCCGGACATGACCTTGACCGGGTCCTCAGTACCGACGACCTGGTCACGTCCGACGACGCGTTTTTCGCAGCTACTGGCATCACCGACGGCGAACTTCTGGCCGGCGTCAGGTATCGCGCCGGCGGAGCGGTCACGCATTCGCTCGTCATGCGCGCCCGCTCCGGCACCGTTCGCAACATTCACAGCGAGCACCAGCTGTGGAAAGTCGCTAAATATTCGGTCGTGCAGTACTAGTCGCGTCCGACTTCCACACTGGCTAGCGGAACTGCCCGCCGCGGCGAAGCCCGCCGAGGCGGCGAGGCCGTTTCGGCGAGGTCACCTTGATGGTGCCGCCGAAGCCGACGGTGCGAAGTTCGATGACCGGCTGGTCCGGGGGCTCGCTCCGGCCGGCCCGACCGAAGCCGGGTGCTGCGGTCCGTTGCCCCGTGGGCCGGACGGTGCGGGTAATCCTGCGGGTGAGCACGCTGTTTCCGGTCGTCTCGACGACGACTCCGTCCGGCACGATGAGGTGAATTGTGCCGAGGATGAGCGTCGCGTAGATGACGATCCGGCCGCTTTGCAGCAGCGCTTGCCTGAGATCGAGTTCGACCTCACCAAAGATCGCGACGACTGGCAAGCTCTCCGGTACCACCCAGCAGCCGTCCCGGCTGTCGCGGCCGAAGACGCCTGCGACAGGTCGCCGTCCGTCCAGCCGGATCGGCTGAGCAGACGGCCCGACCAGGTCCGTTGTCAAGGCAGCGAGTTCACCGAGGGTCCGCGCCCGGTATGCGCGCTCTACCCGGTCGACGTGCTCGCCAGGTGTCAGCCTGCCGTCAGCTGCGGCCTCGCCGAGCAGCGTGACGACCCGGTCGCGCTCGAAGTCGGAGGCACGAAGATCTCGCGGTGCCGGGCGGTAACTCACTCTCTGAAGATACTCCAGCCGCAGGTCACCGACGGGTTGCCGACGAAGCGCTGCCGGTTCCGGGCGGTCGGCCGACCTTGCTCAGGCAAAGTCCCGGGCCAGACCAAAGGTCTCAATCAGGCCCAGGTATCGCCGTGGTTACTGGTAGTTATTTCCACGGTCGCGCCAGACGCCTCGATGTAGTACATCGCGCCGGCGCCGTTGCCGGACGAAGTCAAGGCGAGAGTGCCCTTGGCCTTGGTCGGGCTCACCTTGGTCCAGGCTCCCCAGCCCTTGGCGGAAGACCATGTCTTCCGCCACACGAAGGAGTCGTTGCCGATCCCGGCCACCACGATCTCGCCGTCCGGCCAGACGGTCGCCGCGATAGCCGACGAAATCCCGCCAAGGTTAGTCACGTGAGGCTCCGGTGTTATCTTCTTGCCGAGCGCTTCGGCCATGGCCGACTGGGTGGCGTAATCAGCTACGTCACGGTCGATATTGGCAGTTGTCGCATATTGGTGGATCGCCCAGTTCTTCCAGGGTGCAGGAACCACCGGATGACCTCGCGGGCTGGACGGATCAGCGATCCACAGCGGGTAGCCGCCTAGGCCCGCGCAATTGCCCTGCTTAGCGAAATCGATGAACGTGTATACCAGTGGCGTCCGATCGAGCCTTTTGTGCAACTGAGACTGCACGTCGACGGCCCAGGCAGCCACCTTCTGAGCCGGCAGGCCGTCCGTCGTTTCAAGATCCAGAGCCACCGCGTCCGTGTCGTGCAGGCCTATGGCGTTGAACTGGGTCACGAAGAAGTCGACGGTCTGAGTAGCATCCACCGACGGATGTCCGAAAAGGTATCCGATCCGGCCTTTGTGGTTGCTACGCAACCAATCCATATCGGCTTTTGCATCCGGATTTACGTACTTAGTCCCGTTAGGCTCAAGCTCGGTGAGCTTGACCGCGGCCCAGACGATATCGCCGACGACACTGGTCCACGAAGCCGGGGAGCCCTGAAAACTGGCGACGTCAACACCCTGAAGCATGAGCCAATAATAACGGCAGCCAACGCCATTTACTACCGTTTTTGCCATATGTCGCTAGCCCAACAGCGCCGGGCCGGAAGGCAGGCGGGGCCGGGCTCCTGCCCCGGCAGGCTTTGCCGCCTGTTAGTTTTCTCGTAGCAAGTAATTGGATCCGAGACCGGGAGCCAGCAGGTGAGCGACGCGACCGCACCGAGGGCTGCAGGTCCGCCCGGCGCGACCGACGGGCGTTACAAGTGGGTCGCACTCTCCAACACCACTGTGGGCATGCTCGCGGCGACGGTTAATGCCTCGATCGTGATCATCGCACTGCCCGCTATCTTCCGCGGCATCAATCTCAATCCGCTCCAGGCCAGCAACATTAGCTACCTGCTGTGGATGCTGATGGGGTACCTCGTCGTTTCCGCCGTCCTAGTCGTCACGCTTGGCCGGCTAGGCGACATCTACGGCCGCGTGCGCATGTACAACGCCGGCTTCGCCATCTTCGGCCTCGGCGCCCTCGCGCTCCCGTTTGACCCGTTTACTGGCGGCAGCGGAGCCCTGTGGCTGATCGGCTGGCGGGTCATCCAGGCGGTCGGCGGGGCGATGCTGATGGCGAACTCCCCGGCGATCCTGACGGACGCGTTCCCGTCCAATCAGCGCGGCACGGCTATGGGCATCAACCAGGTGGCTGGCATCTCCGGCCAGTTCATCGGGCTGATCCTGGGCGGCCTGCTGGCGGCGGTGGACTGGCGACTGGTGTTCATCGTCTCGGTGCCGATCGGCCTCGGCGGGACGATCTGGTCGTACCTGAGCTTGCGGGAAGTCGGAGTACGGACGCCTGCCAAGATCGACTGGCTCGGTAACGTCACGTTTGCGGTCGGCCTGATCATTCTGCTCACCGGTATCACCTATGGCATCCAGCCGTACGGCGGCCACTCGATGGGCTGGACCAGCCCACTGGTGCTGACCGGCCTCATCGGCGGTGTAGCGCTGCTCGTCCTCTTCTGCGTCATCGAAACCAAGGTCGCTTCGCCCATGTTCGACCTGCGCCTGATGCGCATCAGGGCGTTCGCGGCCGGCACCGGCGCGACTTTGCTAGCCGCTATCGCACGTGGCGGGCTGCAGTTCATGCTCATCATCTGGCTGCAGGGCATCTGGCTGCCGTTGCATGGTTACGCCTACAAGGACACGCCGCTCTGGTCAGGTATCTACCTGCTTGCGCTGACGTGCGGTTTCGTCGTCTCCGGGCCGGTTTCGGGTTGGTTGTCCGACAAGCACGGCGCCAGGGCGTTCGCCTCGGGCGGTCTGCTGGTGTCCGCGCTGGCGTTCGGTGGCCTGCTGCTCATCCCGGTCGACTTCACCTACCCCGAGTTCGCCGCGCTGATCTTCCTGGCCGGCGCTGGCATGGGACTGTTCTCGGCACCCAACGCGGCAGCGATCATGAACAGTGTTCCCGCCAAGCAGCGCGGGGCGGCCTCCGGAATGCTCGCCACGTTCCAGAACTCCGGCTTCGTCCTGTCGATCGGCGTGTTCTTCTCACTCATGATCGCCGGCCTTGCTGCCACCCTGCCGACGACGCTGACCAGCGGCTTGACGGCGCAAGGCGTGCCGGGCGTGATCGCGCACCGGATAGCGTCGCTGCCTCCGGTCGGTAGCTTGTTTGCTGCTTTCCTCGGCTACAACCCGGTGAGGTCATTGCTCACCCCGACCGGTGTGCTGAGCCGCCTGCCAGCCCGGAGCGTCGCCGTGCTGACCGGCAAGACTTTCTTCCCGCGACTGATCTCTCAGCCGTTCCATCACGGACTGGTGATCGTGTTCATCATGGCGATCGCGGTGCTGGTGATCGCAGCCGCTGCCTCGGCGTTCCGCGGCGGCCGGTACGTGCACGAGGAAGGCGCCGGAGCGGGCGTGGCGGCTGCCTCGATCGCTGCCGGAGCCGCGACTTCCGCGGCGGGCACGGATATCGTGGCCGACGACTTCGCCGCTGACGAGGCGTCGGGTGAGTTCACCAGCGACGAGGCAGCCACTGACTTCGCCGGCGACGAGGCGAGCGCTGACCCTGATCGCGAGTCGGTCCGTGCCACCGACGGGCGCGTGCCACCCGGCAGCTGACAGCACGGCCTCCCCTGGAACAGCAGACTCAGGAAGGCCCGGCACCCTCGTACCGCAACCTCGCAGCGTTGCCGACCGGGCAGCCACCAGGTGAGCCTCGGCAGATGCCGGTGTCGCACAGCCGGCAGATCCACCGGACCGCGCCCGGTCCGCGCATCATGCCGACCAGCATCTTGCCGGCGAGTCTGTCGAACTCCGCTCGCTCGGCTTCCGACAGCAGCGCCGTGGCCCGGTCAAGCACGCTGGCACGGGCCTGGCAGACCTGCTCCGCCGCTAGCCTGCCAGCGTCGGTCAGCACGATCGCGGTCGACCGGCGATCGGCCCCTGGCACCCGCTCGATGTGACCAGACTCCGCAAGCCGATCGAGCAGCCTGACTGTGCCGGACGAGGACAAACCGAGCACCTGGCTGAGAACGTCCACGCTAGGCCGGTCCAGGAAATGCAAGAGTGCGGCGAGCGCTGCCGGGGCAGAGTCGGCCCGGCCGGCCGCGGCAGAGGTCGCGTCGGCAATCTGGTCGGCGACGACGAGCGCCAGCGCCCCGAACATGTTCGCGGCCCGGTCCAGGCTTACATGATCAGCTGAGCTCATAGTCGAAGGTGAAACTACCGGGCGGGGTGGCGGTCGCGACCGACTCACCAGTGCCTGTCAGCCCCGCCAGGCCGCCGGTGCCAGTGCCGCTGATGACCTGCCAGCGTGATCGTGCTTCACCGCCGGCGTACTCACCGTCGGCCTGTACTACGAAGCTGCCGTCCACCCCGGCCAGCTGGCCCTGGATGCGCTGGATCCCGGTGAAGACAGCGGTGCCGTCCGGGCGGTAGCACATGAGCGCGTCCCAGGTTGCTTTGCCGGCGATGTCGCCCTCCATGCCGAAACTGACCGTCGCCTTAGTGAGCTTGGCACCGTCACCGAGGTCCTGGTAGGTGCTCTCGTCCCAAGACGCGACGGTAAAAGTCCCTGTCGCCTGCGCCATCCTGACCGCCTCCGTTCGCAAGAATGATGTGTGAGTCACACACTAACTCTGCGGAGTATCTGGCCGCGCGGCCACTCAGACTGCCGGCCCAGCAGTGGCCCTTGTGACTGGTGGGATCTAATCCTCTGCCATGCTGGCCCCGGTCCGGCCAGTCTGTTTGGCCGCGGCCCGGCGTGTCATCGAACCGAGCCGCCTGGTGCCGGTCTTCTTTCCGGCCAGCCTGGCCTCGTCCGGCCACCGTACGTCGTACGCCCAGCCGAACTTCTCGCAGACCCAGATCAGCCGCGCCGCGATGTCGATCTGGCCGCGCAGGGCGCCGTGCCTGGCGCAGGTCGGGTCGGCGTGATGCAGGTTGTGCCAGGACTCGCCGAAGGACAGGATCGCCAGCCAGTTCACGTTCCGTGATTTGTCCCTCACCTCGAACTCTTCCTTGCCGAAGGTGTGGCAGATCGAGTTGATGGACCACGTGACGTGGTGCAGGAACGCGACCCGGACCAGGGTGGCCCAGAAAAACGCGGTGACCGCGCCCTGCCAGGACCAGGCCCAGAGCCCGCCGATGAGTGCCGGGGCGAGCAGTGAGACCGTGGTCAGGACGGGGAACAAGCGTGAAATCCGGGCGATCTTCTTGTCCGCGAGCAGGTCGGGGCAGAACTTCTCCTGCGAGGTGCAATCGTCGTCGAAAAGCCAGCCGAAGTGCGCCCAGACCAGGCCTTTGACCAGCGCTTTCCAGTCGTCGCCGAACCGCCACGGTGAATGCGGGTCACCCTCCCGGTCGCTGTACTTATGGTGCCGCCGATGGTCGGCCACCCATTCGAGGATCGGCTTCTCGAGCGCGAGCGATCCGGCGATCGCGAGCGCAATCCGCAGGCCGGGCTTGGCCTTAAAGGACGAATGAGTGAAGTAGCGGTGGAAGCCCATGGAGATGCCAAGGCCAGTGATGACGTAGAAGGCCGCCGCGATGATCACGTCGTGCCAGCCGAGGCCCCAGCCCCAGGCCAGCGGGATTGCCGCGATCAGCGCGAGCCCGGGGATGGCGACGAAGACTCCGACCAGCACCTTCTCGAAGGTGCCCCTCGGTTCATCTTGAAGATCATTTAGCGGCGCCCTGGCGCCGGTGGGTACCGCCGTGCCGGTGCCCGTCGCAGTGGTATCGATAGCAGTGGTCATGTGGATCATCGCTGGCACTCAGCCGTCAGTTGCGGGTTAACCGGTCTGCATCGCCGTGGGCAGGGGCACTAGCAGAATACGCTTACGTAAGCGTAACCTCCGCAACCGTAAGTTGGCACTACCGCCGAGGAAAATTACGAGATCTACTTGACTGGTGGCGCTACTCGACAGTGCCAACACGGCCATGCACGGGGACCTCGGCTAGTCCTGCCGGTCGGCTGGCTGCCCCTGTGACTTCCGGAGGCCATCGCCGAGGGCCGCACCGCGTGAAGGGGCCATTAACTCAAGCATCCTGGGCGTCCGATGCCGTCCAGGTCGGCGCG
>DATMMA010000330.1:0-19018 GCA_035570295.1 Streptosporangiaceae bacterium
GGCCTCCCGCCGCCAGACCGGGATGTGATCGAGTAGCGGCTCCGAACTCATGATTACCCCGGCGGCATGCACGCCAGGCTGCCGGATGAGACCCTCAAGACCCCGCGCAGTGTCGATGACCTGCCGGACCTCCGGCTCTGCCTCGTACAGCGCCCGCAGCTCCCCTGCCTCGCCGTAGCGCTGGTGGTCGGTATCGAAGATCCCAGACAGCGGGATGTCCTTGCCCATTACCGCAGGCGGGAACGCCTTGGTGATCCGGTCGCCGAGAGCGTACGGGAAGCCGAGCACCCGAGCCGAATCCTTGACCGCGGCCTTTGCCTTGATAGTGCCGTAGGTGATGATCTGCGCAACCCGGTCGTCGCCATACTTCTCGGTCACGTACCGGATGACATCGGCCCGCCGGCGTTCGTCGAAGTCGATGTCGATATCCGGCATCGAGATGCGCTCGGGGTTGAGGAAGCGCTCAAACACGAGCCCGTGCAGGATCGGGTCAAGGTCGGTGATGCCGAGCACGTAGGCCACAATGGAACCCGCTCCTGACCCTCTGCCGGGCCCGACCCTGATGCCGTTGCGCTTGGCCCACATGATGAAGTCGGCGACCACCAGGAAGTACGAGCAGAACCCCATCGTCTCGATGACGCCCATCTCGTACTCGGCCTGCTGGCGGCGCTGCTCGTCATAACCATCCGGGAAGCGCCAGTCCATGCCGCGCCAGACTTCTTTGCGCATCCAGCTGGCCTCGGTCTCGCTGTCGGGCAGCGGGAACACCGGCATCAGGTTGCTCTTCGTGAAGCGCGCCTCGGCACGCTCAGCGATGAGCAGCGTGTTATCGCAGCCGGTTTGCCAGTCTTCGTCGCTGCGCAGCGCGCGCATCTGCTGCGGACTTTTGAGGTAGTAGTTGGGGCCCCCGCCGAGCCTGAAGCGGTTCGGATCAGCGAGGTTCGTGGCGGTTTGCACGCACAGCAGCACCTCGTGCGCTTCGGCGTCCGGCTCGCGCGTGTAGTGCGAGTCGTTGGTGACCAGGTAAGGCAGCTTTAGCTCGGTAGCGATCTGGCGCAGCCCGTCGGCATAGCGCTGCTCTACAGACAGCCCGTGTTCCATCAGTTCGGCGAAATAGTTGTCCGGGCCGAAGATGTCCCGGAACTCGGCCGCCGCATCCAGCGCCTGCTGGTACTGGCCTAGGCGCAGCCTCGTCGGCACCTCACCGCCGGCACAGCCAGTTGTGGCGATGATGCCCTTGGCGTACCTGGACAGCAGATCCCGGTCCATCCGCGGCTTGCGGAAATAACCCTCCAGCGAGGCAAGTGAGGACAGCTTGAACAGGTTGTGCATGCCCTCGGTCGTCTCGGCGAGCAGCGTCATGTGCGTATACGCGCCCGCTCCTGAGACGTCGTCATCCTTCTGGGCAGGAGTGCCCCACCGCACGGGCTGCTTGTGCCCCCGGTGCTCGGGCGCGACATACGCCTCGATGCCAATGATCGGCTTGATCCCGGCCGCTTGAGCCTTGGACCAGAAGTCGTAGGCACCGTAGAGGTTGCCGTGATCGGTGATTGCCACCGCAGGCATGCCCATGCGCTCACACTCGGCGAACAGTTCCTTCAGCCGGGCCGCGCCGTCCAGCATCGAGTACTCGGTGTGGACGTGCAGGTGCGCGAACGAACCCCCGGATCCCCCGCCTGCCTGGCCTGCCGCCATGAAGTCCGCCTCCTTCAGGCATGCTGCCACGAGCCCGTGCGGCGAGGGCAGCAAATCTGCCCGGCCGCACGGCAGGGGGCACATCGGTTGGTGTCAGACGACACTACCTCCGGCCGCCGACAGCCCGGTCGTGCGACACGCCTCGCCGATCGCCTTCCGGACGCCTGCGGACTGCCTTGCCAGCCAGTCGATAGACAGATGACCCGGGACAGAAATACGGCTGGCGTCGCCTGCGCCGAGGCGACGCCAGCCGTTTTGGCTGGGAACTCTCAGTCCCCCGGGTTGAACAACGGGGTCATGAGAGGCACATCGGCGTCGCCAGCGTGTGCCAGCGGCGGCAAGCCGAATGCTGCCTCCATGGTCTTCAGCAGCGAGTAGTGGTTGTACGCGGTGCCGTCGCTGACGTGGTGGTTACTCTGGTTGGTGATCACGATGGTAGGCACGTGGCCGCCACCAGGGTCGGCGCCGCAGCAGCCGGTGCCGGGCTGACCCTGGTCGGAGAAGTCGTCCTCGTCCCAGGTAATCACGATGGCATTACGGCCATGCTGCCACACGTTGGAGTGCATGATCATGGTAACGATCTGGCCCACGTACGCGTCACCAGTGGAAATGAGCGAGTTCTCATCGCCGCATGAGGCAATGCCGTGCATGTCGTGGCACTGGTCCGGCACGACGTAGCTGAAGTTCGACAGGTCGCCGGTAGCCAGGTCGGCGCCGAGTTGCGTGTCCGGCACCATGTTGGCCAGGGCGCCCTGGGTACCCGTGAAGTTCACAAACGGATTGTGCTTCGAGGCGTATAGGGCATCTGTGTTGCTCGGCCACTTGAAGGTGTATGGCCCATTCGCGTTGGGGCCAGTCATGATCACGCCCGTCGACGGGATGGGCGGGAGATTCTGGAAGTAGCCCTTCCAGGTCTTCCCGGCTGCGGTGAGCTGGTCGGCAATCGACTGAGCCGAGATGGTGTGGTCCACCGTAGTTCCGGCGCAGTTGGGGTCGGAGCTCGCCAGGGCTGGAGTGCAGTAGAACTGGTTGTCATCCTGGATGCCGAAGAAGCTTCCACCCACGTTGGCGACATAGTTCGGCTCGCTCGGGTGAGTGACTCCGAAGTAGTTGGTGGCTAGGCCGTACTTGTTCGCCAGTGCGTTGATGTCCGGCGCAAGCGGGTTGCCAATGATCGTCCCGTAGCTCGTGTTCTCCATCATGATTTCGACGATGTGCTGGTAACGAGGAATGCTGGAGTGCTCGTTATGGCTGGCGCTGGCCGAGCTTACGCCCGGCAACGCGATCCAGGCACCTGCCGCCAGCGCCGCAGCGCCAGCCGCCAGGGCGAACCAATTTCGCTTCATGTGTTGCCGCTTCCTCCATCTGTCCGGTCGCGCTCATGCCCCACTGGCCGCGATAGCCGGTGACGACTGTAACAGCAGCAGATGGCGATGAAATGAAGCCGAAGTGAACCGTGGGCCATTGATGCGCCATTGCCGTCTCGAGTTCTGCGCCAGCCGCCGCAACGCCTCCAACGTCTGGTCGTGCGTCACCGCGGAAGCCGGCCCTGGTTACGTCCCGGCCTGGCTGGGCCCGGGCTGCTGGTCCGGGAGCGGGCCTTGGTTACGTCCTGGCCTGGCTGGGCCCGGGCTGCTGGTCCGGGAGCGGGCCCAGGCCGGCCATATCTCGCCCGGATAGCTTCAATTCACCTAGTGCTAACGCGCTATTGGCCGGCTGGCTTTGACAGCATCATCACCTGCTTCATCCGGCCCTCTAGCATCCTCCCCGCGGCCTGTCACTGAAGGGATCCGCAGTGCGTGCGCGACAGGCCCGATCTGCAACCGAGAGGAAAGCACGGATGAGGCGATCAGCGAAGGCCTACGCGGTAACCGCCGCAGCGGGCCTGTTCGCGGCCATGGCGTTCGGGGTGACCGGCGCCGTCGCGAGCGGCGGCACCCACACCAACGACCACGGCTCTGGCAACACCGCAACTCCCATCAAGCACCTTGTCGTGATCTTCGATGAGAACATCTCGTTTGATCACTACTTCGGCACGTACCCGTACGCGAATAACCCGCCCGGCGAGCCCGCCTTCACCGCCAAGGCTGGCACACCGACGGTGAACGGCCTGTATAACGACGTCACTGCAGCCGGCCAGCCCACCGGACCGCTGCTGACGAGCAACCCGAACCTGTCCAACCCGGCGCGGCTGGGTCACAACGATCCGATGACCTG
Source organism: Streptosporangiaceae bacterium (assembly GCA_035570295.1). Classification (GTDB taxonomy): domain Bacteria; phylum Actinomycetota; class Actinomycetes; order Streptosporangiales; family Streptosporangiaceae; genus JAJYUU01. The sequence continues at coordinate 3,913 of DATMMA010000330.1, forward strand.
CGATCAAGACCACAACTACAAGGACGAGCAGAGTGCCGACGACCACGGCGCGATGGACATGTTCGTCCAGGACACCGGCCGCAGCGAGACGCTGGCACAGTGCCTGGCGGGCCAGAGCTTCAACGGCTCACCGGAGCCAGTCCCGGCCGGCGCCAGCTCCAACGACGCCGTAATGGACTACTACGACGGCAACACCGTGACGGGGCTGTGGAACATCGCCCAGAAGTACGCGATGAGCGACAACAGCTACACGACCAACTTCGGTCCGTCGACGCCCGGCGCACTCAACGTCACGAGCGCGCAGACGTACGGCGCCATCTGCGGTCCGACCTCGGCGACGATCAACGATCCCGCGTGCGCGGCGCCCAACGGACTTGACACGACGACGGCGACCAACTCTGACATCACCGCGCCGGCGACGCAGGACCCCGGCCCAGGGACGACCTACTCTGACGCCGACCCGACCTACGACGTCTGCTCCTATCTGCCGAGCGCGGACGGCGGCGATGGCCGTTCACCCGCCGCCACGCTGACCATGGGCGGTCCCAACATTGGCACCGAACTGGACTCGGCGAACATGACCTGGGGCTGGTTCGAGGGCGGCTTCGACAACGGCTTCGTCCCCGGTCACGGCACTCCGCCGACTACCGCGCAGATCTGCGCGCAGAGCCACACGAACGTCGGCGGCAGCTCGGTGGTTGACTACATCCCGCACCACGAGCCGTTCGAGTACTACGCATCGACCGCCAACCCCATGCACCTTCCGCCGACGTCGGTCGGCATGGTCGGGCACCAGGACCAGGCCAACCACCAGTACGACCTGGCCGACTTCTGGGCTGCTGCGAACTCGGGGCACCTGCCGCAGGTGTCGTTCCTCAAGGCCGCTGCCTACCAGGACGGTCACGCCGGATACTCCGACCCGCTGGATGAGCAGACCTTCCTGGCCGACACCATCGACCACCTCGAGGCACTGCCCAGCTGGTCGTCCACCGCCGTCGTGATCGCCTACGACGACTCGGACGGCTGGTACGACCACGTGCTCGGCCCGATCACCAGTGCGTCACAGACCTCACTGGACACGCTGACCGGTGCCGGTACCTGCGGCACCGGGCCAGTCCCGACCAACACGGCCGGGCAGCCTGAGCAGGGCAAGTGCGGCGTGGGCGTTCGGGTGCCACTGCTCGTCGCGTCGCCGTGGTCGAAGTCCAACTTCGTCGACAACACCTTCACCGACCAGAGCTCGGTGGTGAAGTTCATCGAGCAGAACTGGAAGCTCCCGGCACTCGGCAACGGCGCCGCGGATGCTTCGGCTGGCTCGCTGATGTCAATGTTCGACTTCAGCCGCGACCAGGGGAACAGTCCGCTGTTCCTCAACCCGACGACGGGCGAGCCGATCAGTTTCGGTTTCTGGGCTTCGCGCTTCAGCAAGAACGGATAGGTAGCACCAAGTGCTAGCGATTAGCGGCTAGCCAGCGCTGCTCGGAAGATCAGGAAGGCTTCGAGCCGGGGCTTACGCCTCGGCTCGAAACCCTACTGTTCGCAATACCAGGAAGGCTTGGAGCCGGGGCTTACGCCTCTGCTCCAAGCCCTGCTGTTCGCAATACCAGGAAGGCTTGGAGCCGGGGCTACGCCTCGGCTCCAAGCCTGTCTAGCGCAGCTGCCAGGTCGGCCGGGTACGGGCTGGTGAACTCGACCGGCCGGCCATCTGCGGGATGAGCGAATCCCAGCCGGATCGCGTGCAGCCATTGCCGGGTCAGACCCAGCCGCGCTGCCAGAACGGGATCTGCTCCGTACAGCCGGTCGCCGACGCACGGATGCCGGACCGCGGCCATGTGCACCCGGATCTGGTGCGTCCGTCCGGTCTCCAGCCGCACCTCTAGCAGGCTGGCCGCCCGGAACGCTTCCAGCGTGTCGTAGTGCGTCACTGACGGCCGGCCGTCGGCCACCACCGCGAACCTGCCATCCCCGGACGGGTGCCGTCCGATCGGCGCATCGATCGTGCCGCGGAGCGGATCGGGGTGGCCCTGCGCCAGCGCGTGATAGCGCTTGTCCACGGTGCGATCCCGGAAGGCCTGCTTTAGCACGCTATAGGCATGCTCGCTCTTGGCTACCACCATCACGCCGGTGGTGCCCGCGTCCAGCCGGTGCACGATGCCTTGCCGCTCGGCCGCGCCGCTGGTGGCGACGGTGTAGCCGGCCGCAAGCAGCCCCTGGATTACCGTCGGGCCGGTCCAGCCGGGCGTTGGGTGCGCCGCAACGCCAACTGGCTTGTCCACCACGATGATGTCGGCGTCGTCGTAAAGCACCGTCATCCCGGGCACAGGCTCCGGGTTCGCCAGTACCGGCGCGGGCGGCGGGGGCAGCGTGACCTCGAGCCACTCCCCGGCTGGTACCCGGTCCGACTTGGTTGCAGGCTGACCGCTGATGAGGACGCCGCCGTTCCCGATAAGGTCTGCCGCCTGTGCCCGTGACAGCCCGAACATCCTGGCGAGCGCCGCGTCAAGGCGCTCTCCATCGAGCCCGTCGGGGACCGGCACCCGACGGGCGACCGGTTGCGTCATCGGGACTCGCGCTGACCGTCCAGCCGGATGCCACGGACGGATAGCAACACGGCCAGGATGCCGCCGCAGACGATGGCGGAGTCGGCCAGGTTGAACACCGGCCAGTGCGGGATCTGAATCCAGTCCACTACCCAGCCGCGGAACAAGCCCGGATAGCGGAATATGCGGTCGACCAGATTGCCGGTCGCGCCGCCGAGCAGCAACCCGAGCGTGACCGCCCACGGCGTGCTCTTGATGCGCCTGGAGGAGCGCAGGATGACCACGATCACCGTGATCGCGATCAGGGAGAACAGGATCGTCAGCGACGGGGCGAAGCTGAATGCCGCGCCCGGGTTACGGTCCTCCCGCAGGTGCAGGAAGCCGCCGAGGAGCCGGATAGGGTTCCGGTCGCTCAGCGTCGCGACGATGATCAGCTTGGTAGCGATGTCCAGTCCGAGCACCACCACGGCAACCGCCACCAGCAGGGCGACCCGCCACCGCTGCCGTCCGCTCACCAGCCCGGCGGGGCTGTCCGGTTCAGGATCCTGCTGACCGGCCGCCGGCCCGGTCAGCGGCGTTCCTCGCGCTGCTTGCATGTCACGCACAGCGTAGCCCTAGGGAAGGCCTGCAGCCTCGCCTTGCCGATCGCCTCACCGCAGGACTCACAGGTACCGTACGTACCTGCCTCAATCCGGGCAATGGCGCGCTCATTCTGGGCCAGCAGCTCGCGGGCGTTGTGAGTCAGCGCAAGCTCGTGCTCGCGCTCGAAAGTCTTCGCGCCGACGTCAGCCTGGTCGTCGCCAGCGTCGCCGACGGCATCGCCAAGCCGGCTGGCAATGTCGGTCTCGGCCCGGTCGATATCGGCCCGCAGGGCCGCGACCTCGGCCGCCAGCTGGTTGCGAAGTTCGGCGACCTCAGCCTCAGTCCAGCGCTTTTCGCCGTGCCGCACAGGAAGGGCGGCAGCGCCTGAATGCGCGGTAGCGGTCATTACCCGCCTCCCTCAGTGCAGCTGGCTTTCGATCATCAACCCAAACAGTCACCGGAGAATAAGTGGTGACTGGCGCAATCCGCAAACGTACCCGCTGCCGGCGTGCCGGCAACCGGGCAATCTCGGCCGGGCGAGGGCCCTGAGCCCGACGCTCGCGCCTGGCCCGGACCGGCTCGGCCGGGGACTTTCCGATAGCCTGAAGCCACCATGCCGCGCTCGTATTCCGCGCTCCCCACCAGCGCTGACCTGCCCGCTTTCGAGCACGAGGTGCTGCGCCGGTGGCATGAGGCCAAGATCTTCGAGCGTTCGCTTGAGCAGACCGCGAGCGGGCCGCCCTGGATTTTCTACGAGGGTCCGCCCACAGCGAACGGCATGCCCGGCGTCCATCACATCGAGGCTCGGGTACTCAAAGACGCATTGCCCAGGTTTAAGACGATGCAAGGGTTTCACGTCCCTCGCCGGGCCGGCTGGGACTGTCACGGCCTGCCCGTTGAGGTCGCGGTGGAGAAAGAGCTAGGGCTGAGCTCAAAGCGCGATATTGAGTCATATGGGATAAAGGCTTTCAATGCACGCTGTCGTGAGTCCGTATTGCGGCATGTTGATGCATTTGCTCAGCTGACCCAGCGAATGGGCTACTGGATTGACCTGTCGCAGGCTTACCGGACCATGGATCCGACCTACATCGAGTCGGTCTGGTGGTCGCTTAAGCAGGTCTACGACAAAGGCCTGCTCGTCCGTGACTTCCGGATCAGCCCGTACTGCCCGCGCTGCGGGACGCCGCTGTCGGACCATGAGATGGGCCAGCCAGACGTCTACCGGACCGTGGCCGATCCGTCTGTGATCGTCAGGTTCCGGCTGCGGACACTTCCGCCGACGGCTCCGCCCGAGCTGGCGGACGCTGACTTGCTCGTCTGGACGACAACCCCGTGGACTCTCGTCTCGAATACCGCGGTCGCTGTGCATCCAGGGGAAACGTACGCGATCGCCCGCAAATCCGGCACTGGTGACTGCGTGGTGGTAGCCGATGCGCTATTCGGCCGGGTACTGGGCGAGGGCTGGCACGTCACAGACCGCTTCACTGGCGCCGAGCTAGCGGGTGCCACCTACGAGCCGCCATTCCGGCTAGTGGACGTTCCCGACGCGCATCGGGTTGTGACCGGAACGTTCGTGACCACGGAAGACGGGACCGGTCTTGTGCACCTGGCGCCCGCATTCGGCGCTGAGGACCTGGCAGCGGGCCGGGCGCACGGCCTGCCGGTGGTCAACCCGGTGATGCCGGACGGCCGGTTCAGCGAGGACGTCCCGTTGGTGGGCGGCATGTTCTTCAAGGCCGCTGATGCCCGGCTGATCGAGAACCTGTCCGAGCGAGGCCTGCTGTTCAGCTCCTACCTGCACGAGCACAGCTACCCGCACTGCTGGCGTTGTGGCACGCCGCTGCTCTACTACGCGCTGCCGTCGTGGTTCATCCGGACGACTGCCATCAGGGACCAGCTACTGGCCGTGAACGACGCGACGAACTGGCAGCCGCCCAATATCAAGCACGGCAGGTTCGGAGACTGGCTGCGGAACAACGTCGACTGGGCGCTGTCCCGGACCCGTTACTGGGGCACGCCACTGCCGATCTGGCAGTGTGCTGAAGATCACGTCACCTGCGTTGGCTCGCTTGCCGAGCTGTCGGAACTGGCCGGCGCCGATGTGACCGAAATGGACCCGCACCGGCCGTTCGTCGACGATGTCGTGATCAGCTGCCCGGACTGCGGCAGTCCCGCCCGCCGGGTGCCGGAGGTGATCGACGTCTGGTACGACTCGGGCGCGATGCCGTTCGCCCAGTTCGGCGCTCCGCTGCGCAACGAGGCCGAGTTCATGCGCTCGTACCCGGCGCAGTTCGTGTGCGAGGGCATCGACCAGACCCGGGGCTGGTTCTACTCCCTGATGGCGATCGGCACGCTGGTATTCGGCACGGGGTCATATCAGAACGTCGTCTGCCTCGGCCTGCTTGTGGACGAGCGCGGCCGGAAGATGAGCAAGCACCTCGGCAACGTGCTCGAACCCTTGCATCTGATGGAAGCACACGGCGCCGACGCCGTTCGGTGGTTCTTTGCCGCCTCGGGTTCGCCCTGGGCGACCAGGAAGATCAGTACCGATGTCCTCGCGGAAATCGTCAGGAAGGTTCTGCTCACCTACTGGAACACGGTGTCGTTCCTCGTCCTCTACACGAGCGCGGCCGCCGAGCACGCTGTAGCCGGCAGGCACGGTGCAACCGGCGGGCACGGTGCAGCCGGCGGGTACGGTCCAGCCGCGCAGAGCACGGTTCCGGCGCCGGCCGATCGCCCGGCGCTCGACCGTTGGCTGCTCAGCGAGCTGAATCTGGTGGTCCGGGAGGTGACGGCGGCGCTGGAGTTGTTCGACTCGGCGGCGGCCGGCCGGCGCATAGCTGCCTTCATCGACGATCTGTCCAACTGGTACGTCCGGCGGTCAAGGCGCAGGTTCTGGGACGGCCCCGTGAGCACGGACGGGGCTGCCGCGTTCGCAACGCTGTCGCAGGCACTTGAAACCCTTACCAGGCTGATGGCGCCTATCACGCCGTTCATCACCGACTACGTCTGGGACGTCCTGCGAGAGGAAGGCTGGCCCGACTCGGTGCACCTTGCCAGCTGGCCGGTCGCCGAGGACGCCTTGATCGACACCGCTCTGGCAGCGCAGATGGCGCTGGCCCGCCGGCTGGTGGATCTCGGCAGGTCAGCACGTGCGGCGGCGCTAGTGAAAGTAAGGCAGCCGCTGTCCCGCGCAGTGATCGCAGCGCCAGGTTTCCCGGCCTTGCCTGCTGAGCTGCGAGCGCTGGTAACCGATGAACTGAATGTCCGTAACCTCGAACCGCTCGACGGCTCAGACACTGAACTCGTCAGCTACTCGGCCAGGGCCAACTTCCGCGCACTAGGCAAGCGGCTCGGCAGCGCCACCCAGTCGGTGGCCGCCGCTATCGCGGCTGCTGACGCCGCCGAACTGGCAGGCAGGCTCCGGACCGCGGGCGCAGCCGAGCTGGATGTGAACGGGGTGCGCGTGACCATCGGCCCGGACGACGTCGTCATCACCCAGACGCCGCTGGCTGGCTGGGCCGTGGCGTCCGACGGCGGCGAGACTGTGGCGCTCGAAGTCACGATCACGAGTGAACTGCGGCGCGAGGGTCTTGCCCGCGAGTTCATCCGCCTGGTGCAGGATGCGCGCAAAAACGATGGCCTCGACGTCACCGACCGCATCTCGGTCCGCTGGCGCACGGCTGACACTGAGGTCGCCGAAGCGATCACCGAGCACCAGGAGATGATCAGCAGAGAGGTGCTGGCAGTCGATTTCGCTGCCCAGTCCGCCGGCGCGCTCGCTCGCGCGGGACACCCCGACGCGCCGGGCGCAGAGGGCGTCCGCGCTGAAGGTGCTGGAGGTGCCCGCGCTGGTATCGCTCCGACCGCAATCGCGCAGGCCAGCGATGGCGACGCTGGCAAGAGCGCTGCCGAAAGCGGCGATGGCAGCGACGCGGAGGACAACGCTGACGCGGTCGATCACGCCGACGCGAATCCGGCCGCCTGCCGGCACGAGAGCGCGGAACTCGGCCTCACGTTCTGGATCCGGCGGCACTGACCTTCGAAGACCATGATCCTGGCGCATACCGGGCCGATCCGCCGCTTTGCATGGCCGTGGAATGACTTTGCATCCGAAACGGTCCCCAGAAACCGGGCATAATAGCTGATAGCGTCCTGGCGGAGGGGCCGGATCGGATGCTATGTCGGTGGCGGAAGCGCGGAACTCGGCCTCACGTGCTGGATCCGGCGGCGCTGACCTTCCGAGACCATGATCCTGGAGACTTGCACATGTGGGGGCATGCATAAGTCTCACGGATCATCGAAATCCTCTAGGCGTCGGTCTTCTCCGGCCGGCAAGCCCGGCATGGAACGCAACCGGACTCCTCGGCAGCCGCCTGGCTCATCGTCTCTAGATCGTTGTCCCCGAGGAACCTGATCAAGATGCAGCCGGCCTTGTGATACCTGGCGATGCCGGGCACCACCGAAACCTCTTCGGCGCCTGTAGTGCCAGCCGATCCGGCACCCGGAGCCGCGGCGCCCGCGCGGCCATTGGTGCTCGCGCCATCAGCTCCCGACGCGTCAGCCGCCGACGCGTCAGCCGCCGACGCCACACTCTCGCCGCCGGCCGGGGAGTCGTGCTCCGACCTGGCACTGCTGGTTGTGGCCGCTGGTGCCAGGCCTGCGAGTCCGGGCCTGGCCGCCGGCGCCTGTGCAGCAGCGGAATCGCCGGAAGCCGAGCCAGCCGGGCTGGCACCGGCCGCGCCAGAAGCGGCCGCAGTGGAGCCTGCCAGACCAGAAGCGGCCGCAGTGGAGCCTGCCAGACCAGAAGCGGCCGCAGTGGAACCTGCCAGACCAGAAGCGGCCGCAGTGGAACCTGCCAGACCAGCATCAGCGGATGACCGCCAGCGACCGCCGCCCGCACCACTCTGAGTGGCCGGGCTGTCCGCAGCACCTCGGTCGGAACTGGCAGGACCAGCACCAGCGGACGGCCGTCCGCGCTCCGCCTCGGCTCCCTGCGCGGCTGAACCGTCCGCAGCACCCAGGGCCGGAACAGCGGCGGGCCGAGCCGCAGCGTCGGGACTCGCGGCAGCAGACGATCTGGCCTGACCTGAAGAGCCGGCCGAGCCCGCCGCGAATTTTGCTGTAGCAGCAGCCTCCGCTTCCTTCTGCAAGCGAGTCCGGCCTGAACCGCTGGAGGCGGCCGGTGGCGGTCCGGTCAGCGGGTCTCCAAACCGCCGCCCAGCCGGTGATGCGCCGCTCAGCTGATCGGCCGATGACTGGCCGGTCTGGAACAGGGTGGTCTGGGACTGGCTGGGAGGTGACTCACCGGCACCCGCCGAAGACGGCTCGCGTCCAGATGGCCCCTGCCGTGACGCGGCTGACGGGTCCGGGCGAGCGGCCTTCGCCGTCTCCGGGACTACATGTCGTGATAGCTCGGCCGCGGAATGCAGCCGCCGCGCTAGCCGGGTCGGGTCATCCGCCGAGCTGTCAGTGCTAGCTGCGGCCTGGCTCGCTGCCGTCGGGATTGGTTCGGCCCGGGCGGGCTCGGCCGGCGTCGGCCGCTCGGCTGGTGACGCATGCTCAGGTGCTGCAGGACGTTCGACAGCGGTAGCCCGCTCGGCTGGTGACGCATGCTCAGCCGCCTGGCGTGCACTGGCCGGCAGGCGATCTCCGGCCGCAGCCCGCTCAGCCGCAGCCGGACGAGTACCAGGCGACGGACGTCCAGCGCGCTCGACCGGCATCTGGCGCTCGACGATGGTCCGATCTGCGGGCGCTGGCTCACGAGACGGCGCCTGCTCACGAGGCGGCGCTGGCTCACGAGATGACCTCGCCCCGGGTGCGGGTACCGGTTCGCGGCCCGGCCATGCCGACTCGCGGCCCGCTCTCGCGTCATGGTCCGGCGCCGGCTCGCGGGCCGGCACTCGATCGCGAATCCCGGCAGGCTCCCGGTCGTGCCATTCCTGCGGCTGGCCTGACGTCGGCTGGCGGCGGGCTGCCCGGCCGCTGGCCACCTGCTCAACTGGCCAGCCAACACCCGGATGTGCCGCACCATCAGCCAGCTGGGCGGCAGTACCGGCCGCGCGCTTCCCGGTGACCCGGCTGTCGTCAGCCGCGGGGCCGAACACCTGGTCCCGCCACACCACCACGCCGACGATCAGCATCAGCAGCGCTAGCGCTGCCAGCCCAATCGACACGTAGACCAGGACCAGGTCACCGGACACGGCCCCGGCGACCAGCAGGCCGATCGCGACCGCTACGACGGACGCGAGTGCGCCGAACCGGATCACCTGGCCGCTCCGTTAGTCGTCAAGCGCAGTGACCTGGTCGCGCTACCGACGGTCGTGCTGGCCCGCGTCCGAGGGGTGGTACCCGCCGTTGTGCGCCACGGGCTCAGGGATCCCCTGGTAGCCGCCAGTCGGGCTGCCGTTGCGCATGTCCAGCCGGCCCATGCCGACGCCTACCGGCGACTGCTGAGGCCCGGTACCCACGGCCGGGAAGACGCCGCTGTCGGCAGCGCCGGCCTCAAGGTCCCGGAGCTGGCCTTCCAGGTACGCCTTCAGGCGGCTGCGGTACTCACGCTCGAACGCACGCAGGTCATCGACACGCCGCTCCAGCTCCTCGCGGGACTGGACCAGCGAACCCATCGCCTGGCGGTGCCGCTCCTGCGCGTCGCGCTCAAGGCTCTCAGCCCTGGCGCGGGCGTCGCTGGTGACCTGCTCGGCCTGGCGGCGCGCCTTGGTGAGGATGTCATCGGCTTCGCGCCGGGCGCGGCCGAGCGTCTCGTCAGCCTCGCGCCGGGCGTCGGCGATCGCCTGGTCAGCAGTCTGCTGCGCGAGGGCGAGCACCCGTGCGGCCGTGTCCATGTTGTCCTCGGCTGGCCGCCGCGGAGCAAGCATGACCGGCTCGGGCCGCGGCTCTGGCTCATGCCGCATCGGCTCGGGCTGCATCATCTCCGGGACCTCGGCCTGCGGGGTCAGCGAAACTGGCGGCTTGCCGCGCAGCACTTCAGCCAGCTTGGCCCTGAGCTCCTCGTTCTCCTGAATGAGCTCGTCCAGCGCTGCTTCAACTTCGTCGAGGAAGGCGTCGACTTCCTCTTCGTCATAGCCCGGCCTGAGCCTGGTCGTGCTGAACTGCTTGTTCCGCACATCCGCGGGCGTCAGTGGCATCTCTCTTCTCCCCTGGAGCTTTGTCCTGTATGGACGCTACCTGATGGACCCTATGTCACCGTGCGACCTGCCACAGCACGTAGACCACCAGGAACAGCAGCATGAAGCTGAGGTCAAGGGCCACATTACCGAGGCGGAGCGTGGGAATGTAGCGCCTTAGAAATCTCAGCGGCGGATCTGTGGCGGAGTAAACACCCTCAGCTACCACAAGAAGGAAGCCTTTGGGGTGCCACTCCCGCGCGTAGACCTGGATCCAGCTGAAGATCAGCCGGACGATGAGCATGAGGAGATAGATAGACAGCAGGTAGAAAGCGACATCCCTCAAAATGTTCACGCGCACTGCCTATCAGGTCTCAGCAGGCAGAAAAATCCTGCCCCTGGCCCGCAGCCTGGCTGCCGGTCAGCTCTGGTTGAAGAAGCCCCGTTCCGCGATCCGGGCCTTGTCCTCGGCTGCTACCTCTACGTTAGCCGGGGACAGCAGGAACACCTTGTTCGTCACACGCTCGATGCTCCCGCGCAATCCGAAGATCAACCCTGCAGAGAAATCAACCAGTCGCTTGGCGTCGCTGTCGACCATCTCAGTCAGGTTCATGATCACCGGAGTGCCCTCACGGAAGTGCTCTCCGATCGTACGAGCCTCATTGTACGTGCGCGGATGCAAGGTCGTGATCCTCGCCAAATCGGTCGTCTGCACCTGAGTAGCGATCCTCTGGTCACCGACGGGGCCGTCAGGCAACGCGGGCTCTTGCCCGTACTCGTCCTGCACGAGCTCGGCGCCGTACTCGTCGTAGTCGTCGTAGTCGTCCTGGTACTGATCATCGAAGCGGTGGTCATCCTCTACCAGGCCGAGATAGACCGCCATCTTGCGCATAGCGCTGGCCATCTTCTGTCCTCCGTCGTGCACGCCAGGCGGCCCGGCTCGGTGCAGGGTTCACTGGCCAGGGTCCTACGCGTCGGACATTACCTGAGAAAGGCTCGCCGGCCGCCGAGCAACGCCGTACCGATTCGTACATGTGTCGCGCCTTCCGCGATGGCTTCGCGAAGGTCACCGCTCATGCCGGCGGAGATCACTTGCGCTTGCGGGTAGCCGGACCTGACGGCGTCGGCGATCTCCTTCAGGCGGGCGTAAGCGGGCCTGGCGGGCTGCCCGAGCGGCGCCACCGCCATCACCCCGGCGAGTTCCAGCCCGTCGGCACCGGCGATCTGCGCGGCCAGCCCGAGTACCTCGCCCGGAGGCGCGCCGCCGCGCCCCGCCTCCCCGCCTGAGCCCGCGCCAGCGCCGGCGTCAGCATCCAGGCTGACCTGAATAAGGCAGCGGATCACCCGGCCGGCCTCGCTGGCCCGCCGCCCGAGGGCGGTCACCAGTCGGGCCCGGTCGACCGACTGCACCATGTACGCGTACCTGGCCACGCTCGCGACCTTGTTGACCTGCAACTGGCCGACGAAGTGCCAGCGCAGCGCCAGCCCGGCGGCGGCGCACGCGGCGACCTTCGGCGCCGCTTCCTGATCTTTGTTCTCGCCGACGTCGGTCACGCCGAGGCCAGCGAGCGCGATTATGTCGGGAACGGGGAACGTCTTAGTGACTGCTATCAGCGCGACCTCGGCCGGGTCACGCCCGGCACCGGCGCATGCGTCGGCGATGCTGGCCCGCACGGCCGCCAGGTTGGCGGCTAGTTCAGCCAGCCGCTCCTGGCTAGCCGGCTCGGTCATCCGGTGCGCTCATGCGGTGTTCGCTCATAACCGGCGATCATCATGCCGCCAGCCAGATCACGCCCGCGGACCGGCCCGTCGTGCCGTCCCGCCGGTAGGAGAACAAGTCGTCCGATTCCTTAGTGCACCGCGGCACCGATCGGAACCAGCCCACTCCGGCGGCCGCAAGCTGAGCCCGCACGCCAGCGGCGATATCCAGGCCCGCGGTCCCGTCGAACGTCTGGCAGCGCGAGTGCGGGACGACAGCGCTGACCCGCGCCTGCAGCTCAGCGGGCACCTCATAGCAGCCGCCGCAGATTGACGGCCCGGTCAGCGCGCGCATTCTGGCGGGGCTGGCGCCTGCGGCTGTCATCGCGGCGATCAGGGCAGGCACGACGCCAGCAACGAGTCCTTCCCGGCCAGCGTGGGCGGCTCCCGCGAGCCGGGCGACAGGGTCGGCGACAAGGACAGGCACGCAGTCGGCGACTTGCACGCACAGCGGCCTGCCGGGCACGTCGGTGAAAATCGCGTCAACCGGCCCCGGCGGCTCGGCGATCCCGGCGCCGAGGTAGCAGACTTCTGCGCCATGGACCTGGCTCATCCAGGCAAGGTCTGCTGCCGCCACCCCGCATGCCGTGGCCAGCGCCGCCCGGTTAGCCGCAACCGCGGCAGGATCATCACCGACGCGAAGGCCGAGATTCAGGGACTCGTATGGCCCTGTGCTAACCCCGCCGCCCCTGCCGGAGAACCCGGCGACCACGCCGTCACCAAGGGCTTGCCGGGCCAGGACGGCCTCGCCCGCTTGCAGCCGGCTCACTTCAGGAAATCGGGCACGTCGAGTTCGTCATCTTCCTCGAACACTACCGACTTGCGCCGGGTCGTATCAGGCCGGCCGTTCGGACGCGGCCCGACCGGGTCCCGCGCCGCGGATCCAAGGGCGTCATCCGGACTGGCATGGCGTGGCGGCGGGATCTGCTCCGCGGTGGCGGCGTCGCTCGTCGCGCCGTCAGCGCCCTGGCTGGATGCACTGACCGGCGGCCCGCCGTTTGCAGCGGGCCGGGCAGCGCCGGCAACAGCTTCCTTGCCCGGCGTGTCCGCTGGCTTCGCATCGCCTAGCTGGAACGGCCGCCAGTCAGCCGGTGCGCCCGACGAAGGCCCGGCCTGGGCCACTGATGCGGCAGCGGACGCCTGCGCCGCACTAGCCGGGGCCGCGGTGTAGGGCGCTGCGCTGTAAGCGGTAGTCCGCGGCCGTGGCCGGCCAGGCTGCGGCTCGTCAAAGCCGGCCGCGATGACCGTGACCCTGACCTCATCGCCGAGTGCATCGTCGATGACGGCGCCGAAGATGATGTTGGCGTCGGTTGCGGCCGAGTTCGCCACGAGCTGCGCGGCTTCGTTGATCTCGAACAGGCCGAGGTCCGAGCCGCCCTGGATAGACAGCAGCACGCCGTGCGCCCCGTCGATGCTGGCCTCCAGCAGCGGGCTGGAGATCGCCATCTCGGCGGCCGCGACTGCACGGTCGTCGCCGCGGGCGGTGCCGATGCCCATCAGTGCCGAGCCTGCTCCGGACATGACCGACTTCACGTCGGCGAAGTCGAGGTTGATCAGGCCGGGCGTGGTGATCAGGTCGGTGATGCCCTGAACACCGGACAGCAGCACCTGATCGGCGGCCTTGAACGCGTCCAGCACGCTGACGTGCCGGTCGGAGATGGACAGCAGGCGGTCGTTCGGGATCACGATCAGCGTGTCGACCTCGGCGCGCAACTGCTCGATCCCGCTGTCCGCCTGCGCGGCGCGGCGCTTGCCCTCGAAGCCGAACGGCCTGGTCACGACGCCGATCGTGAGCGCGCCGAGCGACTTGGCGATCGCGGCCACCACCGGCGCGCCGCCGGTGCCGGTCCCGCCGCCCTCGCCGGCGGTGACGAACACCATGTCGGCGCCCTTGAGGACTTCCTCGATCTCGTCGCGGTGATCCTCGGCCGCCTTCGAGCCGATGTCCGGGTTGGCCCCGGCCCCGAGGCCGCGGGTGAGCTCACGGCCGACGTCGAGCTTGACGTCGGCGTCGCTCATCAGCAGCGCCTGCGCGTCGGTGTTGATCGCGATGAACTCGACGCCCCGGAGTCCCTCTTCGATCATCCGGTTTACGGCGTTGACGCCGCCCCCGCCGATACCGACGACCTTGATGACCGCCAAGTAATTCTGCGGTGCTGCCACGAGGAGGAACCCTTTCCGCTCGTACGTCCTGCCGGACCCTATGCCACCGTCGCGGTCAGGTACAGCGCCGGGCTCGGTGAGCTCCGGCGGCCCCTGCCCGCTAACGCCCCCAGTTCGTTCGGCAAGGCAGGCCCAGCGGATTTCCAGCTAGTCAAACCCTCACCCTCAACTTGAGATTTAGAGTTATGTCAAGCTGCCGACTGATAGGGACAGTAGGGTTGCGCCCTGCCTGTGGTCAACCACTGCCACCCCGTGCCGCCCGGCGTGTCGCGGGCTGTTTCCCCAGTTGTGCCGCCCCGCGCATGCCGCGGCCCGATGGTCGTCCCCCGGCCAGCAGTAGCTGCCACGACTGTACGTCATGTATTCATCGCTGTCGGTAGTTTCGGCTAGCCCGGCTGGCCTTGCGTCACCGCGGTAGCCGGATCGCTGACGTCGTAATAGCGAGCCTTCGTGCGCAGGAGCACGGTCAGCTCCTCGACCTTGGCCTGCGTCTGGCCCGCGCTCCCCCACACCACGGTGATCCCGCCGCGCAGCGCGAACTTCACCGCGTCCGCCCCTGGTGCCGACACGGAGACGATCATCGCGCGCAGGGTGGCCGGCAGCTGCTGCAGCACCGCGGCCGCCGCCGCCACGCCCTGGCCGTCCGGCGCCGCGGCCTGCGGCGATCTGATCAGCGGCATGCCGGCGGGCTTGCGCCGGACCCACTCGACGGTCACGCCGTGGGAGTCGACGAGGGCGTAGCGCCCGGCCTCGGCCAGGGCGAGCACGGGCGTGCGCTCGCGGACCGAGATCACGATTGTGTCGGGCCAGGACCTCGACACCGTCGCCGACAGCACCTGGCGGATCTGCTCGATGCGGTGCTCGGCGGCAGCTGCGTTCACCGAGGTCAGCGACGTGCCGTGGCGGATTCCGGCCGCCTCGATGATCTCGGCGGTC
>DATMMA010000331.1:0-15684 GCA_035570295.1 Streptosporangiaceae bacterium
CAAGGTCCGGTATGCGCTCGCTCGCGTGCATGCTGGCACGGCGCCGGTATGCCCGGTCGGCGTAGCTCTGCCGGATGTCGGTCATCGCGAACGGACTCCCGAGCGTGATCACCTGGCGGACGTCCTCAGGATGCTGGCGGGCCAGTTCCCTGGCGTAGATTCCGCCGAGGCTCCAGCCGACCACCGAAACCGGCCCCCCGGTGTCGGTGACCAGCGCCGACAGCATGGCAGGCAACCCGTCCATTACTGCGTCGGTGGGACCATTGTTGCGGCCAAGGGTCCAGCCCCGGACCTGGTAGCCGAGCAGGCGCAGGAAGCGGCGCAGAACCGTGGTGCTGGCGTCGGAGGCGAGCAAGCCGGGTAGCACGAGCACGCCGTGGCCGTCGCCGCGGGGCGCTACCGTCAGCCACGGTGCGGCTACCGTCAGTGTCGCGAGATCGGCCAGGCCCCTGGCAGGCTCGGTCAACAGCCACCCCAATGCCGGGCCGCGTGCCGAACTCCGTTGACCGGCTGCCTGCCGATATATAACGTCACGCACTGGGTGCAGCATTGGTCGTTCCCGTCCTGCAGGTCTCGGCCTTGCCGGGCCTGCAGCCCTAGGCAACCTGCTGATACATCCTTAGTATATGTCTCACTGACCGTGCCGGAAGGCCCGATTTTTCGGTGGCGCAATGAGCTTCAACCTCGCGACTATCCTTCGGGAAACGGCGGCCGCTACCCCCGAGGCACTTGCCTACCGCGCGGCTGGCGCGACCGCGACCTACCGGGAGCTCGATGAGCAGTCCGGCCGGTTCGCGGCCGGCCTGGCCCGCGCAGGCCTGACGCCTGGTCAGGTAGTCGCCATCCAGCTGCCGAACGTGCCGCAGTTCCTGACCGCGTACTTCGGCGCGCTCAAAGCCGGGATGACCGTCCTGCCGATGAACCCGCTGCTCAAGGCCCCGGAGATCGAGCACCAGCTCACGGACTCAGGCGCGAGCATCATGCTCGGGCTGGCAGGGCTGCACGCTGAGGCAGCGAAGGCCTGCGAGCTCGCCGACCTGCCGCTGTACCTCGTCGGCGAGCCACCACCGGGTATAGCTGCGCGTTCGCTAGGCGAACTGATGGCTGCCGGGCCGCTGGCTGAGGCCGGCGGGGAGATCTGGCCCGGCAACGCCGATGACACCGCTGTACTGATCTACACCAGCGGCACCACGGGTAAGCCGAAAGGCGCGGAGCTCACGCATTTCCTGCTGTACATGAACTGCACGGTCTCCGGCCAGCTATTCGGTGCCCGGCCAGACGACGTCACGCTCGCCGTGCTGCCGTTCTTCCATGTGTTCGGGCTGTCGTCGGTGATCAACGTCAGTGTCCGCTATGGCGGCTGCCTGTCCATCGTGCCGCGGTTCGAGCCAGGCGCAGTGATCGACGCGATCGAGGCAGACAAATGCACGGTGATCGCGGGCGTGCCAACTATGCTCCACGCGCTCGCCCAGCTCGATGTCAGCGCACGCGACCTGGCTGCGTTGCGCGTGACCGTTTCCGGCGGCGCGTCATTGCCCGAGAACGTCATGAAAACATTCGAAGCCAAGTACGGCATCGAGGTGCTCGAGGGCTACGGCCTGTCCGAGACCGGCAGTACCACGTCATTCAACCGGCCGTCCGACCGGAAGCCGCTGTCGGTCGGCAAGCCGATCTGGGGTGTGCAAATGCGCGTCGGCGACGCCGATGATCAGCGGCTGCCGCCCGGACCTGAGCAGATCGGGGAGATCCTGATCCGCGGGCATAACGTCATGAAGGGATACCGCAACCGGCCGGAGGCGACCGCCGCCGCGCTGAAGGGCGGCTGGCTGCACACCGGCGACCTGGGCTACGTCGACTCGGACGGGTTCTACTTCATCGTCGACCGGACCAAGGACCTGGTCATCCGGGGCGGCTACAACGTCTACCCGCGCGAGATCGAAGAGGTCCTGTACGCCCACCCAGGCATCCGGGAGGCCGCGGTCATCGGCAAGCCCGACGAACGGCTTGGCGAAGAGGTCGTCGCCGTGGTCGTGCTAGACGAGGGCGCCAGCCTCAGCGAGGCGGAGATCATTGCCTACTGTCGCGAGCGGCTCGCCGCTTACAAGTACCCGCGTGAAGTCAGGTTCGTGACGGAATTGCCCAAGGGGCCGTCGGGCAAAATCCTCAAAACCGAACTCCGCGAGGCGCAGACCTAGCAAGCTGCGGGCAGCGCCAGCCGACTGGCGCTGCCCGCGCCCAATGTCAGGCAGCCAGCGACGAATAGAAGCTGGCATCGCCCACACGCGGTGTGCTCTTGTCGCCGCTGATGCCCACTGGTACCGGGCCGGCGATGGTAATGCGGTGCATCAGCCGGGGCAGGTCGTCGTAGTCGGCCACCGCGTAGTGCTGAGTAGCCCGGTTGTCCCAGATGGCGATGTCGCCGTCGCGCCAGGACCAGCGCACCGTGTTCTCTAGCCTGGTCACGTGCCGCTGCAGCAGCTCGAACAGGTCTGCTGAATCCACCGTGCTCAGCCCGGTGAACGACCGGACGAAGTGGCCGAGCAGCAGCGACGGCTCACCCGTCTCGGGATGAATGCGCACCACCGGGTGCTCGGTCTCGAACTCCAGGTGCCTGAACTCCTCCCGGTACTGCTCCTCCTTGACGTCCACGCCGCCGATCTGCGGGCGTTGCGCTGCGTAGTCGTAGCGGTTGGAGTGCACCGCCCGCAGGCCCCCGACGAGCGCCCGCAGTGCCGGGTGCAGGCGACGGTAGGCCTCGACCGTGTTCGCCCAGACCGTCGTGCCGCCATAGGGCGGCAGGTTGATCGCGCGCAGCACGCTGATGGCCGGAACGCGGTCCACGAACGTGACGTCCGTGTGCCAGCTATTGGCCTTGCCCTGCTCCGAGTCGATGGGCAGGATCGCCTTGCCGTCACCGCTGACAGTCGGGTGCGGTTTGGTCACCTCACCCAGCAGCCGGGCGAATGCAAGCTGGTCGGAGTCCGTGGCGTGGTACTGATCGCGCAGGAACACCACCCGGTGCCGCAGCAGCGCCGCGCGCAGTTCGGCCAGCGCGTCCGGCTCTACATCTCCGCCGATCCGGATGCCGCCGACGATTGCACCGATCACGCCACCGACCTGCGTTACCTCGATGCGCTGGAATTCGTCGTCGCCCGCGGCGGGCAGGTTGACCGTGCTGTCGAGTAGCTGGCTCATGCGCCCAAACACCTTTCGTCGTCACTACGTGTCTCCCTCAATCTGCGCGCGGTGTGGTATAAATGTCAAGTATTCCGATTTACTTACTAGACTTCTTCCTGGCGTCCACGGCATGGCCGGCAGCTCCGGAATACCCCCGCGATCGGCTGGGTTGCCGCGGTCAAACCGGCGGCCGGGGAGTAACAGGCAGGACGAGGAATAGCAGGCAGGACGGGCAGATGACGGTTTCCGGAGCACAGTCACTGCACCTCGCGCCGTTCCACATGTCCAAGGCGATCGCCACGCCGGACTGGGTGAGCTCCGGTCGCGCCGGGGCAGCGGTGAAGGTGTCGGCCTGGCAGGACGAATTCGGACACTTCGGCCGCCGCACGCTGCCCGCCGGGGACCTGTTCGCCGAGGCGGCCGGCTGCGTAGAGGTCGTCAGGCGCCTGTGGGACAGATGGGAAGACGACGCCGAGCGAATCGACACAGTAGAAGGAGGCGGCCGTGAGCGTCGCAGTCGTGGTCGGCAACCCTAAAGCGCGGTCGCGCACCTATCAGGCGGCGCACATCGTGGCAGAGCGACTGGCCGGACGGCCAGCCGGCCTGAGCATCGACCTCACCGACCTTGGCCCTGCCCTGCTCGACTGGTCCGACCCGGTCGTGGCCGACCTGGTCGCCGCGGTCCAGGCGGCCGACCTCGTGGTGGTCGCCAGCCCCACCTATAAGGCTACCTACACCGGCCTGCTCAAGCTGTTCCTTGACCGGTTCGGGGCGGGCTCGATGACTGGCACGGCCGTGCCGCTCATGCTCGGCGGCCACTGGAAGCACGCCCTGGCCCCCGAGCTTTTGCTCAAGCCGGTGCTCGTCGAGATCGGCGCGACCTGCCCGACGACCGGATTGTTCCTGCTTGACTCGGAGTTCGAGGCGAGCGACACGCTCGACAGCTGGCTGGAACGGGCACGTCCGCAGGTCGCGGCTACCACGAAAGGGCTGGCATGACGACGACCCGGCTCGGCGACGAACAGCTACGGCGTGTGTTCGCTGCGTTTCCCACCGGCGTCGCCGCCGTCGCTGCCGTCATCGACGGCGAGCCGTCCGGGCTCGCGGCCAGCTCGTTCGTTTCGGTGTCGCTTGATCCGCCGCTGGTCTCAGTTTGCGTCGCGCACACCTCCACCACCTGGCCTGCACTGCGGAGTGCCGGGCGGCTCGGCATCAGCGTGCTCGGCGATCACCAGGAGCAGGCCAGCAGGCAGCTTAGCTCGCGCTCTGCCGGGCGCTTCGCCGGACTTGACTGGCGTGCCACTGCAGACGGCGCGGTCTTGCTCAGCGAGGCGAGCGCCTGGTTTGACTGCTCGCTCGAGCAGGAGATACCGGCCGGCGATCACGACATCGTCCTGCTGCGCGTGCATGATCTCGGGGCCTCCGAGGTCATGCCGCTGGTCTTCCACGGCAGCCGCTACCGGCAGCTGACGAGCCGTTGCAGGCAGGGTGCGACCCCGCTGAAACATTTCGGCCCCGCTGGCCTTGCCAAAGCCTGACCGGCGACTTATCACCGTAATCAGGCAGGGTAACCGCGACGGTCGCCCGCCCTGCTCCGACGCGAGAGGAGCCCGGCATGACAGGCGAGCACGCTGCCAGGAGCGGTCACCTCGAGCGCGGGGCCATCGGCTTGCGCGAGGTCATGTTCCAGTCCATCACCTCGATGGCACCGGCCGGGGCAGTCGCACTGTCCATCGCCGCGGGCGCTACGTATGCCGGCGGTGCCCTGCCGCTGTCAGTGTTACTTGCCCTTGTCGGCTGCCTTCTTGTCGCCAGTTCGATCGGCCAGCTCGCTAAGCACCTGCCGTCGGCCGGCAGCATCTACACCTATCCGGCTGAAGCCATCCACCCGGCGCTCGGCTTCCTGGTCGGCTGGGGCTACGCCCTGGTCGAGGCGCTGATCGGCCCGATCACGATGATCCTGTTCGGCTATCTGGTGGCATCCGTGCTGCAAACCGAGGCGAACTGGCCGTTCACCACGACCTGGCTCATTTTCATGATCGCTGCCGCGCTGATCATCGCGGTCCTCAACTACCGCGGCGTGAAGCTGAGCGCCAAGACCGGGACCGTGCTCGGCACCGTGGAGGTCATCGTCTTCCTCGTGCTGGCGATCTGGCTGATCGTCAAGGCCGGGTCTGGCAACACCGGAAGCGTCTTCAGCCTGCACTTCGCGACGATCAAGGGCTACAAGGGCTTCTCCGGCGTGATCGCCGGCTCGATTTACACCATCCTGGCGTTCATCGGGTTCGAGGCGTCCGCGCCTCTGGCCGAGGAAGCCCGCGATCCCCGCCGGACGATTCAGATCGCGGTGGTGACCTCGTGCCTGGCCATCGGCCTGTTCTACGTCCTCACCACCTACGCCGGTGACGTGTTCTTCGGCCCGGCCAGGTACGTGGCCTTCGGCGCGCTCGGCGGCGGCAGCCCGTGGATCCAGCTGGCCCGTGACGTCTGGGGTGCCGGCTGGGTGATCGCCTTCCTGGCCATCGCGAACTCCACCTTCGCCAACGGCAACGCGGGCACGCTCGCGACCACCAGGACCTGGTACGCGATGTCCAGGATCGGCGTGCTGCCGGCTCCGCTGGCCAGGACGCACCGGACCTGGAAGTCGCCGTCCGTCGGGGTGCTCCTCCAGCTGGTGGTCACGCTGGCAATAGGTATCCCGCTCGGCATTCACTTCGGACCTGTGGTGACCTTCGTCTTCCTGGCAACGATCCTGACTGGCGTCATGATCGCTATCTACATGATCTTTAACCTGTCCTGCCTGGTGTTCTACGCGCGGAAGGCCCGCGGCGAGTTCAACTGGCTGCTGCACGCGATCGTGCCGGTGCTCGGCATCGTGGCGTTCCTGCCCGCCTGGTTCACCGCGATGGGCATCGGCGGATCGATATTGAAGTTCGTCGCGCCGCTGAAGTACCCGTCCAGCGAGACCGGGCTGGCGATCGGCATCTGGTACGTGATCGGCGTTGTCGTGCTGATCTACTTGTACGCCCGGCATCCGTCCCGCCTGCCAGAGATGAAGCGCGTCTTCGCCGACGAGCCGGCCGGCGCGGCCGCACTGCCTGTTACGACCGGAGAGACCGCATGAGCGACGCTGCGAGCGACTCAGTAACCGAGGGCTACCTGGAGGTTCCCGGCGGCCGCGTCTGGTACCGGAGCGTCGGCGTTTCCACCGACACGGTGCCCCTCCTCTGCCTGCACGGCGGTCCTGGCTTCACGCACTACTACCTGGAGCCGCTCGAGGCGCTGGCTGACCGCCGGCAGGTGATCTTCTACGACCAGCTGGGCTGCGGGAACTCCGACCGGCCCGACGACGAATCACTGTGGACAGTCGACCGCTTCGTCGAGGAACTCGCTCAGGTCCGCGCCGCGCTCGGGCTGGACGACCTGCACTTGTTCGGCAGTTCGTGGGGCGGCATGCTGGCGATGCAATACACCCTCGACCGCAAGCCGGACCTGCGCAGCCTGATCTTGTGCGGCAGCCCGGCGAGCATGATCCGCTGGGTAGCGGACTGCGACGAACTGCTGGCCGCCGAGCCCGGCGAGGTGCGGCAGGTCATCCGCCAGCACGAAGCCGACGGGTTCACCGCCTGCCCGGAGTACCAGGCGGCGATACTCGGCTTCTACCGTGCGCACGTCTGCCGCATGAATCCGTGGCCAGCCGGCCTGGAGCGGTCCTTCGCGGAAGCCGGTTACCAGGTTTACAACACGATGAACGGCCCGAGCGAGTTCACGGTCACCGGCACGCTGAAGAGCTGGGACATCATGGACCGGCTGAGCGAGATCGCTGTCCCGGCGCTGCTCGTAGGCGGCCGGTACGACGAGTGCACGCCCGGCCACCTGACCGACATGGCAACCCGGATCAGCGGTTCGCAGCTGGAGATCATCGAGGAGGCATCACATCTGTGCTTCGCCGAGCAGCCTGATGTCTTCGCCAGCCTGGTGAACGCGTTCCTCGATCGCCACGATTGAGCCCTCCACGGTTAGCACTGTCAAGATACTGGCTATGACAAGCGAGCGGATTGAGGTCCAGCGGACCATTCAGGCTGAGCCGACGGCGATCTTCGCGATCCTCAGGGATCCGCAAGGTCACGTTGCGATCGACAGCTCCGGCATGCTGCAGTCGGCTGAGGGCGAGCCGGTGAGCGCTGTTGGCGACAGGTTCGTCGTGCACATGGACCGCGAGTCTCTTAACGACTACCCGGAACTCGGGCGTTACGACGTGACCGTCACGATCAGCACGTTCAAGCCCGACCGGGAGATCGCCTGGACCATACTCGGCCAGATCCGCCCGCAGATCGGGCACGTGTACGGCTACCGGCTGGAGCCAGTGGCCGACGGCACGCTGGTGACTTCGTACTACGACTGGTCACAGATAGATCCGCAGTGGCGTGAGGCGGGTATCTTCCCGGTCATCTCTGAAGGCGCACTGCGGGCGACTCTCGGCATCCTGGCCAGGACGGTGGCCCGGGGTTAACCGGCAGCAGGCCCGGTACGCAGCCAGACCGCACAGTCGGACGGCAGCAGTTCGCCATCCAGCGGGCCGCTCGCCAGCAGCAATCCGGTGTGCTCGGGGAGCCGGGCTGGCTCAGCGGAGAGGTTGACCACGCACCGCACGCTGGTGCCGCGATCGAAAGCCAGCACGCCAGGCGCAGCGGCCAGCCACGTCATCGGGCCATCCCCGAGCGCTGGCTCGGACCTGCGGATCGTCAGCGCTGTCCGGTACAGCTCGAGCATCGAGCCCGGCCGGCCGGCTTCCGCTTCGACGGTAAGCTCGCGCCACTCCTTGGGCTGCGGCAGCCACGGCTCGGCAGCCGCGCCGGCGGGCGAGAACCCGAACGGCGGCTCTTGCCCGCTCCACGGCAGCGGGACCCGGCTGCCGTCCCGGCCGGGATCGGCGCCACCGGTCCGCCGCCAGATCGGGTCCTGGCGGCACTCGTCCGGGATGTCCTGGACCTCCCACAGGCCGAGTTCCTCACCCTGGTACACATAGACCGAGCCTGGCAGCGCCATGGTCAGCAGCGCTGCAGCCCTGGCCCGGCGGGTGCCGAGGTCCAGGTCCACCGGCAGGCTGTGGAAATAGGCCCGCTGCTGCAGGCCGAACGCGGTATCCGGGCGGCCAAGCCGCGACACGATGCGGTCCACGTCATGATTGGACAGCACCCAGGTGGCCGGGGCTCCGGCCGGCGCGTTCAGCGCGAGCGTGTTGTCGATGACCTCGCGCAACTGCCTGGCATCCCACGGGCAGCTCAGGTACGGGAAGTTGAACACGGTGTGCAACTCACCCGGGCTGACATAGCGCGCTAGCCTCGCCGCGTCGGGAATCCAGATCTCGCCGATGAGCACGCGGCCGGAGTACTCGTCGGCCAGCGCCCGCCAGGACCGGTAGATCTCGTGGACGTCGTCGCGGTCGCTGAACGGATGGGAGGGACCTGGCGGCTCGTCCGCGTCGACCTCCGGAAGTGCCGCGTCCTTGGTGAGCAGCGCAGCCGAGTCGATCCTGATACCGTCCGCCCCGCGGTCGAACCAGAACCGGAGGACATCCTCGAACTCCGCGCGCACCTCCGGATTCGCCCAGTTGAAGTCCGGCTGTTCTGGCGCGAACAGGTGCAGGTACCACTCGCCAGGTGACCCGTCTGGCTCGGTGATCCGGGTCCAGGCCGGACCGCCGAAGATGGACTGCCAGCCGTTTGGCGGCAGTTCGCCCGCCTCGCCGCGGCCGGGACGGAACCAGAACCTGTCCCGCTCTTCCGATCCCGGTGCCGCCGCGAGCGCCGCGGTGAACCACGGGTGCTGGTCAGACCCGTGGTTCGGGACGATGTCGATGATGATCCTGATGCCGAGGGCGTGCGCTTCCGCGATCAGCGAGTCGGCGTCGGCAAGCGTGCCGAAGACCGGCTCGATGGCCCGGTAGTCAGAGATGTCATAGCCGGCATCCGACATCGGCGACGGGTACCACGGGTTGAACCAGATCGCGTCGACGCCAAGCCCGGCAAGGTAGCTCAAGTGCGCCCGGACGCCCGCCAGGTCACCGGTTCCGTCCCCGTTGCTGTCGGCGAAGCTGCGCACGTACAGCTGATAGATGGCGGCGCTGCGCCACCACTCGGCGTGCGGGGCAACTGGCCGGCCGGGACCGTGAGATCCGAGGTCTAGCACGAGGACCTGCTTTCTTGTCGCTAGCGGGCATGGCGGGGCGAGCCGATCGAGCCAGTACCTCAGCGGCACTGTCAGCCAGTCGGCTTAGGACGCGGGTCGGGCGGGCGCGGGGCGGGCGAAGTCACGTGTGCCGGGGAGGGTGGTTAGCCTCTGATGCCTCCGGCGGTCAGGCCGGCCATGATGTTGCGCTGGAAGATCAGGAAGAACACGATGGCCGGGATCGCAGCCATCGCCGAGGCGGCAATGATCAGGTCCTGTGGCGTGGCGCCCTGGGATGCCTGCCAGATTCCGACGCTCAGCGACTCCCTGGTCGGGCTGTAGCCGTTCTCGGCCAGGAGCGGCCAGAGGAAGTCCTTCCATACCGCGACCAGCGCGAAGATCGACACGACGCCGATGATCGGCCGCGATATCGGCAGCACGATGCGCCACAAGATCTTCAGGCGGGACGCGCCATCGATCGAGGCGGCCTCGATGTAGTCGGTCGGGATCGAGTCGAAGAACCGCTTAAGCAGGAAGATGTTGAACGCGTTGGCGACCGACGGCAGCCAGATCGCCGCCGGGCTCCCGATCAGGTTCCAGTGCAGGATGGGCTCGTTAGCCATGGTTACGTACTGGGGAATGACCAGCACGGTGCTCGGGATCATCAAGGTGGCCAGCATCAAGAAGAGAATCGCGTTCCCGAGGAACGGCCGCAGTTTCGACAGCGCGTACGCGGCGGTCACGTCGAAGACAAGCTGAAAGGCCAGCGCCCCGAACGCGTAGTACAACGTGTTCCACAGCAGCCTGGCCATGTCAAATCGGTTCCACGCCTGGACATAAGTGCTGGGGTAAACGTGATGCGGGTAGAGCGTCGGTGGTGTGGCTATCGCTTCCTGGGTGGACTTCAGTCCGTCGCTGAACAGGAAGTACAACGGCCCGATGAAGACCAGCGTGAAGACGACGATGACCAGGGTCAGGATAACCCGGTACGCGATCTTGCCAGAGCGCCGGTTGAGTTGCGCGCTGGAGATCAGCGTCCTGGTTGTGCTGGTCTGCTGGCGGCGCCGCGGCGACCTAGCCGGCCCAGTCGCACCCGAAGCCCTGACCCTGGCGGTGCTGAGTATGGCCATTTCGTCCCTCCCTCAGGCCCTGCGCTCGCGGGTGACCCAGAGGAACCCGCCGGAGAAGAGGGCGAGCACCAGCATGAGGATCACGCCCAGGGCCGACGCGGCGCCGTAGTTGCTGGAACCACTCAGCTCGAACGCGTACTGGTACATGAGCATCACCACGGACTCGGCGTTGTTCCCGACGCCGCCGCCGCCGTTGGTCAGCACCCAGGACTCGACGAACATCTGCATCGTCGCGACGATCTGCAGCATCAGCAGCATGATCAGGATCAGTCTGGTCTGCGGGATCGTGACGTGCCGGATGCGCTTGAACAGGCCCGCACCGTCTAGCTCGGCCGCCTCGTAGAGCTCGCCAGGGATGTTCTGCAACGCGGCCAGGTAGATCAGCGTGGCGCCGCCCATGTTCATCCAGGTGGACGCGATCACAACCGAGATCATCGCCACGCTGATGAATCCGGTTCCTGGCTGGAACACCCATTGCGACGTCGGCAGGTGCAGGGTGTGAAGGATGTCGTCAAACACGCCGTACTGCGGGTTGTAGAAGTAGGCGAACAGCAGCAGCGCCGAGGCGGGCGGCAGCATGACCGGCAGGTAGACCAGCACCCGCAGGTAGCCCCGCGCGTGCCGCAACTCATTCAGCAAGATCGCTACGCAGAACGGGACCGCGTACCCGATGACGAGAGCGAGCAGGCTGAATTCCAGCGTGTTCCGCCAGGCCAGCCAGAACGTCGGGTCGTGGATGATGCGGACGTAGTTGACCCAGCCAGCCCAGGTGTAGGTGTCCGTCCCGTACACCGCCTTCTGGAAGCTCAGGATCACTTCGCGGACGATCGGGTACCAGGAGAAGAACGTGAAGCAGAGGACTGCACCGATGAGGAAGCCGTACGCCGACAGATTTCTTCTGACCTTCTGCCCGAACCGGCCCGTGGTTACCCGGCCTGGGGCCGCTTGCCGGGCATTCGCCTTGCGCAGCGTCGCGACGTCTGCCATCAAGTCTCCCTGTTGCCTTCGAGCCGGGGTTAGGGCGTGGGGGCCGGCCCCGCTTTCCGGCCCCCACGCTTGCGTTACAGAGGATTCCCGATGGTGCGTTTACGCGCTGAACTGCAGCAGCGTGTTGACATTGGTCGCTGAGGTCTTCAGCAACGCCGGGATGTTGACGGTCGGCTCAGTGAGCACGGCCAGCATCATCGGGTCCAGCGTCTTGTAGACGGCCTGGGCATCGAACGGCTCGCCGTCGCTGACCTCGTTGGCGTCGACATAGGCCTTGTAGTACGACTGGTTGATCGTCGTGTACTTGGTCCGCAGTGCGCTGACCTGCGCGCCGGCAGCGCCGTTGAACAGTGAAGGCTCGTCGAAGCCGACCGGTATCCCGTCCGCCTTCGCCCTGGCGTAGTTGAAGGTCACCCCCTTGCCCGGCGTCAGGTCCTCGAAGTTGATGAACTTGATGCCGGCCTGGATCTGCGCGGGCGTGTCGGACTTGGCGAAGATATAGGCATTGCCGCCGCCGAGTGAGCCGGCCGGCTTGCCAGTCAGGCTGGGCAGCGGGCCCATGCCGATGTCGTTGATGTTGCCCTTGTCTACCGCGACGATCTGGTTGTAGACGTCATCTGGCGCGGCGATGTACATTCCGAGTTTGCCGGCACCGAACTGCGCCTGGAGCGTTCCCCAGGCGAGGCCCTGCGTTTTGCTCATGGCGCTGTCGGTGAACCGCAGCGTGTGCAGCGCCTGCAGGATCGCAAGGCCGTTGGAGTTGTCGAAGCCCGCCGTCGGCGGGACGGCGTTTGTGACCGTCGTGCCGCCCAGTGCGTCCATGTAGGACGCGAAGTGCCAGCCGCCGTTGTTGCCTGCGCTGTAGTCGCCCCAGCCCTCGATGCCGTGCCCGAGCTTTGCGATCGCCTTGGCGTCGGTCTCCACCTGTGCCCAGGTCGTCGGCGGGTCGTTCGGGTTCAGTCCGGCCTCACTGAACAGTTTGCGGTTGTAGATCAAACCCTGGGTGTAAGTGTTGGTCGGCAGGCCGTAGATGGTCTTGCCCGCGGTCACGGCCTTCATTGCGCTCGGCACGAGGTCCTTGAGCGTTGGCACGGTCTTGGAGTTCACGTACGAGGTGATGTCGGCGGCCTGGCCAGCCGCCAGGACCTGCGGCAGGTCCGTGAAGTCGATGTAGAAGATGTTCGGCTCGGTTCCGGCCCGCAGCTGCGCGGTGAGGACGGGAAGGTTTGTGCAGGGGTTGTTGTAGACGCTCTTGATCGTGATCTTCGGGTTAGCCTTCTCGAACGTCGCGACGTCCTTGACCCATTCCTTGTGCTGAATCGGGTTCTGCGCTTGCGTTGGCGCGCAGTTGATGCTGATGGTCACTGGGCCGCCAGCCGATGATGTTGGTGAGGCGTTACTACTCGAGCAGGCCGCAGCCCCGAGCCCTAGCGCCGCCACGACGCTGACGGCCGCAATCATCCGGCCGCCAGACCGCCGCTGAAGCTGTCTGCGCATCAGATCAATCCTTCTTCCTTGGGCTGAACGTGGGCGGATCTTGCGCGCCCGCAACCGCGGTGGCAGCAGGCGAAGGCTCGTCGGCCGTATTCGGTGAATGATCCCGAATCCGGGCGGCTCGCGCCACGCCCATGGGCGCCGTGCTGTGATGCACTGAACATACTGAGATGAACATCTGACAGCAAGATATTGATGAAACATTGCAAGGACACAACTTGATTACGAAGATCTTGGGTTATCAGTGACCAGTTGAGTGGATTCCGTGGTCACGACCGGTCGTCAGGTGCTGACCTGGCGCAAAACGGCTGGCTAGCGGCGCAAAACTGCAGGTGATAGTGATCCACCTCACGCAAAATCTTGCCGCGAGATGTCGTATCGTTGCGGCATGACGCGAACTCCCGCCCGGCGCCTCGCCGAGGTCGCCCAGAAGGTCGGGGTCAGCGAGGCGACCGTCAGCCGCGTGCTGAACGGCAAGCCCGGCGTGTCGGAAAGCACCAGAGAGGCCGTGCTCACGGCGCTCGATGTGCTCGGCTACGAGCGCCCGACTCAGCTGCGCGGTGACCGCGCCCGGCTTATAGGCCTCGTCCTGCCCGAGCTCCAGAACCCGATCTTCCCCGCGCTGGCCGATGTCATCGGCGGCGCGCTCGCACAGCGCGGCTTCACCCCGGTGCTGTGCACCCGGGCGGCCGGCCCGACGACGGCCGGCGGCCTGTCCGAGGCGGACTATGTCGACATGCTGCTCGACCAGCACGCGTCAGGCGTGGTCTTCGCCGGCGGGCATTTCGCCGAGATCGCTGCGCCGCACGATCACTATCAGCTGTTGCGCAGCCGCGGTATCCCGGTTGTGCTGATCAACGCGGCCATCGACAACCTCGATTTCCCGTGCGTGTCGACCGACGACGCGATCGCGGCCGACCAGGCGTTCCGGCACCTGGCCTCGCTCGGGCACGAGCGGATCGGCCTTGTCGTCGGGCCGGAGGACCATATGCCCTCGCGCCGGAAGCTCAGCGCGTTCGCCGAGCACGCGGAGCGGGCAGGCTTCACCGTCGCGCCTGTGGAGCACGCGCTCTTCTCCCTGGAAGGCGGTCAGGCCGCCACGACCCGGATGCTCAAACGCGGCGTGACCGGCATCATTTGCGGCAGCGACGTGCTGGCACTCGGCGCGATCCGGGCAGCGCGCCGGACTGGCCTCTCGGTACCTGGCGACGTCTCGGTCGTGGGCTTTGACGACTCGGCCTGGCTCAACTCGACCGACCCGCCGCTCACCACCGTCCGCCAGCCCATCGAGGCTATGGGCAAGGCAGTCGTCGCGCTGCTGGTGGGCCAGATGGAAAGCGCCTCGGTCTATCCCGAGGAACTGCTGTTCGAGCCCGAGCTCGTCGTGCGCGGCTCCACCGGCCCGGCACCGGTGCACGCCGAGCCCGCCCCGGGTGTCGCGGTCGCAGCTAGCTGATCGCCACATCGCGGATGGTCGCTGCTGACCTGTGAGTCGGGCTAGGCGGTTGTGGTGGCCTGCTGACGCAGTTGGGTGGCAAGGAACTGGTGCCAGGTCCGGGAGCCGACGGTGTATCCCGGCGGCGGCAGCAGGGCTCCGTTGCGGACTGCTCGACTGCCCGGTATCCGAACCGGCAGCACCCATCGGCGACGATTGCTGGCCTTCAGGTAGTCCCCGAGCAGATCGCTCCAGTTGCTCACCTGCGGCCCGGCCATGTCCGGGGCGCGGCCGACAGGCTCGCCCAGCGCCAGTTCGACGAGTCGGCACGCCACGTCGCGGGGATCAACCGGCTGCACGGTGAAGCCCGCTGGCACTGGCGCCACCGGGAACCGGCTCAGCTTCTGCGCATTGGCCAGGCAGTAGTCGTAGAACTGCGTGACTCGCAGGATCGTCCAGGGCAGGCCGGACTCGCCGACGATCTGCTCGGCCTGGAGCTTCGTTTTCGGGTATCCCCAGGAGGCGATGTGGTCGATACCGACGATCGACACATACACCAGGTGGGCAGAACCCGCCCGGGTCGCGGCTGCCACGAGGTTGCGGGTTGCCGCGGCGTCACCCCTCGTGCTGGTCGCGCAGTGGATGATCGCCGCCGCGGCGGTCACGGCCGGCTCGATGCCCCGGCCGGTCCGGAGGTCTGCGGTGAAAAATGCGACGCCCTGCGGGGCGGGGCGGTCGTGCCGGGCGAGCACGCGAACATCGCAGCCGCTGTCCTGCAGCCGCGCGACGACAAGCTTCCCGAGGCGGCCGGTGCCGCCAGTGACAAGGACGGGCCAGGCCATAGCTTCTCCTTACGCCAGTTAGTCCTCAACAGTGGGGTGAGCGACGTCCCGCCTGCTGTCACATCGGCGGGGTCTCGACGGTCACTTCTATGTCCTGCTACGACAAGAGAATGTGACCGATGGACGAACATGACGTGCTCGCTGAACGATTCGAGGCTCACCGGGCCCGGCTGCGGGCGGTCGCATACCAGACGCTGGGCTCGGCCGGCGAGGCCGACGACGCTGTCCAGGAAGCGTGGCTGCGGCTCAGCCGCACCGACCCCGGCAGCATCGAGAATCTCGGCGGATGGCTGACTACGGTGGTCGCCAGGGTCTGCCTGAACATGCTGCAGTCGCGCCGGGACGAGCCAGTCGGAGTGGACCTGCCCGAGTCAGTCGTCAGTGACGCGGACGGCATCGACCCCGAGCAGGAAGCACTGCTTGCCGAATCGATCGGTCCCGCGCTACT
>DATMMA010000332.1:0-13426 GCA_035570295.1 Streptosporangiaceae bacterium
CTTGCGCCCGGCCGCGGGCACGCTTATTTGCTTGGCGAGGCGTCGATGGTGCTGGCGCTGCGCGAGAGGCTTGCGTCTCGCGGGCTCCCGCAGGACCAGATGTCGCCAAAAGCTTACTGGGGCCGGGGCCGCGCAAATGCAGGTCACGGCGAGCCAGCCAGGGATGCTTAATCGCCATTATGCTGGCTGGTAACGGTCGTTCTTTCTCGATTGGCACGAAGCTGCTCCATAATGAGGGGACCAGCCGTGGTCTGCTCTGCCGGAAAGGAGCGCTTCGGTGGCATCCGCAGTGGCGGCAGAGGTCTCAGCGGTGCTGGCCAACACCTCGACCCGTACGCTCATGCTCGGGATCGACAAAACCGGCCGCATCCGCCAGCATGACCGTGGCGCTGGCGACGTGCTGTCAGGCGAGCCAGGAGCGCTGATTGGTACGGACCTAGGCACGCTCCTCGCGCTGCCTGACGGTCCAGCCGCGGCCACCCTGCAAGGGCTCATCGATGCCGCCTGCTCCAACCGCGAGACCACGACCGTGCTGTCATTCCGCACTGCCAATGGCGCGACCGCCGACGCGGTGGTGACGGTCCAGCCCATCAGGTCTACCGATCCTGAGCTGGCCGCCCAGGTCATCATGCGGATCGCGCCGCCCGTGCAGGAACGTTTCCTCGACCCGGCAGTGATGCGGCACCTCATGCTGGACGGTGCGGTCCGGCGGATCGGCGGCGCGCTGGACATCGACCAGATGGCGCCGGAGCTGATCAACATCATCGTGCCGCATTTCTGCAACGCGGCCGGCCTGGTGATACTGGAGAGCCTTGTTGGCGAGGACGAGTTCCCGTCCGAGTCGCTCGACGGCACTCAACTAGTCCGGCGGCTCGCGGTGGCGTACGACGATGGTGACGCTGCCTGGGACGCCGCGTTCCCCACCGGCGAGATCCTGCACTACCCGCCCGGCACGCCGTACACAAGGTGCATGGACTCGGGCCGCCCGGTCTGCGAGGTTATGGGGCACGAGAGCGCCGAATCGATGGCTGCCGCCTGGATCCGGCGGCCGGTGGCCGAACTTCTGTCCGGCGTGTCGATGCTGCTGCTGCCGCTGATCGCCCGGGACGTGATGCTTGGGTTCTTCGTCTGCGTGCGCCGCGTCGGGTTCCGGCGGTTCGATGCGTACGACATCGAGATCGGGATGGAGTTCGCCGCCCGTGCCGCGATCTTCATGGACAACGCCCAGCGATATAGCCGGGAACGAGCTACCGCTCTGACTCTTCAGCGCAGCATGCTGCCTGCGGGGCTATCCGCACCGTCCTCGGTCGAGGTCAATCACCGCTACCTGCCCGGTAGCAAGCTGATCGAGGTAGGCGGCGACTGGTATGAGTCGATCGCGCTGCCGGGCGCGCGAGTAGCCCTCGTCGTCGGGGATGTCGCCGGGCACGGCGTGCGGGCCGCGGTCACGATGGGACGGCTGCGAACGGCCATCCACACGCTGGCAATGCTCGAGCTGCCCCCCGCCGAGACGCTGCAGCAGCTGAACGAGCTGATGCAGGAACTCGGGGTGCGCGAGCCGCACTTCGCGACGTGCGTGTACGCGATCTTCGACGCAGTGGCGGGTACCTGCGAGGTGGCCTCGGCTGGCCATTTGCCACCGCTGCTCGTGCGGCCGGACGGTACCAACGAGTTCCTCGACGTGCTGCCTGCTCCTCCGCTCGGCGTCGGCACCGGCCTGATCCAGAGCCGCGAGCTCGAGATCGAGGACGGCAGCTTGCTCGTCCTGTATACCGACGGGCTGGTGGAGAAGCGGACCAGGGACATCGACGAGGGCCTTCGCCGGCTCCGGGATATCTTCGGACCTGGCTCGCCCGAGCAGCCGCTCGAAGACCTGTGCAAGGCCACGCTGGCAGGCGTCTACGCCGACGAGCACCGCGATGACATTGCGCTGCTGGTCGCGCGGCTGCGGCGGATCCCGGCCGATCACGTTGTCAGCTGGACGCTGCCGGCCGAGCTGACCTCGGCCAGCAAGGCCCGGTCGCTCGTTCGCCGGCCGCTGCGGCGCTGGGGCCTGACCGACCTCGTGCCGACAGCCGAGCTGCTGGTTTCTGAGCTGGTCACCAACGCCGTCCGGTACGCGCAGGGCAAGATCGGTCTCCGCCTGGTGCTGGAAGGCGGCTTGGTCTGCGAAGTGCTTGACGACTCGGCGGCGCTGCCGAGGCTGCGCCATCCGGACGACTCCGACGAACGCGGGCGCGGCCTGCAAGTGGTGAGCCAGCTAGCCCAGCGCTGGGGCGCCAGGCGGGCGGGCGCCGGCAAGGTCGTCTGGTGCGAGCTGCCGATACCGCACTCCTGAGCGGCGGCGGTCTCGACCAGCCGCCGGCCCGGCACGGCAAGCAGCAGGCCGCCCGGCCTGCTGCTGGCGATCTTCATGGGTGGCCGGGTTACTGGTGCGCCCGGCCTCTCAACTCGGCACCCACGCCGGTACGGCCGCCGAGCGGCGCCGGCCCGCAGCCAGGTCGACGCCACTGCCTGGCTGCGGGCCAGATGGCCCTGCCGAGCGCCGGCTCGGCAGGCGACTTTGCTAGTTCGACATGGGGGCCTGCTGCAAGCCGGCGCCGGGCGTGCCAGCGGCCTGAGTTCTGCTGTCCTGCTTGATGGACAGCTTCCCGTTCTGCATGACGCCGAGGCGCTGCGCCCGGCGCGCCACGGTGCTGTCATGCGTGACGACCACGAGGGTTAGCTGGTGGTCCCGCCACAGGTTTTCCAGCAGGCCGATGATCTCGTCCCTGGTGCCCTCGTCGAGGTTTCCGGTCGGCTCGTCGGCCAGCAGCACTCTGGGCTGCTTGACCAGCGCCCTGGCGATGGCGACCCGCTGCTGCTGACCGCCCGACAGCTCGGACTGCAGATGCCTCGCCCGGTCGGCAAGACCGACATCGGCGAGCGCGGCTGCGGCCCGCTTGCGCCGCTCCGCCGCCGACACGCCGAGCGGCACCAGAGCCGCCTCCACGTTCTCTTGCGCATTCAGCGTCGGCACCAGGTTGAACGTCTGGAAAATGAATCCGATCGACTCGGCGCGCAGCTTTGTGACCTGGCCCTCCCGCAGTTGCGTGAGGTCGGCGCCGTGGTCGCCGAACTGGATGCTGCCCGAAGTCGGGCGGTCCAGAGCGCCGAGCATCTGCAGCAGCGTCGACTTGCCGTGCCCGGTCGGGCCCTGGATGGCCAGCCACTCGCCGTCGTCGATGGTCAGGTCCACCCCGCGCAGCGCGTGCACTACGCCACGGCCCTTCTGGTAGTCCTTAGTAACTCCGGTCAGCTTGTACATGACCTCTCTCCCTGGATGGCCGCATATCCCCGGTACTGAGTTGGTACTGACTCGGTCGGTCTGGCCCCGGTCGGCCCGGTACAGCCCGCGCGGTCATTCGACCCTCGCCAGCGCTGCCGCCGGGCGCAGCCGGGCCGCGCGCCAGCCGCCGAACCCGCCGGCGATCAGGCCGCCCGCGATGGCCAGCACTACCGCGGCCGCAATGGCGCCGCCGCTGACCGCCGGGATCAGATGAACGTGGACGGTCGGCGCGGCGGACGCGAGGCCCGGGCGGGGTCGCGTGAAGCCGCCGCCACCGAACCCCCCACCGCCACCGAACCCGCCGCCGCCACCGCCGGGAAAACCGCCACCGGTGAACGTCCGAGCACCGCCGGGCGTGGCGCTCCCGGTGCTCTGGCCGACCGCCGCGGTCAACGCGGGCGAGAAATGCCCGACCAGGACGGCGCCAAGGAATCCGAGGCCCACACCGACAGCGCCGCCGATGACGCCGATGGTAATTGCCTCGCCGACCACCTGGCCGACTATTCTGCGGCTCGTCCAGCCGAGCGCCTTGAGCGTGCCGAACTCGCGAACCCGGCGCGACACGGCCGACATGGTGAGCAGACTGGCCAGCAGGAAGGCCGCAACCAGCACCGCGATGGCCAGCCACCGGCCCAGGTTATTGGCGAGACTCGAGGCGCTGGCTACCGATCCGGTGAGCTGACTAGCCAGATCGGCGGAGTTCGTTACCGTCGCACCCGACAGCGCCGTGGAGATGTCCTTCGACACGCTGGAGATATTCGAGGCGCTGGTTGCGGCCACGTAAATTGTGTTGACATCGCCCTTCAGGCTCTTGCCCGCGGCGGTACCGAGGGCCTGGGCCCGTGCCAGGGGGATGAACACGTCGGGTGGGCTGCTAGCGGCTGACTGGCTAACGATGCCGATAACAGTGAATTTGGTCTTCGCCAGCGTGACCGTCGAGCCGACCTTCAGGCTCGCCGACCTGGCGTAGCTCGAGTCCACGACGGCATCGTTGGCGTTCGCGTCAGCAGCCGTGAACGTGGCTCCTGCGGTCTTGCTCGCCCCACTCAGCGGACCGAGCGCAGCGCCCATACCCGACACCTCGATGCCGTCAACGCTGATCGTCGTCGGTTGCTTGAATGAGCCGCGGCTGCTGCCTCCGCCGCCTCCGCCGCCACCGCCGAACCCGCCGCCGCCGCTGGAGACGTTCGGCACCGTGAAGGTGAACTTGGTGTCAGTCAGCGTCAGGCCGCCGGCTGCCGCCGCGACATTCGGCAGCTTGCCTACCTTCGAGACATCCGCCGACGTCAGGGCGCCCAGGGCGGTACTGCTGAGGTTGTCGGTCGAGACCTTCGTGCCCGCCTTCGGCCGACTTCCGGAACCGCCGAACCCGAAGAAAGTCCGCCCGCCGGCACCGAAACTCCCGGCCGCCGGCGCCTTGGTAACAGTGATGTCAGTGTCCTGGCCGTAAAGCGAGTGCAGAACCTCGCTCTGAGCGTTCTTCACGCCGCTGGACAGCGCAGTCACGGTGATGACCAGGCCGATGCCCAGTGCCAGGCCGATGGCGATGATGCTGGCCTGCCGCGCTCGGCGGCGCAGCTCACGCGCCAGGTAGGTAAAGAACATCCGCACTCCTTGCAGGCAATTGGCTTTTCCGCGGACCTGATCTCGGTTTCGCCCGCACGCTTAAGCCGCTGAATCGGTCTCCGCAGCAAGCCATTGATCTGCGGCGGTAATGATGATGAAGCAGGTAGCTGAGCGGACCCTGGAGACGTTCTGCAAGCTCGCAGCATGAAACCGGCCGATTACTGGCTTCAATTTGCCCGGCAGTAATCACGGACTTGCAGGCGGCGGGGCGGTAGGCGCGCTGCGGCCGGCTCCCACCGCAATTGTTAACGCGCGCGGCGGCGGGCCAGTCGTCCGACCACACGAAACGGTCCGACGACCGCCCCGCTCACCGCACGCTCGCGGACGCCTCTGAGCTCACAGACGACACGTCGGCACCGCCCTCGTTACCAGCCGCGCCCGCATTGGCGGCGGCACCAGCGCTAGCGGCGGCACCGGCACTGCCAACAGCGCCGGTACTGGCCCCGGCATTGGAACTAGCTGCGAACTGGGCCAGCGCCCCGACCGGCAGCAGCATCCCCGGCAGGAGGGGGTCCCGGCGGCGAGCTGAGGTCCGGCCAGCCGGCTTGCCGGCCGGCTCGATGCGGTCGCTCCAGCCGCCGTCGGCCCGTTGGGCGAGCATAAGCCAGTCGGCGCCCGCGTCGGCAGCGGCGCAGGCGTTAGCGCCAGCGTGAGCGGCGCCAGTGCTGGAGGGGCAGCCAGCCGCAAGCAACGCGGCAACCGCGCGCGCCGTCCCCGCGGCGTCCGACCGTAGCTGTGGCCGAGCTGCCCCATCATCGCGATCGGGCACTGCCGAGCCTGAGGGCCAGCCGCCGTCCGGGTTTTGCGCGGATAGCAGCCAGTCGACCGCCGACCTGATCACCGGTTTGCCGGAAACTACGCCAGCCACCAGCAACGCTGCCAGCACGTCTGTAGTGGCCTGCAACTCAGCGGCACCGGGCCGGGCGGGCCAGGATCCGTCGGCCCGTTGTGCCCGGACCAGCCACACCACGCCTCGCCGGAGCGCCCTGGCGTCCGGCGCGCAGTGGGTCGCCAGGGCCTGCACGACGAGCGAGGTTGCCGCGGCCGAATGTCCCCAGCTGCCATCACGCGCCTGCATGCCGTTGAGCCACCGGATCGCGGCAGTGATGGCGGGTTTCCCGGTCATGCCGCGCAGTTCGATCCGGCTGAGCGCGATCAGTACCTCGGCGGTGTCCGCCGCGACCGGATAGCCATCGCGGCCGAACGACCAGCCGGACGCCGGCGCACCTGGATACGGCCCGGCCGAGTCGCTCGGGCCTGTGATCCGCTGCGCCAGCAGCCAGTCGCCAGCCGCGATCATGGCCGGGTGGCCGGGCGGCAGGCCCGCCCCGGCGAGTGCACGCACCGTCAGCGAGGTATCTCGAAGCGGCGGCTGCCGCAGCGCGGCAATCCGCCGTTGCCCGGCCGCGCCGCCAACCTCGACGGGGACGGTGCCCGCAGCAGTGCCAGTGGAGGAACTTGAGGGGCCAGCCGGCGGCGAACTCGCAGGGCCAGCCAGCGCACTCGACGAGCCAGCCGGCGCAGACAATAGGCCTGCCTGCTGCCGCGGCCGCGCGGTGACGGAGTCAAGCCAGCTCAGCCCGCCGGACATCACCGGGTGCTGAAGCGGGTAGCCGAGCGCACGCAGCGCGACGAGCGACAGCGCGCTGTACGGCCGGTTCCCCATGGGCAAGCCGGTCCGCTGTTGCCAGCTGATCAGCCACTGACCACACTGGCGCAGCGCCGCCCGCTGCGCCACGCTCGCCGGCCCTGAGCTCGCCGGCCCTGAGCTCACCGGTACTGGGCTCACCCGGGCAGGCGGGCCGACCTGGCCGAACCCGCCGGGCCGCAGTTCGCTCAGCTCAACCGCCAGCTGCCGGACCGGGCGCAACGTCCCGATGACCGTCAAGGTCACGACTGCGTGACGGCTCAGGCCCGTCCAGTCACCGTCACCGGGCGCGTACCTGGCGGGCAGGTAAACCAGTTCAGGCGCGGGAACGCGCACTTCATCCCACCCGGTTAGCCCGAACACGGCCAGCCAGCCGCTGGTAATAAGGCCTGCGGCGGCGAGCCCGCCTGCGTCCCTGATCCAGGCTGCGGCGACTGCGAGGTGGTAGGCGTCGGGCGAGTCGCCGGCGAGCCGCAACGCGAGGTAGGCGAGCACAGAAGCAGGCAGGTCGCCGGGCTCGCCGCCGATCCAGTTCCCGTCTGGCTGCTGCATCGACCTGATCTGCTGCGCCGCAGCCCTGGTGAGCTCCGGCCGGCAGACGCCGAGGAACTCCCGCACCAGCAGGGCTTCGGCGTCAAGGGTCACGTCGCCCAGTGAGCGGCCGGTCCACCGGCCCGCACTGTCCTGGCGGGCTAGCAGGATCCGGCTGGCGCGCTGAGTCACGGCGCTCGCCGTGGCTTGCCGAGCGGCGCCCGGCTCCGCTGTAGTTCCGGTCATGGGGCTGGCGCCAGGCTGGTAACCGGGCCGCCGGGCTCGGTATCGGAAACATCGGTGCCGCAAACATCGGTGTGGCAAACGGCATTGCCGTGAACAGCAGTGTCGCAAAGGTCGGAGCCGGCAACATCGGTGCTCCAGCCATCGGCACCGCTGTTTGCGACGCCGCTGTTTGCAACACCGATGTTTGCAACACTGCTGCTTGCCATACTGCTGCCGGCCACGTCGCGCAGCACCTTCCAGGCCGCGCCGAGGCCACTGCGGACGGCACCCTCCATCGTGTCCGGCCAGCCGGTATCGGTCCAGGCGCCGGCCACTGCCAGGCCCGGCAGTCCGGGCTGACGAGCGCGCAACTGTTGTACGCCGGGCGCCTGCCGGATGAAAGCGCGCCGTTCCCTGGTCGTAAAAAAATCCTCGACCTCGGTGTCAGTCGCGGCCGGGAACAGGCGCTCTAGCTCGGGCAGTAGCTCAGCCCGAAGCCGGGACGAGGGCAGATCAACGAACCTGTCAGCGTCCGGCACCGACGCGGCAAGGTACTGCCCGGCGTGGAGCCCGGCCGGGCCGGTCTTGTCGATCACCCAGCGCACAGGCGAGTCGACGACCGCGGCGAACGGCAGCGGGGTGACCCTGCTGGCGTAGAAAACGTGCAAGCTGACGACCGGTGATGGCGCCAGCCTCGCCCAGATTGCCGCGTCGGCTGCCAATTCGGCCGGCGCGAGCGCTGCCGCTTCCCAGGCGGGCACCGCGAGCACCACCGCGGCTGCGTGGACAACGAGTGGCCGGGCGCTACCAACGGGTCCGGCGCTGCCGCCCGGCACTGCCGGAGCGACGGCGACCTCGTATCCGCCCCTCCGGCTCAACTGACATCCGGAGGCCCGCACGCCCAGCAAGATGCGGGACCCGAGACGACTGAGCAGCGTCACCGCCGGACTCGCGTGCAACCTGCTGAGCGGGACCAGGGGTGTGCCGATGTCGGCATTCTGACGTCCGGCGAGAGCCGCTCTGATCGCCTTGGCGGCCAGGCCGAGGTCGGCCTCACCGGATGGCAGGCCAAGCGCGGCGGCAGACAGCAGGTCCCAGAACATCCGCCGGGTGGTCTCGTCTTGCCCATGCCGAGCTAGCCAGTCTCCGAAACTCTGATGCCGGCCGCGGAGGCCAGTGAACTGCAACGCCAGTGCCGCGGCGGCGGCTTTGACGCGCTGCCCCCCGGTCAGCTGCCGGTAGCCGGCCAGCGCGCTCGCGAGGTGCAGCGGTGCCGGGAGGAACGACCTGCGCAGCTCCTGCGGAGAAGCCGCGCCGAGCACGGTGAGGTCGAGCCTGTCCTGGATCGCCACCGAAGTGAGGACACCCAGCTTCGCCAGCAGATCCCGGTACGCCTCGCAGCCGCGGATGAACGCGTGCTGTCCGTTGTCAATGGTCAGGCCCCGCCGGGCGAATGAGCATGTTGCGCCGCCAAGCCACGGCCGCGCCTCGAGGAGCACGACGGACAAGCCGGCTTCAGCCAGTTCGATCGCCGCGCTGATCCCCGCTAATCCCCCGCCGACCACGACGACATCTGCCCGGTTATCCGCCAGCGTCATGCCCGATCCCCCGTCGTTCGCCATCGGCCGATCGGCCCATCGGTCGCCCGGCCCGCGCCCTGCCCGATAGGTCCCGCCTCGCCCGCCCCGCAGCTCCGTTGCTCGCCCCCGAACATCGCTGCTGGCACGCGAATTCTAGCGAACCTAAGCGCGCGGCTCACCGGTCGCGCGACTACTGCTTCAGGCCGAACGGCAGTAACACATCGGACGGCACGACAGATCCGGGTCCGCTACGGAAAGCACCTAACCAGCACGCTAAGCGCGACAGCGCGCAGAATTCGAATTGCTCATCCGGTTTCATCTCTGGGCAGAGCAATCGGATGTTACGCTCCGATATCGTCTGCCAGCAGTTTGCGAGCAGGCAAGATCGCCAATACTTCTCACGCTAGGGCCTCAGCCATGGGATTGCGTCACCGGTCCATCCGACTGAGGGTCGGCGTACTTATCACTGTGCCCGTCCTCTGCCTGCTCGCGCTCTACGGGTTCGTCGTCAGCATCACTCTCGGTAGCGCGGTGAGCCAGAAGCACGCGACCACGCTCAGAAACGACGTTGCCAACCCGGTCGCTGCCTTCCAGCAGCAAGTCGCGCAGGAACGCGGTTATGCACTACTCAGCCTGGCGGATCCGACCAAGACCGAGGTGGCATCCAAGCTCGGCGTGCAGGAGAGTGCGACGCAGCACGCACTGGTGGCGCTCACCGCTGCCCTGCAGGGCCCCGGCGTCACCAGCCTCGCGGCCCCGCCGGAGCAAGCGGCAATTCGGAACTTGCTCAGCGCAGCCAAGAAGCTGACCTACATCCGGGGCGTCATCTCTGATGACGCGATCTCCATGCGGGCGGCGCTTGCTGACTACGACGCGATCATCGACGCTGGTTACCCGGTTATCGACGAGGCTCTGAACCAGCTGTCCAGTGTGTCGATCGTGACGCAGGCCCAGGACGTACTGAACCTCGACCGGGCTTCGCAGGCAACCGTGGCAGAGTGGGACCTGCTGGCCGCCGACTTGGCGCAGGGCAAGTTCCCTGATGCCGACCGGCTGACCTTCGCCGCACTGGCTAACCAGCGGCAGAGCCTGATCGGTATCGCGGCGCCGGACCTCGACCCGCAGTACAGTGCGCTACTGGCCAAGTACGTGTCTCCTGCCGCCAGTGACGCGGTGGGCAGGCTGGAGACGGCGGTCATCAACACGCCATGGCACCGGGGCGCGCCTCCGGCGCGGGTGTCGGGCTCCAAGATGGTCTTCCTCGACTATTCGGCCGGGCTGGGGAATGCACTCATCCAGACCGGTAACGAATTGCAGAACAAGGACCAGCACAATACGGACACCGTGATCACGGAACTCGTCCTCGCGGCTGGACTCGGACTGCTCGGCACTATTGTCTCCATCGTTCTGTCGCTGCTCATCGGGCGCGGCCTGATCCGGCAGCTGCGTGCACTGCGTGAGTCGGCCCTCACGCTGGCACATGAGAAGCTGCCGAGCGTGATTGCCCGGCTGCGAAACGGCGAGCAAGTCGACCTGGCCGAGTACGCGCATGATGAGGCCGCGACCGGCAACGAAATCGAGCAAGTGCAGGAAGCGTTCACCGTCGTTCAGCAGACGGCGCTCCAGGCCGCCGTCGATGAGTCCCGGCTGCGGCGCGGCATCAGCGATGTGTTCCGGAACCTGGCAGGCCGCAGTCAGTCTCTCCTGCACCGGCAGCTGACCTTGCTGGACAGCATGGAAAGGCGCGCCACCGAGCCGGAGGAGCTCGAGGACCTGTTCCGTATCGACCACCTGACGACTCGCATGCGCCGGCACGCCGAGGGCCTGATCATTCTGTCCGGCGAGGCGCCAGCGCGAGGATGGCGGCAGCCCGTCCCGCTCGTCGATGTCCTGCGCGCGGCGGTGGCCGAGGTCGAGGACTACACAAGGATCCGGGTCCTCTGCCGGACCAGCGCGGCCGTTGCCGGGCACGCGGTTGCCGACGTCATCCACCTGGTCGCCGAACTGGCGGAGAACGCCACGGTGTTCTCGCCGCCGAATACGCCGGTGCGAATCCAGGGCGACATTGTCGGCCGGGGTTTCGCGGTCGAGATCGAGGACCGCGGACTTGGCATCTCCGCGGCCCGGCTAGAGGAGATCAACGCTAACCTTGCCAACCCGCCGCAGTTTGACTTGTCCGGCAGTGACCGGCTGGGGCTGTTTATCGCCGGCCAGCTAGCCCAGCGTCACGACATCAAGATCACTTTGCGTCCGTCCGTCTTCGGCGGTACAACGGCGATCGTGCTGATCCCGACCGCGCTAGTAGTGGACGACGACAATCTCGAGCGTGATCCGGCACTGTCCGCCGCCCAGAACGACATCGAGCTCGCAGAGGGATTCGCAGGCCGGCACGCAGCGCTGGCGCAGTCTGGCGCCGGGTCTGGCAATGGCTTCGCGCTCGCCGGCCCGTCCGGCAATGGTTTGCCTGGCAATGGTTTGCCCGGCAACGGTTTGCCCGGCAACGGCCTGCCGGGTAATAGCGTGGTCGGCCATGAGCTAGGCCGCAACGAGCTCGCGACCAGCGGGCTGGCTGGCAGCATCGTCGCCAACGACGACAGGAATGCGCTCTCCGCGGGCAATCCGGCGCACACTGCTTCCGCCGGCAGCCCATCCGCCGACGGCCGTTCCGCCGCCAGCCCATTCGCGGCGGGCCCATCCGCGGCAAGCAGCGTCGCGGCCGGCGATTCCCGAGCCGAGAGCGTGACCTCCGGTAGTTCCCCCTCGGGCAGTGTCGCAGGCGACAGCCTTGCCAGGCACCGCTTCGCCAGTGCCGGCACCGCCAATGCCGGCACCGACAGCGCCGGAGCAGTCGCTGCCGGCTTCGCCCCTGCTGGATTCGACCGAGCTGGTTTCGGCAGGTCCGCAGCCGGCACCGACGTGCCGTGGGGCGACGGCCGGGCTGGCGCCGAGGACGACGGCCCCGACTACTACGCCCGCGGCTTCTCGCTCGGCGGACGCACGATGCCCGCCGCCGGCGCCGAGGATAGCTCTGAGCCGCCGGTTCTCGCCCCGGTCAGCGACGATGCCGAGCCCAGGATCAGCAGGGCCGAGGTTACCGAACTGGGATTGCCAGTACGCGTCAGACAGGCGAGCCTCGCCCCTCAGTTGCGTAACTCGCCACCAGCGCCGGAGTCGCCGTCGGCACCCGGCAGCGACGCAGGCTTCGGCCAGGACGGCTTCAGGCGCGGGCGAATCATCAGGCCCGCACCTGGCGGAGCGGCCCCCGCTGGTGCGGCCGCGGCATCGGGCACGCCCGAGACACCCGCGGGACCGCTGGCGTCAGACCCGGCGCCGGCGACGCCGGCGACGCCGGCGACGCCGGAGGCGGCCAGGAACACCATGAGCGCGCTCCAGCGAGGCTGGCAACTGGGCAGGTCCGAGGCAGTGGCCGATCCGGCAGTCTCCGTCTTCACGCCACGGAAGTCACCATCCGGGTACTCGTACGGCCCTTATGACACCGAAACTGGATCGAATGATCCAGACCCAGCCGACAGCGCCGATGAGCACAACGGCGAATAAGCACCATAAGCACATCCACGGCAAGGGGAGGCCGATATGAGCCGTACTGGGGCGCTCGACTGGCTGCTCGATGATCTGGTGACGCGGGTCGCGCAGATAGATAAAGCGGTGATCTTGTCGAGAGACGGGCTGGCGATCGGCGCTTCGGCCGGACTGAGCCGGGAGGACGCCGAGCATCTGTCGGCCGTCGCTTCGGGCTTCCAGAGCCTGGCGAGGGGTGTCGGTCAGCACTTCGGCGGCGGGCAGCCCCGCCAGACCATCGTCGAAATGGAGTCAGCATTCCTGTTCGTCACCGCCGCAGGCGAGGGCAGTTGCCTTGCCGTGCTGGCTGCGGCGGACGCGGACGCCGCCGGTCAGATCGCGTACGAGATGGCCGT
Source organism: Streptosporangiaceae bacterium (assembly GCA_035570295.1). Lineage (GTDB taxonomy): Bacteria > Actinomycetota > Actinomycetes > Streptosporangiales > Streptosporangiaceae > JAJYUU01. The sequence goes on from DATMMA010000332.1 coordinate 12,874, forward strand.
GCTGGTTCGGAGGGTTGGCGAGCACATGGCGGTGAACGCCCGCCCGCCTGCGAGCACTGCTGAAGCGGTGTGACCCGCGGTGCGCGACAATCGGTGGCTCGACCGTGACGCGGGTCCTGTCGTCCGGCCGTACGCGCTGACTGGTGGCCGCACCCGTCCAACTGGCGAAATTGTCGACTTGCTCGCCCTGGTGGCGTCGAACGACACAAACTCGATCGATGCCGTGCTGCTCGAACCCGAATACCTTGAGGTGCTGCGGCAATGCCGCCAGCCCAAACCGGTCGCCGACCTGGCGTCCGACCTCGATCTGCCTCTCGGCGTTGTCCGCATCCTGCTGTCGGATATGCGCGAACGCGGACTGGTAACCATTCGTCCCCCAGCGCGGAATCGGCTGACCGACCCGCAAGTTCTCAAGGATGTCGCTGATGCCCTCCGCAGGCTCTGAGCTGGACCGGGACACCGTAAACCCGGTGTCGATCAAGATCCTCATCGCCGGCGGCTTCGGCGCGGGCAAGACCACGCTGGTCAGCTCCGTGAGCGAGATCAAGCCGCT
>DATMMA010000333.1:0-19240 GCA_035570295.1 Streptosporangiaceae bacterium
GAAGCCGCCGCCCCACAGCAGGAACGCGTTGACGGCATAGGCGAACGTGATCCACAACGGCACGAAGATCAGCCAGACCTTGAACTTGATCCGGCCGACCACGCTGCCGATGAACAGGATCGGCGTAATGGCGGCGAACACGAACTGGAAGTAGACCAGCGAGCTCTCGGGGAACCTGAAGTTCGGCATCAGGCCCTTCAGCAGCGGGATGCTGGCTTGTCCCTGCTCTCCGCCCGCGCCGACAACCGTGGCCGGCTTACCGACAAACGTTGAGATCCAGGGCGAGCCAAAGCCCATCTTGAAGGCCCACAACACCCACACGATCAAAGTGAGCGCGAACGCGGCGAACACCATCATCATGGTGTTCACGGCCCACTTGCGCTGGACGATGCCGCCATACAAGACGGCCAGCGCGGGGATGCTCATCAAGCCGACGAGCGTGGCCGCTGTCATCTGCCAGGCGTTGTCGCCCGAGCTGAGCCAGCTAAGGTAGGGAGTCACTCTCCGCCTCCAGAGGCTGAAGCGAAGGGTTGCCGGGTGCCAGGCGTCGGCGACCAGCACGGTCCCAGCCGACCGCTTCGGTTCCGTCAGGTACGGTCCATGTCTCCCATGAGATCGTTTCGGCCAGATTTCGTGACCGTTACGCCAGCCGCACAAGGCGCCTGGAGGGCGCCGGCAACGTTAAACCTTTGTTACGGCGTGTCCGCCGTGACCGGGATCGCGGTCCGGCGGTCGCCTCGTGCAAACTCACCGACCCGATTCGAGTGGCAGTCCGCGGTCGTGGAGGGGCAGTGTGATCTCCAGGGTGGTGCCCGCGCCGGGCGGGCTGTCGAGCTGAAGGCACCCGCCAATCGCTTCGGACCGGTCCTTGAGCCCGACAAGGCCGGAGCCATGGCTGAAGTCCGCGCCGCCGCGGCCGTCGTCGCTGATATGTACGTGCAGGACGCCGCCGCTTTCGGCCACTTCAATGTCGGCGGTGGTGGCATCAGCGTGCTTGGCGGTGTTGGTGAGGGCTTCGGAGACGGTGTAGTAGGCAGCGGTCTCGACCGGCTCAGGTAGCCGGCCGCTGACCCGCACGTCGAGCTTTACGGGGATGCTTCCGCGCCTGACCAACTCCCGCAGTGCCGGCGCGAGGCCGCGCTTCTCCAAGACGGCCGGGTGCAGGCCGCGCGAGATCTCCCGCAATTCTTCTATGGCATCGGTCAGTCCCTGCGCGGTGCGCGACCACTGCGCCGCCACATCCTGCTGCCCCGCTGGCAGCCGGCGCTGCGCAACCCGCAGCCCTAGCGCGAGCGAGATCAACCGCTGCTGAGTCCCGTCGTGCAGGTCGCGTTCGATCCGGCGCCGGGTCTCGTCAGCCGCCGCGACGACCCGCGCGCGGGAGGCGGCGAGCTGCGCGCGGGAGGCGGCGAGCGCGGCCTGGGCTTCGGCGTTGGCGATCGCGGTGGCGGCCAGCTCGGTGAACCCGGCCAGCCGCGCCTCCGTGCCAGCGGGCAGCGGCCCCGAGCGGGAGGCCACGACCATGACGCCCCACAGCCGCCCCTCGACGCGCACAGGCACGCCGACCGCCGCGCGTATGCCCAACTTGCGGGCGACGTCGGCGACCCTGCCGGGGACATCGTCGTGGTCGTCGATCCGCGCCGGCTGACCGGTCCGGAACACCATGGTGTGCAGCTCGTGCCCGCCGAGCTTTTCCCGGGCGCCGACCGCGATGGCTGCGCCGGTGCTGCTCCAGGTGGCAACCGCGGTCACCGTGCCGTCGGGGTCGTACCGTTTCATCGTGGCGTAATCGGTGCCCAGCAGCCGTCCGGCTTCCTCGGTGACCGCGGTGAGCACCTCCGCCGGAGGCGCCCCGCGCGCGACCAGCGTGGCAACCCGGCGCAGCGCGGCCTGCTCTTCGGCGAACCCGCGCAGTTCCTCGTGGGCCTGGGCGTTGGCGATCGCGGTGGCGGCCAGCTCGGTGAACCCGGCCAGCCGCGCCTCAGTGTCGGCCGGCAGCGGCTCTTCCCGGGTGTGCTCCACGATCATGAGGCCCCACAGCCCGCCTTCGACCATGACCGGCACACTCACCGACGCGCGGAAGCCGAACTCGCGGGCAGCCTTGCCAGTCAGGCCCGAAGCGTCGGCGTAGTCGCTGATCCGCGCCGGCCGGTGGGTCTGGAACACCAGGGTGTGCGCGTTCCGCCCGCCCAGGGGCAGGCAGGTGCCGACGGGGAAGGCAGCACCGGTGCCGCTCCAGGAAGCGACCACCCTTGCCGTGCCGTCCGGGTCATACCGGCTCATCGTCGCGTGATGGGCGCCCAGCAGCCGCCCGGCCTCCTCCGCGACCGCGGCGAACACTTCCTCCGGCGCCGCGGCACCGGCCACCAGCGTCGCCACCCGTCGCAGCGCCGCTTGCTCCTCGGCGATCCGGTCATAGCCAACTCGCCCAGGCAAGGCCGCCATCTTGCAAAGTCTATCCGCGTCCAAATTCTGCCTGGTCATCAGCCATTTTGGTGAATTGTACTAATACTGCGTACGAACAATATCCGATAGCCGATATTCCTCGTTCGATGGATCGACTTCGGGCCGCTGTAGTGCTGAGACTGTCCGGACACGACTGGCATACTGCGAGTGCTAGGACGGAGACGGGGACGGGCTTTGCGCCCCTGGCACTAGCGCCGCACGCGGTTGTCTCGAAACCCGGCACCAGGTGACCCGGCTGTCGGGACCGGAAATCGTGCCCCAGCTGTCGGCCATCGCGTCGACTAACAGCAAGCCGTAGCCATGCTCGGCGCCGTCGGTGCCGAGCTTGCCCAGGCATGGTTCTGACGGGCCGCCATCATCGCGGACCTGGACCAAGACCCCGGCGGATACGGGGCAAAGCGCCACCGTGACGGTCCCGCCTGGCGCGCCGGACCGGCTGTGCACGATGGCGTTGGTCACCAGCTCGCTGACAAGAAGCATCACTGTCTCGACCGCCGGGTCACGATCGCCCAGCAACTGACGCGCCATCAGGCGTGCCGCGCTGGCGGAGTCTGCCGTTCCCGGCAATACGCGCAGCAACGGTTCGCGCGCGGGGCTGCGGAACGCGTCAGGTGCGGGCGGCGGCAGCGTTGACGCCCTATCCGAGCTGCCCCCAGTCATGCGCGAACCTCGCAGACCACCGGATCACGCGGCGCGGTCGGCCTAGCGGGCGCTGGCACAGTAATAGTCATAGCCACTGCTCCGATTACACGTTTAGCCCAGATTGATTCGACTTCGGCTACTCGGCTCCCGACCATAACGAAGCGATCATTACCGAGCTGTTGCCCAGACGTAACCGGAGCCGCATTAGGTCGACTCCCAGGCAGGCTGGCTAAGCAATATCGCGACTATAAGTTACGATTGCGCCATTCCTGCAGAGCGTAGGTGATCAGTGGAATTCCGGATCCTCGGCCCGCTCTATGCCGACGCGGGTACTGGCCGCGAGCCAGCGGTCATCGGTCAGCCGTTGCTCCAGTCCGCCCTCGCCGTGCTGCTCCTGCGCGCTAACAGGACTTGTCCGCGGGCGATGCTCATAGAGGCGCTGTGGGGCAACGAGGCACCAAATTCGCCCGAAGCTGCCCTGCGGGTGTGCATGAGCCGGCTCCGACGGTGCCTGGGTGACTGCGCCGGGCGGCTGGCAACTGTCGGACCGCCCGGCGGGCGGTCGCCGGCTTACCGTCAGCAGCGGGGTTATGTCATGGTGGTGCGGCCGGGCGAGCTTGACGTCGACGAGTTCACTGATCTGGCCGAGCAGGGCCAGGCTGAGCTCGACTCCGGTAACGCCACTGCGGCGGCCGCTTCGTTCATACAGGCCCTGGCGCTATGGGGTGATCCGCCGTTACCTGACGTGCCCCGGAGCGCGGCCTTAGCCGGCGACATCGCAAGGCTGACGAATCACCGGCGCGCCGTGATGGACGCGCTTATCGACGCGCGGCTAGCCGCAGGCGAGCAGGAGCAAGTACTCGGGCAGCTACGTGCCGCGGTCGTAGCCGATCCTGGCCGGGAGCGAGCGTGCGAGCAGTTGATGCGCGCATGTCACGCGCTAGGCCTGCGCAAAGAGGCACTTGACGTCTATCAGCTGGCGCGGAGAGTAACGCTCGAACAGCAGGGCGCGGAGCCGGGTCCAGCGCTCACCGTTCTCTACCGGCGGATCCTGGCCGAGGAAACTGCCACGGCAGGCTCAGCGGCAAGGCTCACCGAACTGCCGGGTGGCGTGCCGATACTGGGCGCCTCGCAGGTGCCTGGTCCCCCGCCTGACTTCACCGGCAGGTCTGGCGACATCGCTACAGTGATCGGCCATCTGAGCGGTACCGCCGTCCCGGTCACGGTTGTGAGCGGCGCGCCGGGGGTGGGGAAGAGCACACTTGCCGCTGCGGCCGCGATCCAACTGCGCTCCAGCTTCGTCGACGGCCAGCTTTACGCCGAGCTCGGCGGTGTGGAACGCCCGGCGAATCCGCAGGACGTGCTGGCCGGGATGCTCCAGACGATGGGCATCCCGGCGCGAGGCATTCCTGCTCCCGGACCGGCGCGATCGGCTCTTTACCGGTCGCTGCTGGCCGGTCGCAACGTCTTAGTTATCGCCGACGATGCCGCGACGGCCGCGCAGGTTCGGCCGCTAATCCCGGCGCCAGGTGGCGCCGCTGTGCTGGTAACGAGTCGCGGCCGCCTGACCGGGCTGGCTGGCGCGCGTTTCGTCGCGCTGAGCGGGCTCCCCGATTCTGATGCGCTCACGCTGCTCGGACTGACTGCCGGTCTGACGCGTGTCGCGGCCGAGCCGGCCGCGGCCCGCGCTATCGTCGCGGCCTGCGCTGGCCTGCCTCTGGCGTTGCGCCTGGCCGGAGTCACGCTCGCGGCAAGGCCAGGGCTGACTATGGCCAGACTGGCACGTGAGCTTGGCAGCGGGCGAATGCTAGATGTGCTGGCTGCGGAGGACATCTCCGTGAGGGCAGCCATCAGCTCGAGCTACCGCGCCGTCTCGAGCTCTGCCCGGACTGCTCTGTGCACGGGCGCTACGATCCCAGGGGAGATCGACGGCGCCGAGCTCGCCATGCTCAGCGGAGGTGACGGTGGCGTTATCAGCCAACTCCTCGCCGTCGGACTGCTCGTGCCGGTGCAGCAGGCCGGCGCCGCGGAGGAGCGGTACATCATGCACCCGCTGATTCGCGCCTTTGCTCTTGAGCACGCGCGGGAATCCGGTGAGCGCCGGGACGCTGCGGCCAAGCGGCCTCCCGGATTCACGCAAGCAAGCTGAGCTTGCTCTAGCCGGTTAGCGCCCCGGCGACCTGGGCAACACTCGCCACGACTCAGCTCTGAGGACCTGATTCCCACTGCCAGCAGAAGCCCACGACTGTCTTATCAACCGAACGAACGTAACGTTGCGCCGAGCACTGGCTATCAAGCGTAACGGTCTCGCGCTGAATTACATCGCCGTCGTCACCGTCCCAGTGAGCCCACCACACCTGTGCTGGCCGCCGACTCGGGTGGAACTCAACCCGCAAGTCGATGTTGTCGGCGTGGCGCATTACGGCGCGCCGGTACTCGCGTTCGGCCGGATCCGCTGGATCACCGGGAAAACGATAGGTCACCCAGTATTCCAGGGTGATTGTCTCGCCAAGGTCTAGGGTCCGCGCCAGCAGAATCTCTGCGAAGAACATGTCGTCACGGATCTGCTGGACATTGCCGTTCAGTTCCTTGCCACCCTGGCCAACCTCGACGGTCAGCACGTTCGTATCACAGAGGAACGGGATCCGGTCAACACCTTGGGATATCGCCTCAATGACGTGCAGCATGCGGGCACGATCGATCCGGCCGTCTTCACCAACATAGATGTGATCGTGCAGCGATAAGGTCTGATGGCCAGGCGGCCCAAGCACTTCGGCAAGCTCACGTTGGGTTTGCCCGGTCACCGCGTGGCTACCTGACAGCACGCCTATCCTCGCCGACCCGTGCCAGAGCCGCCACAGCCGTATAGCTTCGTGCTCGGAGAACCCGAACGCGTCGATGAAGAGCTCCACCATGTACGCGCTTAACTGCAGGCCCGACAACGCGCCGGATACCATGTCTCGAAGTTGGTAGGGCATCATCTGAGCGTCGCCAGGGTGACCAGGCGCCGCTCGCAATCGACCGGCGATTACTTCAGCAACCGCCATCTGATTGATGACACCGTCTCGCGGCCTCGCGACATGCTGCTGCCATGCCTCGCGGTAATGCCCCGGCTTGAGTAGTAACTGCCGCAGGTACTCGGCGGCTGCGCGCCGACCCTTCACGTGCGTGGCATCGCTCACGGGCGACTCTTTCTACCTAGCTCGCGGCGTCCCTGCTCGCGGCCTGTTAGTACTGGGCTACCCGCCTACTCCCACTGCCAGTAAAAACCAACAACTGTCTTGTCTGCCGACCGGATATAGCGATGTGCGGAGCACTGGCTGTCAAGCGTGACGGCCTCGCGCTGAATTACATCGCCATCCGTTCCGTCCCAGTGAGCCCACCACACCTGTGCTGGCCGCCGACTCGGGTGGAACTCAACTCGCATGTCGATGTTCTCGGCATGCCGCATCACCGCCCGCCGGAACTCACGCTCGGCTTGATCTGCTGGATCACCGGGAAAACGATAGGTCACCCAGTACTCGAGCGTGGTGGTCTCCCCGAGATCCAAGGTCCGGGCCAGCGATACCTCCGCGAGGAAAGTGTCGCCCCGGACCTGCTGGACGTTGCCGTTCAACTCCTTACCGCCCTGCCCGACTTCAACAGTCAGCACGTTTGTGTCGAACAAGAACGGAACGCGGTCGACCCCCTGCGCAATCGCCTCGACAACTTGGAGCATCCGAGCATGATCGATTCTGCCGTCCTCGCCAATATAGACATGATCGTGCAGCGAAAGCGTTTGATGTCGAGGCGGCCCGAGCACTTCGGCAAGCTCTCGCTGAGTTTGTGCAGGCACAGCGTGGCTGCCGGACATTACACCTATGTTTACCGACCCGTTCCACAGCCGCCACAGGCGTCCGGCTTCGTGTTCAGAGAATCCAAACGACTCGATGAAGAGCGACAGCGCGGGGCGACTAAGCAGTCGGCCGGTGAGCGCACGAGAAACGGTGTCCTTGAGCTGGTGCGGAGTTACCTCAGCGTCAGCTGGATTTCGCGGTACCGACCAGAGGTGCCTGGCGATCACCTCAGCTACGGCAAGCTGATTGATCGTGCCTCGCCGCTCACGCGAGACGTACCGTTCCCAGGACTGCCTGTACGCGCCGGGCTTCAGCAGCAACTGCTGCAGATAGTCCGAGGCGGCGCGACGACCATCCTGCCGCTTCGCATCATTGTGCGGCATCAATCCACCCTGGCGAGCGTCAGGCATTAGCTGGCTCCGCAGCATACCTCGATCATGAGCAGATGCAGGAACGTCAGACAAGACAATTCGGGCACACGTACCGGATTCGGCCTTGCCTCAGCAGAACGATGCCTCCTTACCTGTGCGAACAGTAGTCAATTACCGTCGTATTCGGGCACGGCTGAGTGATGGACTGACTGGCAGTGATAGTGCTCTGGCTGGTCGAGCTGACGACCATCCCAGTCAAGCCGAGACCACTTGCGAGGAGAGCCGAACTGGCGACCGAGACGGCGATTCGAGTGCGGACGACCTTCATGATGCAACCCTTCCCGGCGCTCGCCCGGCGCATGAGCCCTCACTCACACTACCCAACGTGACCGCCGTCAATTGTATTTTAGGGGTATAAAAAGGACTCGTCAACGGCCACAGCAATGGTCTGTGCGATTGCAGGAGCCAGTTCATGTGCAGCGCGTGACCAACGGTGCAGCGATCGGCTCACGTGTCCCATGCGCTCCACACTCCTCTGCGCGGGCCCGGGTCAAGCTAGATCGAACATGACTCGGCTGGCCTAACAGAGCGTCACCCGAGTCAACTATCAGAGTCAAGGCCGTGACTGTGAGCGATTCTAAAACTGAGACAGATTGTTGACACCGGGTTTCGGATCGCCGCCGGAGATTCTTATCTCAGACAAGAACTTTGAACGTGACGCAGGGCTGCTCTGGAGCATCTGCCGCCGCAGCCGCCCACCCGCCAGCAGTCGTCCGGCGATCAGTCAGCGACGAGTTCTACCTCGAAGCCGTCGGCGTTCTCGAGGTATGCCGCGTAGTGCTGCTGCCCGCCCGCGTACGGGTGCACGTCCGAGAACATCAGCCGCCAGCCGTGCAGCAACGCCTCTGCGGTGAGCTCATCGACCTGCCGCCGACTTGGCACGTGGAAAGCCAGATGGTTGAGCCCCGGCCGGCACCGATCGTGCCTGCTCGCGGTGCGAGCCGGGGACTGCTCGACGACGATGTAGGCGTGCCCGGACAGCCAGCTGCGGCCACCGGGCCAGTCCTGGAACATCCGGTAGCCGAGCGCAGTGAGCAGCCAGCCCCAGCTGACGATGGCGCGGTCCAGGTTCGGTACCCAGAGCTCCACGTGATGAATTGCGCCCAACGGAGGCCGGTCAGCCGAGACTTGTTCCGGGCCTGCGCCGTGCTGTGTGCCAGCCAGTCCAGCATCAACCTGGCCCGTGCTGGCTTGCTCAGTGTTGGCCTGGCCAACCTCTGCCTGAGTCTCTGCCATAGCTGCGTCCCTGCAGGTCTCCGTTACTCGCGCGTTGCCTGCAGCCCGGCAGACTGCAGCAACGGAGATGACGTTACGGCATCTAAATGCGAGTTTCGCTCTTAACCGCGTGAAATGCCGAGATCTGGCACAACTGACCCGCGGGCGACTGCGCGGGCCAGGTCACATTTACAGTGGCCGACAAGCGCCGCGCGCTCACTCCGGAGCTGGCAGATTGGCCAGCACGTCCAGTGATGCCCGGTGCGCGTCCGCGGTGCCAAGCCCGATCGAGTCGGCTTTCGCTCGCTTGAGGTAAAGGTGCGCCGGGTGCTCCCAGGTGAACCCGATCCCGCCGTGCAGCTGGACCATCTCCTGTGCGGCCTTGAGCGCAGTATCCGAGCAAGTCGCCTTGGCCAGTGCCACCGCGAGCGTCGTCTCGGGACCGAATCCGGCCGCCAGCCAGTCGGCTGCATACCGGGCCGCGGCCCTGGCCTGCGTGACCGAGACCCACAAGTCAGCCAGCCGGTGCTTGATCGCCTGGAAGCTGCCGACCGGGCGGGCGAACTGGCGCCTCTCCTTGACGTAGGCGACAGTCGTGTCCAGGCACTGCTCAGCCACGCCGAGCTGCTCAGAGGCAACGACGCCGGCGCCCGCAAGCAGCGCCGCCGCGACCGCCTGCTCAGCCGGCTGGCCAGCCGCAACGCGGCGGGCGAGCACGCTCTCCAGCCGCACCTCACACAGTTGCCGGGTCATGTCCAGCGAGACGAGCGGCCGCTTGCCGACACCGGGTTCGCTGACCCGCACCGCGTACAGGCCGTACGGCACGCTGTCCACCGGAACGATCAGCAAGCCGGCCGGCAGCGCGTCGGCCAGCCCGGTGATCGTGCCGGTGAGCCGGTAATCGCCGCGCCCGTCACCGCGCTGCGGCGCGTCCAGCCGCACCGTCGCCTCGGGCCGGTGACGCGCCCCGGCCGCGAACGGGATTGCCAGCGAGGCCGTCAGCGCACCGCTCGCCAGCTCCGGGAGGTACTCGGTGTCCCCTGCCGCCAACAGCGCCGCCGTCGCGATGACAGCACTGCCCAGGAACGGAACCGGAGCGACCGCCCGGCCGACCTCCTCCGCGACCACCGCGGCTTCGCGGTACGAGGCTCCGGCGCCGCCGAGGGACTCCGGGATCAGCAGCCCCGCGCAGCCGACCTCGGCCGCGAGCGTGTGCCAGAGGCTCTCGTCGTAAGTCTGGCCAGTCTCGGTCCTTGCCAGCACGTCCCGCCAGGGCGCCTTGTCCGCGAGCAGTTCGCGCACCGCAGCGCGCAGCTCGGTCTCAGTCTCGCCGTACAAGAGGTTCGCCGTCCGGGCCGGCCGGTTGCGCCCGCTCGCCCCGGGCCCGCTCGCGCCCGGCTGCCGTGCAGCGCCATCGACGCCAGCGGCCGCGCTTCCGCTCACCGCCTGGCCTGAAGCTGTGTCGTTCACCGTTGCCTCACTCGCCGTCGCCTCAGTCACCGGGGCAGATCCTTCCACGGCCCGGTGTCGACCCTGGCCTCCTTCGGCAGCCCGAGCACCCGCTCGGCGATGATGTTGCGCAGGATTTCCGACGTACCGCCCTCGATCGAGTTGCCCTTGGCCCGCAGGAACCGGAAGCCAGGATTACGGCCGAAGAAGTTCGCGCCCTCCGGCCGCCGCAGCGTCCAGTCGTCGTAGAGCAGCCCGTCTCCCCCGGCCAGCTCGACCTCGAACTCGGAGATCTCCTGGTTCAGCCGGGCGAATGCCAGCTTGGCCGCCGAGCCCTCCGGACCCGGCTGCCCGGCGGCGAGCTGCTGGCGTAGCCGGGCGCCGGCGAGCCGGGCCACCTCGGCATCGGCCCACAACCGGAGCAGCCGGTCATGCAGTCCCGGAGTCCGCAGCTCGGGGTGCTCCCGCCAGGTCTTGGCCGCGGACGCGATCATGCCGCCCTCGCGGGGCATGGCGTTGCCGCCGATGGAGACCCGCTCGTTCATCAGGGTCGACATCGAGACCGTCCAGCCCTGGCCCACGTCGCCGATCCGGTCGGCGTCCGGGATCTTCGCGTCGGTGAGGAAGACCTCGTTGAACTCAGCCTCGCCGGTGATCTGCCGCAGCGGGCGCACCTCGACACCCGGCTGCTTCATGTCCAGCGCGAAGTAGGTAAGGCCCTCGTGCTTCGGCGCGTCCGGGTCAGTGCGCGCGACCAGCAGCGCGCGTTTAGCCATGTGCGCCGAGGACGTCCAGACCTTCTGCCCGTTGGCCGTCCAGGTGTCGCCGTCCTGAACCGCCCGCGTGGCCAGCCCGGCCAGGTCAGACCCCGCGCCCGGCTCGCTGAACAGCTGGCACCAGATCTCCTCCCCCGTCCACAGCGGCCGCAGCCAGCGCTCCTTCTGCTCCGGCGTGCCGTGCGCCAGGATGGTCGGCGCGGCCATGCCCAGCCCGATGCCGTTGCGCTCGGGGTGGTTCGTCGGCGCACCGGCTGCCAGGAATTCGCGATCAACCACAACCTGAAGGGAACGGGGCAGTCCCTGTCCGCCGAGCCCTGCCGGGTAATGCACCCAGGCCAGTCCGGCGTCGAACCGGGCGCGCAGGAACTCCAGCCGCTCGGCACTGGCCGGGTCATGCGCCGCGAGGAACTCGGCAACCTGCGACCGGAGGGCGTCGGCGTCGGTCAAGCGCCCGTTCCCGCCCTGGTCGGTGTTATCTGCGAGCCCTGTGCCTTCTGTCAACACAACGGCCCGCCAGCCACGTAGATGACCTGGCCAGAGACGAACCCGGCACCCTCGCTGACCAGGAAGGAGATCACGTGCGCGACATCGTCGGGGGTGCCGACCCGGCGGACCGGGATGCTGCCGGCGGCGGCTTTCTGGAAGTCCTCGAAGCCGATGCCGATCCGTGCCGCGGTGGCGGCGGTCATGTCGGTGGCGATGAAGCCGGGCGCGACCGCGTTGGCCGTGATGCCGAACTGGCCGAGCTCGATCGCGAGGGTCTTGGTGAAACCCTGGAGGCCGGCCTTGGCGGCGGAGTAGTTGGCCTGGCCGCGGTTGCCGAGCGCCGAGCTGGAGGACAGGTTGACGACCCGGCCCCACTTGTTGTCGACCATGTACTTCTGGCAGGCCTTGGTCATCAGGAACGAGCCGCGCAGGTGGATGCCGAGCACGGTGTCCCAGTCGTCGAGGGTCATCTTGAACAGCATGTTGTCGCGGATGACGCCTGCGTTGTTGACCAGGACGGCGGGGGCGCCGAACTCGCTGGCGATCTTGTCGACACCCGTCTGTACCTGATCGGCGTCGCTGACGTCGGCGCCCACGGCCAGGGCCCTGCCGCCGGCCTGCGTGATCGCGTCGACGGTTGCGGCGCAGTCGCCTTCCTTCAGGTCGAGCACCGCGACCGCGAACCCGTCCGAAGCCAGGCGCCTAGCCGTTCCCGCGCCGATGCCGCGCGCGGCACCGGTGACGACGGCTACTCGCTGGGACGCCTCTGACATATGTTCCTCCTGAGTAACGGGCGGCTAAGCCCGGTCTATCCTCTGCATGCCCCCGGCCTGCCCGCGGGACCGGGGACTCATCTGCTGATCTCCAGGGCATTCCCCGGCATTACCGGGCCGATCTCGGTCCGGGTGCCTGGCTTACTGATACTTCACCTACTGATACTTCCTGAGCTCGCGCCGGGCGAGTGACCGCTTGTGCACCTCGTCGGGGCCGTCGGCGAACCGCAGCGTCCGGGTGTGCGCCCACATCATCGCCAGCGGGAAGTCCTGGCTGACACCGCCGCCGCCGTGCGCCTGGATCGCCTTGTCGATGATCCACTCGGTCGTCTGCGGCACCAGGATCTTGATGGACTGGATCTCGGTATGCGCGCCCCTGTTGCCAACGGTGTCCATGAGCCAGGCGGTCTTGAGCACGAGCAGTCTCGCGGCCTCGATCCGCACCCGTGACTCGGCGATCCAGTCCTGGATCACGCCCTGCTCAGCCAGCGGCTTACCCCAGGCAACGCGACCGGTCACCCGGCGGCACATCAGCTCGAGCGCGCGCTCGGCCGCGCCGATCTGCCGCATGCAGTGGTGAATACGGCCCGGGCCAAGGCGGGCCTGGGCGATCGCGAAGCCCTCGCCCTCGCCGGCGATGACGTTGCTTGCCGGGACCCGGACGTCGGCGAACTCGATCTCCGCGTGACCGCCGTGCGTCCCGTCGGTGTAGCCGAAGACGTGCATGCCTCGCTTGATGTTGACGCCCGGAGTGTCTCTCGGGACCAGGATCTGGGTCTGCTGCCGGTGCCGGTCAGCCTCCGGATCGCTCTTGCCCATCACGATGAGGATCTTGCAGCGCGGGTCCATCGCCCCGCTGGACCACCACTTGCGGCCGTTGATCACGTACACGTCGCCGTCGCGGGTGATGCTTGTGGAGATGTTGGTGGCGTCCGAGGATGCCACGTCCGGCTCGGTCATGCAGAAGGCGGACCGGATCTCGCCGTCGAGCAGCGGCTGCAGCCACTGCTTCTGCTGCTCAGGGGTACCAAACTCGGCCAGGACCTCCATGTTGCCAGTATCCGGCGCGGCACAGTTGAGCGCCTCCGGCGCGATGAACGACCGGCCGGTGATCTCGGCCAGCGGCGCATACTGGAGGTTGCTCAGCCCGGCGCCCTGCGGATGGTGCGCCAGGAACAGGTTCCACAGGCCGTGCTTCCTGGCCTCGGCCTTGAGGTCCTCGAGGACGGGCGGGCGCTCCCAGCCGCGACCCTGGCTTGCCATCCCGGCAGCCTGCTCCTCGAACACCTTCTCGGCAGGGATGACGTGCTCGTCGAGGAATGCCTGAAGCTGGCCGCGGAGGTCCTCGGTGCGCGTGTCGAATGCGAAATCCATCTCTGAGCCTCCAGGCCAGTTGCGGCCACGACGAGTCCGGACAATGCTACCTACCGGTCAGTACGGCTCCACGCTACGGTGCTGCCATGGCAATGGTCGAGACCGTCCGGGGTCCCGTCGATGTGCAGGCTCTCGGGACGACGCTCATGCACGAGCACGTGTTCGTCCTGAACGAGGAGATCCGGGTCAACTACCCGGCCGGCTGGGACGAGGACGACCGGGTCGACGACGCCATCCTCAAGCTGGATGCGCTGGCCAAGCGCGGCTGCCAGACGATCGTCGATCCCACGGTGATCGGTCTTGGCCGCGACATCCGGCGGATCATCCGGGTCGCCGACGGCACGAGCCTCAACATCGTCGTCGCGACCGGCCTGTACACCTATAACGACGTGCCGTTCTACTTCCGCTACCGCGGGCCCGGCCCAGCAGATTCAGCAACCGGCGGGCTTGACCCGATGGCGCGGCTGTTCATCGGCGACCTCACCACCGGGATCGCGGGCACGCAGGTCAAGGCCGCGTTTCTCAAGTGCGCGATCGACGAGCCGGGGATGACGCCGGGCGTGGAACGGGTGCTGCGGGCGGTCTGCCGGGCGCACGCCGAGACCGGCGCCCCGGTGACTGTGCACACTCACCCGCACTCGTTTACCGGCCGGGCGGTGCTTGACGTACTGCGGGCCGAGAAGGCCGACCTGACCAAAGTCGTGCTCGGCCATAGCGGCGACACCACCGACCTTGCTTACCTGTCCGAACTTGCCGACGCCGGATGCCTGCTCGGCATGGACCGGTTCGGGCTGGACCTGATCACGCCATTCGAAGACCGGATCGGGACGGTAGCGGCGATGTGCGAGCGTGGGTACGCGGATCGCATGGTGCTGTCGCATGATGCTGCGTGCCACATCGACTGGTTCCCTGCGGAGGTGATCCCTCGCTTCGCGCCAGCCTGGCACTTCGAGCACCTGTTTGACGACGTGCTGCCGGCGTTGCGTGAGCGGGGCGTCACCGAGTCGCAGATCCAGCTGATGCTGGTCGACAACCCGCGGCGGTATTTCTCCGGCAGCTGACTTGCCGGCAACTGACGACCGTTCAGCCAGCCGCCGGCCGCTGCGGGGCAGGTGCCGGCGGCGACCCGGGCGGCGGCGCGGTCTGCCGCGTCATGAGCACGACGCCGGCCTCATCCAGAGTGTCGAAGTAGACGAATCCGGTCCCGTTGGAGCGCTGGCCGCGCATCAGCTCCCGCAGGCCGAGCGCGGCACCCTCCGCGGCCGCCACGTCGATGTCGCGCTCGAAGCCGATCTGGAACACGCCCTCGCCGCGCGAGTCCAGGAATCTCCGCTGCGGGCAGTCGAGCATCGGCGGCTGGCAGAGCTGCAGCTGCACGTTGTCCAGGTTGGCGAGCTTGTACTTCGTGGCCAGGAAGGCGTCGCGGTTCGGGACCGCGAGCGCCGTGTACTGCTGCAGCGGCGGGTAATCCTGCCACGGGCCGATGCCGACCGACTCGTAATAGCCGACGGCCCTGTCGATGTCATGCACGACGATGCAGATGTGGTGCACCATGCGGAAAGGGGTGGTCATCGCTCACCTCGAGGTTCCGGCTGTTGCTCGCCTGCCTGGCACCGTGCTCGATGCCGCGGCTCAGCCCGGCCGACGGTACAACAGCAGGTTCCTGTCCGCATCAGAACACCAGCCCCAGCCGCGGCGCTGGAGCTCCGGCGGCGAACCGCGCGCCACTCAGCGCCGTCACGTCGATGCTGGTGATCTCGCCACGGCTGACCTGCTCGGCGACCAGCTGCCCGATTGCGGGGGCCTGCATCAGGCCGTGGCCTGAGAAGCCGCACGCGTGCACCCAGGTCGGCGCGGCCGGGTCGGCGCCGAGGATGCCGTGGTGATCCGGGCTGTTCTCGTAGGTGCCCGCCCAGCATGCGGCCCGGTCCAGCGGCAGCACGGCCAGCCATGGAAAACGCGCCACCCCGGTGTGCAACACCGATTCCATCCACGGCCAGTCGACGCTCAGGTCGTAGCCGTCGGCCTGGTCCGGCCGGGCCGCGCCGAACAGCAGACGTTGCCCCTCACTGCGCAGGTAGAAGCCCGTGCCCAGGTCGATGGTCATCGGCACCTGGGTCGGCAGCGCGCCGGGCGCCGTCGCGTATATGTTGCGCCGCGAATGGGTGACCGGCACACTGAGCCCGGCCAGCGCGGCTACCTCAGCAGCCCAACCACCCGCCGCGTTCACGACGTGCCCGGCGCGCAGCAGGCGCCCGCCGGCCGTCACCGCCCAGTCGCCGGCCGGGCCGGCCTCGATCGCGGTGACCGGGTGGCCGAATAGCACCTGGGCGCCGGCTGCGCGCGCCATGGCCAGGTATGCGGCCGTCGCCAGGTGCGGATCGACGACCCCATCGGCCGGGCCCCAGGTGGCGCCCGCGATCCCGGCCGACTCGAACGGGACGATGCTGGCGGCGGCAGCCGGGCTCAGCACCTCGACCGGCACCCCGTGCTCGCGCTGCAGGCTGACCGCGGCCAGCTGAGCCTCCCAGGCAGGCCCGGGTACTAGCAGCAGGTACCCGCTCGGCCGGTAGCCGACGTCGGTGCCATGGTCGGCACTGAACGAGCGGTACGTGCAGATGCTGCGCCAGGACAGCTCGATGTTGAGCGGGTCAGCCCACTGCGCCCGGACCGATGCGAAGGACCGGCCGGTGCTGCCCTGGGCGGGGCCGCCGCAGCGCTCAACGACAGTGACCGCCAGCCCGGCGCTGGCCAGGTGGCTAGCGGAGCTGGCGCCGAGCACGCCGGCGCCGATGACGATGACATCCGTGCTGGCCTCGATTCCCATCCGGCCTCCGGTAGCAACGTCCGATGCGGTTCCTCGACGGTAAGCCCCGGCGGCGCGCCCCAGCTTCGTCGCCGGCGCGGAAGAACGCGGCTGGCGTTGCGACAATTGTCGAAAGCTCCAGCCGGCCGTCAGCTGCCTGCCTCGCGGTAGGCAGCCAGCCGCAGCGCAAGGTGCAGGTCGTCCCTGCCGGGGCCCGCGCGGAGGTTCACCCCAGTCAGCGCCTCGATGCGGTCGATGCGGTAGTAGAGCGTCGTGCGGTGGATGTGCAGCGACGCCGCGGCAGCCGCGATGTCGCCGCCGCAGTCGAGCACGGTGCGCGCCGTAATCAGGAGGTCCGGCCGGGGCAGCCGGCCGAGGATGTCCGCGCCGGGGTGGATGTCGGCCACGCGCAGGTCGTCGGGCGCGGCGGCGACCAAGTGCCACGACCCGAGTGCGTCCCAGGTCGGCCGGGGCGGCCGCGCCCCGGCACGCAAGGCGCGAACCGTCACCGCAGCACGCTGGACCGCCAGGTGCAGGTCGGCGAGAGGAAGCGGGGGGCCGCTGGCAGCGACAGACGCCTCGGCTCGCGGCATCCTGGCGCGCGTTATCCCGGCGGGCGGCGGGATTAGCCGGGCGGTCATCCCGCCGGCCAGGTCCCACTCTCCGCCGCGGGCTGCCGACCCGGTGCCCGGCGCGTGAACCTCGACGGTGACGGCGGGGTCCAGTCGCTCCAGAGCGATCAGCTCGCGGGCAGCGGCGTCGTTAGGGCCGGCCTGGAGTTGGGCCAGCAACAGCGACCGCCGCTGGTCGCGTAGCTCGCCTGCCGCTCTGGCCCGCGTGATCCAGGCAGCCGCCTGCTCGGCGCAGGCCGCGGCCTTGGCGACCTGGGCGTCGGTCACCGTCGCGTCAGCGTCCAGCACCCATAGGTATCCCAGCAGCTCACGGCCGGCCCGCAGCGGGACGCACCACCGGGGCAGCATGTCTGCCTCGGGGACCGCGGGGGTGCGTACCGGTCTGTCCGCAGAGGCCAGTCGCATCCTGGCGACCAGGGCGGCAGCGGCAGGCTCGACAGTGCGCTCCAGGATGCTGCGCACCCGCGTCCCGTCGACGTCGCCCTGCGCGCTCCACCAGAGCGGCTGGTGCGCGGCATCCTCGATCAGCACAGGCAGCGCCAGCGACGCCGCGAGTTCATCGACGGCCGACTGCACGTCCGCCGGGCCGCTCACCATCCGCTTCCTCCTTCGACAATCGTAGGAAAGAACGCGCCTAAGTTCCGCAGCGACGCCGAAGCCGCGCGGCGCGGGCTCGGCTTACCGTTCGTCACGACCACCTCGTCATCTCCGGAGGCACTGCCATGACCGCTCCCGCCGGAAGGACCGGGCTATTCCCGATCGGCCCCACAGCGCCCCGCGGCTACGGATCAGGCTCGCCCGAGCGGACCGCGATCACGGCGGCGCTGGCCGAGGTCAGGACCGCCGACTACGACATTGCAAACCTCATCGGCGGGCGGGAGGTCCGTACCGGCCGCAATGCCGCCGTGGTCACCCCGCACGAGCACGGCCGCCAGATTGGCCAGGTTCACTACGCATCCGCGACGCAGGTCACCGACGCTATCGACGCAGCCCTGGCGGCCTCGTCCTGGTGGGGCCGGCTGTCCTGGGAGGAGCGCGCCGCCCCGTTCCTGCGGGCAGCCGACATGCTGGAGCACGGCCCGTGGCGGGACCGGCTCAATGCTGCGACCATGCTGGAGCTGTCCAAGACGACCTACCAGGCCGACATCGACGCGGCATGCGAGACTGTCGACTTCATGCGCGCGAACGTCGCGAACATGCTCGCCATGTACGAGGTGCAGCCCGGCTCGCTGCCCGGCATGTGGAACCAGGCCGAGTACCGGCCGCTGGAGGGCTTCGTCCTCGCCATCACGCCGTTCAACTTCACCTGCATGAACAACCTCGCTTTCGGTCCTGCCGTGCTCGGCAACACCGTGGTGTGGAAGCCCGCGGAGAGCGCCTCACTTGTCGCCCACCTGTCGATGGCCCTGCTGCGCGAGGCGGGCCTTCCCGACGGCGTCGTGAACGTCGTCTATGGCGACGGGCCGGAGATCGGGCAGGTCGCGCTCGGCCACCGAGACCTTGCCGCCGTGCACTTCACTGGGTCGACCGCGACCTTCCGGCACATCTGGCAGACCATCGGCGCGAACATCTCGGGCTACCGCAACTATCCCCGGGTTGTCGGCGAGACGGGCGGCAAGGACTTCATCCTGGCCCATCCGTCGGCCGACCTCGATGCGCTGGCAGCGGCCTGCATTCGCGGCGCTTACGAATACCAGGGCCAGAAGTGCTCAGCTGCGTCCCGGCTCTATGCGCCGCGCAGCCTGTGGCCGGCCCTGCGCGAGCGGCTGGTCGGGCTCACCGAGTCCGTAGTCGTTGGCGACCCGACGCTGCCGCAGACCTACGTAGGCGCTGTCATCAACGCCCGCCAGCACGCCAAGCACGTCAAGGCGCTGGCGCGCGCCCGTGCGGAGGGGCTGGTGGTCGTGGGCGGGAGCACCGACGACTCCACCGGGTGGTTCGTCGACCCGACTGTGCTGGAGGTCAGCGACCCGGCCTCGCCATTCCTGACCGAGGAGCTGTTCGCCCCGGTGCTGAGCACCTATGTCTATGACGACGCTGAGTGGGAACTGGCATTGCGGCTCGTCGACGAGTCCACCCCCTACGGCCTCACCGGGGCGGTCTTCGCCGCCGATGAGAGCGCCGTCGCGCAGGCCAGCGACGCGTTGCGGTATGCGGCGGGCAACTTCTACGTCAACGACAAGCCCACCGGGTCGGTCGTCGGCCAGCAGCCGTTCGGCGGCGCGCGGGCGTCCGGCACCAACGACAAGGCCGGCACTGTCTGGAACATGATCCGATTTGCCAGCCCGCGGGCGATCAAGCGCAATCACCTGCCCGCCACCGAGTACCGGTACCCGCACCTGGACTCGTGA
>DATMMA010000334.1:0-4024 GCA_035570295.1 Streptosporangiaceae bacterium
GCGAACAATGGCGCAGCGAACAACGGTGCAGCGAACAACGGTGCAGCGAACAACGGTGCAGCGAACAACGGTGCAGTAGACACCAGTGCGGCAAGCACCGGTGCAGCAAATACCAGTGCGGCAAGCAACGGGGGCCAGCGGCGGCAAGCGGACATCAGCAGGCTGTCGGCCGAGAGCGGCGTCGAGCACGTTTCTGCCGCTATTGATCTTGTTAGCGCGCCGGCCGAACTCAGCGGCGCCGTCACCGAGCTGCTCGGCAACGTCGTTGTCGTGCCGAGCCTGGCCGACGGACTGAAGGTGCTGCGGGCCGATTCACGGCTCAAGGTGGTCACCTCCGACGGCGACATGCTCGGCACGCACTGGGCCCGCGGCGGGTCCGCCGCTGAACGAAGCCTGCTCAGCCTGCGGGCGGCCGCCAATGAGGCCGTGTCGTTGCTGCGCGACGCCGAGGCAAGCTGCCAGCGGGCTGAGCGGCAGCTCGCAGCGGCGCTGGAGGAAGAGGACCAGGCCAGGCAGGTGCTCGCCGAGGCGGCCGCGGGGCTTCAGCAGGCGGATGCGGCAGCGGCGGAAACGTCCGGGAAGCTCGGCTCGCTCGCCGGGCGGGCCAGAGCCGCCAGGGACGAGGTTGGCCGGCTGACGGCCGCAATCGCCGCAGCAGAGAAGTCGCGCCAGCACAGCCTGGCGCAGGCCGCCGAGGCGCAGGCGCGGCTGGCCCAGCACACACAGCAAACGCAGCAATCAGAGCGGGCTGGCCAGGATAGAGCTGGCCACGACGGGGCCGGCGCGGACGGGCTCAGCCAGGATCGGACTAGCCAGGAAGGGCTCAGCCATGCCGGGCCTAGCCAGGATGGGCCTAGCCAGGATGGGGGCGGGCCTGGTTCCGGGGACCCCACCCTGGCTAGTACTGCCGAGCCCGCCAGCCGACAGCAGCTCGCCGATGCTGCCGTAGCCGCGCGGGCCGCCGAGATGGAAGCCCGGCTCGAGGTCCGTACCGTCGAGGAGCGGCAGCGGGCGATCTCCGGGCGGGCCGACTCGCTGGCAGCAGCTGCGGTGGCCGAGCGCCAGGCGGCAGCTCGCGCGCTGGCCAGGGCGGAGCGGCGGGCGGCGGGCGCACTGGTCGCCAGCGCCGTCGCCGAGGGTGCCAGGATCACGCTCGCCAGGATCCAGGAGTCCAGCGCGGCCGCTGATGCCGACCGCCAGCAAGCCGAGAAAGCGCACAAGAGCCGGGACGGCGAGCTCAAGGCGGTCCGGGCCAGGATCAGGGACGCGTCGGAGGAGCTAGAGAAGGTCGTTGAGAGCGCGCACGGGGCGCAGATCGCTCGCACCACCAAACAGCTGCAGCTGGAGCAGATCGCCGCCCGGGCGCTGGAGGAGTTCGCTACCGAGGCCGACGTGCTGGTGGTCGAGTACGGGCCGGATGTCATGGTGCCCGGCGCGGAGGAGGGCAAGCTCGCGACGGCCTACAACCGCGAGGAGCAGGAGCGGCGGGCGCAGCACGCGCAGCGGCAGCTCGACCAGCTCGGCAAGGTGAACCCGCTGGCGCTTGAGGAATTCGCTGCCTTGGAAGAGCGGCACGCTTTCCTGGTGGCGCAGCTGGAGGACCTGAAGAAGACCCGCCGGGATCTCCTCACGGTGATCAGAGAAGTCGACGAGCGGGTCCAGCAAGTGTTCAGCTCCGCCTATGCCGACGTTGCCGAAGAGTTCTCCTCGATCATCGCGAGGCTGTTTCCGGGAGGCGACGGCAGGCTCGTGCTGACCGATCCGGATGACATGCTGGCGACGGGAATCGACATCGAGGCGCGGCCGCCTGGCAAGAAGGTCAAGCGGCTATCACTGCTGTCCGGTGGCGAGCGCTCGCTCACGGCAATCGCCTTCCTGGTGGCGATCTTCAGGGCCAGGCCCTCGCCGTTCTACGTCCTGGACGAGGTCGAGGCGGCCCTCGATGACACCAACTTGCAGCGGCTGCTGGAGATCCTGGCCGAGCTGCGGGACGTTTCCCAGCTGATCATCGTGACTCACCAGAAGCGGACCATGGAGGTCGCTGACACGCTTTACGGGATCAGCATGCGCGGCGACGGCGTGTCTACCGTGATCAGCCAGCGGTTGCGCGAGCGCGAGTCCGCAGAGCAGGCCTGACCGGGCGTTACCTGGCGCACAGGGGCGCCAGCCAGCGGTTCTCGCGGAGGTCGGCCGGCCAGTGTGCCTGGTTACCGGCCGTGGTCTGTCAGACTGGTTGCGCCATGCTTGAAGACATCATCATTGCTGTGATCGCCGCCGCAGTCGTGGGCGGCGGCACCGCGGGCCTCGTTCCGTACGTCAGGTCGCGCCGGCGGTCGCTGCCGCCTGGAGATCAGCCCGGCGGTGCCGGCCAGCTCAGCCAGGGCGGAACCGAGTCCGGTGCTACCGGGACGGCGACGCTCGCGCCGCCTGAGCCAATCGCGCCCGTCGCGCCCCCGGACATCACCGCGCCGCCAGAGCAGCCGCCGAGCCGCGTCGTCGAGAAGCCACCGCCGTCGGCGGGCCGGCTCACCCGGCTGCGCGGCAGGCTTGCAAGGTCGCATTCAGCGATCGGCTCGGTACTGCTCAACCTGATCTCCTCGGGCAGGCTGGACGAGCAGTCCTGGGAGGAGATCGAAGACACCCTGATCACTGCCGACATGGGCGTAGGCCCGGCCAGGGAACTGGTCGAGGAGCTCAAGACCGAGGTCAAGGTCGCGGGCACGACTGACCCGGCCGCGGTCCGTGAGATGCTGCGAGCCAGCCTGGTCTCCATGATCAATCCGGACATGGACCGGACGCTGCACCTGGCCAGGCACGGCGACCGGCCGTCGGTGGTCCTCGTGGTCGGCGTCAACGGCACCGGTAAGACCACGACCTGCGGCAAACTCGCAAGGCTGCTCGTCGGTGACGGCAAGACGGTCGTGCTGGGCGCAGCGGACACGTTCCGCGCCGCTGCCGCGGACCAGTTGCAAACCTGGGGCGACCGGGTTGGCGCACAAGTGGTGCGGTCGGACCGCGAGGGCGCGGACCCGGCCAGTGTCGCCTTCGAGGCCGTCAACGTCGGCATTCAGCAGGGCGCGGACAGCGTCATCGTGGATACAGCAGGCCGTCTGCACACCAAGACGGGGCTGATGGACGAACTCGGCAAGATCAAGCGGGTGATCGAGAAACACGGCTCGGTTGACGAGGTGCTGCTCGTCCTCGACGCGACGACCGGCCAGAACGGCCTGCGGCAGGCCCGCGTCTTCGCCGAGGTTGTCGACATCACCGGAATCATCCTTACCAAGCTGGACGGGACGGCGAGGGGCGGGATCGTCATCCAGGTCCAGCGGGAGCTCGGCGTTCCGGTCAAGCTCGTTGGCCTTGGCGAAGGGTCCGACGATCTTGCATTCTTCGATCCCGAGATTTTCGTAGACGCGGTACTGGGCGACTAGCTGGTCATAGGGACGGCCGCGTCCGCTCGACGGTAGAAATTAGGCGAGGCATCGAAATCCGCGTAATACCGATGAAATACCGGCGTGGTTGATGCGGCCGCAGGCGGCACGATCCAGGACCAGTCGGCTGGGCAGGCCCGCCCGCTGCGCTCCTCGATCTCCAGGTGCTTCAGGAACCGGACTGACTCGGTATGGTGGTCGGTGATCGTCACCCCGGCGCTGCTGAACGAGTGCATGACGGCGACGTTGAGCTCAGTGACAGCGCGGTCCTTCCACAGTGTGCGGTCATCGTTGCTGTTCAGGCCCATCCGGTTCGCGATCGCCGGCAACTGGTTGTAGCGTGCGGCATCGCCCAGGTCACGAGAGCCGATCTCGGTGCACATGTACCAGCCGTTGAACGGCGCGGCCGGATAACAGATTCCGCCCGCCTCGAGTTCCATGTCGCTGATCACCGGGACCGCGTACCAGCGCAGCCCGAGTTCGGCGAACCCGCTGTAGTCCGGGTGCCGCAGCGGCACCTCGAGAACGGCGTCGGCGGGCACCTCATGCCAGGTCGGCCCGGCCGCGGCTGGCTTGACGATCAATGGCAG
>DATMMA010000335.1:0-5444 GCA_035570295.1 Streptosporangiaceae bacterium
CACAACTACATCGGCACCGAGCATCTGCTGCTCGGGCTGCTCGGCGAGCCCGGCGGCGTCGCTTTCCGGGCCCTCGAGCGCTCCGGGGTCACCCTTCAGGGGGCCCGCGAAGAGGTCGAGGCAATCATCGGTACCGGCAAGAGCAAGGTGAGCGGGCATATCCCGTTCACCCCGCGGGCGAAGAAGACACTTGAGCTCGCGCTCCGCGAGGCATTGCAGCTGCACCACGGGTACATCGGAACCGAGCACATCCTGCTCGGCCTGATCCGGGAAGGCAATGGCGTCGCCGCGCAGATCCTGCGGCAGCATTCAGCCGACCTCTTGCCGATTCGCATGGCGGTACTCGACCTGGTGCCCGCGATGCCGGCCGAGACCAGTCCCGCGAGGGGCCCCCGCTGGCTGCGGCGGCGCTCGGGAGCCGATCTTGGCGAGACCCTCCAGCCTGGTGAGTCCGCCGAGCCCGCTGAGCCGGGCGAGGCGGGCGAGCAAACCGGAATGCGCACCACGCCGGCCGCCGACATCAGCCTGACCGAGGCCGCGCGCCTTGCCGGATCACAGCCGGTCGGCTCGCACCATTTGCTGCTCGCAGCCCTCGGCGATCCCGATACCGCGGCCGCGCGGGCGCTGACCGCACTCGGCGTTGACCTGGAGCAGGCGCGTGAGGCGCTGAGGACCGCGGACGTCACCGGGACTAGCGACGAGCAGCCGGAAGAGGCGGGCAGGCGTCAGATGGTGGTCAGGGTGACGGAAGAGCAGGTCACGATTGAGGCTAGGGACCCGCTGATCATCCGCACCGGTCGGGCGGCGGTAGATGCGCTCGGCGGCACGGCCGACCCGCCCGGCACC
Organism: Streptosporangiaceae bacterium; assembly: GCA_035570295.1. Lineage (GTDB taxonomy): Bacteria > Actinomycetota > Actinomycetes > Streptosporangiales > Streptosporangiaceae > JAJYUU01. Next base: position 847 of record DATMMA010000335.1, read on the forward strand.
ATCCGCGGGGATCTGGCGGCCAGCGCCAGCTTGACTGGTGTCTGGCAGGCGGTTCATGACAGCCTCGAGGCCATCCGGCGACGCGCGACGCTGCCCGCTGAAGCTGCTGGCTCCCCTGGCACCGCGAGTGAGGCGGACCAGCCGGGCAGCCCGGAGCCTGGAAGCACGGAGCCTGGAAGCTCGGAGCCCGAAGACGAGGCAGTCTGACGAACGGCGTCAGTCAGCGAATCGCGCAGTACCTAGGGTCGGTAGTCATAAGCCGAGGAAGCGGCGGGGCGGGGGCATTATCAGCCGATGTTCATCCGCGTGGCGAGGCCGTCGAGCATGGCCTGGAGGCCGCGTTCGAACTGGCTGGTCAGGGCGTCTTCTGTCATTGGCGGCCCGGCGAATTCTCCGCTCTCCTCGCTGTGCGCGTAGATCGCGCTGAGCTGAGGGAAATCCCCGGACTGGATCTGGGCGATTCCGTAGGACACCGCGGCCTCGACCATGGCCGGGTCGGCCTCGGCTGCCCTCGCCCTGGTCAGGGCCTCGACGGCGTGCATGGCGTTGCCGGACACGTAGTCGTCGACGGCGGCGATGAGCTCGAACCTGGCCGCAGTCGGCAGCCCGGTGTTGGCCACCGCGGCGAGTGACTGCTCGAAATGACGCATCGCGTTCGGCCCGAACTGCGCTTCGGTCAGCGAAGCCAGCGACCACGGGTGGGCCATGAGCACGTGCCTGCTCCGCCGGGCGATGGCTGAGATGGCAGTCCGCCAGCTGCCGCGCAGGTCGTCGTCGGGAACGAGCGCATCGGCGAGGATCGCGTCGTGCATTAGCGCGACGATGTCGGTCTTGTTGCGCACGTAGTAGTAGAGGGTCATGGTTCCCGCGCCGAGTTCGGCAGCGATCCGCTTCATCGTGACCGCCTCGAATCCCTCCTGGTCAGCGATGCCCAGCGCGGCGTCAGCGATCTGCTCGCGGGTGTAGCGCGGCTTGCGGACGGCCGGCGCCGGCAGTGCCCAGATGGTTCGGTGGTCGTTCTCGGTTGCCATTCGTATAGCGTACGAGTAGCGTCTGTTCGTATCAGGTACGAATAAGGTAGGCCCGCGCTGAAAGGACCACGATGGGCTTCAGTAATGACGTCGGCGCGCTGGCGCACGACGCGATGCACCGGCTCCCCTGGATGCCCGATCACGCGAGGGCAAGTGAGCTGAACACGCAGCATCAGCGCGCGCTGCGCAACCGCTCGCTACGTAACCGCCCGATGCGCAACCGGCCCGTGCGAAACGGGGACGGGCACCATGATCGGCCGGCGCGGCTGTTTGCTGACTGGCAGGCATGGCTGGCCCAGCGCTTCCGGCAAGGTCTGCGATGACCTGCGGAACCGAGCCCTCGATCGCCGCGGTCGGTCTGACGAAGCGTTACGGGAAGACCGTCGCATTGCGCGACTTCAGCTTCGAGGCCAGAGCCGGGACGATTACCGCGCTGCTCGGGCCAAACGGCGCGGGCAAGACCACCGTGGTCCGCATCCTGTCGACACTGCTGCGGCCGGACGGCGGCATGGCAAGGGTCAGCGGCTATGACGTAGCGCGTGACCCGGAGAGTGTCCGGGCGCTCATCGGGTTGACCGGCCAGTCGCTTTCAGTTGACGGCAAGCTGTCAGGCCCGGAGAACCTGGCAATGTTCGGCCGCCTGCACCGCTTGCCCTGGCCGGTCGTGCGCGAGCGCTCAGGGTGGCTGCTGGACCTCTTCGATCTCGCCGGCGCCGGAAAGAGAGCGGTCAAGACCTACTCCGGCGGGATGCGCCGCAAGCTCGATCTCGCGCTGAGCCTCATGGCCGAACCCCGGATCCTGTTCCTTGACGAGCCCACCACCGGCCTGGATCCCGCCAGCCGTCACGCCCTGTGGGAAATCATCCGGGGCCTGGTCGGACGCGGGACCACCGTACTGCTGACTACTCAGTACCTGGACGAAGCAGACACGATGGCCAACTCGGTCGTCTTCATTGACGCCGGCACCGTCGTGGCCGCTGGAACACCAGCCGAGCTCAAGGCACGCGCCGGGCAGGCGCAGTTCGACTTGATCGGCGTCACTGAAGCCGACGTCACCCGGCTGACCGACGCCCTCGGCGCACTTGCCGTTGTGACCGACGAAGCGCGCCGAACTGTGCGGGTGACTGTCCAGGGCAGCGGCCTGGACGGCATCAGGGAACTGAACGCGATTACCCAGGCAGCCGTGCGCGCGGGCGTATGCATCGAGCGGTTCGCGCTCCGTGAGCCAGATCTTGACGACGTGTACTTGCACCTCACGGGTCGTGCCCGCACTGCCGCAGTACCGGTGGACGCGCCATGACCGCCGGGTCGGCGCGCGCTCGACATACCTCTTTGGCGTGGGTGGCGAGCGACTACTGGGAAATGGTCAAGCGCAGCCTCCGGCACATCCGCAACGACCCTGAGCAGCTAGTCAATGTCACACTGCAACCCGTGCTGATCGTGGTTCTGGTGGATTTCCTGTTCGGCGGCGCGATCAGGACCGGCACACACGGCAGCTACATCGACTTCGTGATGCCAGGGATCTTCGTGGTAGCAGCGGCCTTCGCCGCGGTCACCACAACGATTAGCGTCGCTGCCGACATGCTGGAAGGAGTCATTGACCGGTTCCGCACCCTGCCGATGGCTAAGTCCGCTGTCATTACCGGGCACGTGATCGCTGACCTCGCGCGCGGCCTTCTCGGCCTGGCCGTGGCGATCGCGGCAGGCTACGCCGTCGGCTTCCGCCCCGCCGCGAGCACTGGCGGATGGGCTACCGCCGCCGCCGTTTACCTCCTCGTCACGCTCGCCCTGTCCTTGCTCGCCGCCCTGATCGGACTACTTGGCAAGAGCGTCGAGGTCGCGCAGCAACTCGCTGCGATTATCATCATCCCGATCTTCTTCAGCAGCGCTCTGGTCCCGGCTGGCACGATGCCATCCTGGCTGCGCGCGGTCACCGTCAACCAGCCTGTCACCCAGGCCGTCGACACCCTTCGTGCGCTGCTGCTGAACCAGCCGCCCGGCAGCCACCTCTGGCTCACGCTTGCGGAGTTCGGGGGCATCGTCATCGGCGCTTTCACCCTTGCCACCGTGTTGTTCAGGCGGACCGCGAGCGCCTGACCACACCCGGGCGGCCGCCGTCAGTGCGAGCTGTTCGTGATGAGAGCTACCGCGTCCGCGATGAGTCCGTCGCTCTGCCTGGCATCGACAGCGCCAGACGTGACGAGTGCGGCAATGCCCTGCATGGTGGCGAACAGGAGCAGGCGGAGGCGGTCGGGCTCGCCCGGCCGCAGCTCGCCGGCCTGCTGCCCTCGCCGGACCAGGCCATCGACCTCGGCGAAGACGCGTCCGAACGCATCCCGCACCGCGGCGGACTGCTCGCCTCGCTTGGCGGCAAACATCAGCTCGAGGAGGGCGGCGTCCCGCGTCGCGAAATGTATGTAAGCGGTCGCCGCCGCCCGCAGCTGCGCTTCGTAATTCTCAGCGGCGTCCCCGATCGCCGCGCGTAGCTCGTCGCTCAGACGCAGGAATCCGGCTGCTGCGAGGGCGTCGAGAAGCGCCTGCCGGTCTGCGAAATGGCGGCGCGGTGCGGCATGGCTGACTCCTGCCTGCCGCGCGAGGTCGCGCAGCGAGAGCCGCTCTATACCGTCCTCCCGGAGCGTCCGCTCAGCCTCGGCGAGCAGCGCGGCGCGCAGGTTGCCGTGGTGGTACGGGCGATCAACCATGGCCGTACCATACCACTCGATGTAGTCATTGACAGCATAGTTGCCAACGCCTACATTGTTGTCCATGACTACTTTGACAGCTATGTCCGCAGCCGCCGCCGATAGCACCGCCGAACCCGGACAAGGACATCAATGAGCACCGCTGCGGTCGCCGACACCGCCCGTTCGGCGCTGGGGCCGGTCGGCGTGTACCTGCCGGTCCCTTTCAACACCGCGATATCGATCGGCGCGCAGCGGGAAGCCGTCGGCCGGCTGGAACGCGCTGGCTACTGTGCCGCCTGGATTAATGAGGGCATCGGCGGTAAGGATGCGCTCGTGCAACTGGCCATACTGCTGGCCGGAACGAAGCGGATGGCCTACGGAACGGGTATCGCCAACATCTGGGCCCGCCAGCCGCAGACCGCGCACGGCGCGTCGGCACTGCTGGCTCAGGCCTATCCCGGCCGGTTCGTACTCGGTCTGGGTGTGGGCTACCCCGAGCAGGCGGCGAGCACGGGCCAGGATTTCGGCAGACCACTCACCACGATGCGCAACTACCTGGAGCGAATGGCCGCCCCTGGCATGATGCCAGCGCCCGAGGCGGCCTATCCGCGAATCATCGCCGCGAACGGCCCAAAGATGCTCGCGCTGGCGGCGAACTCGCCGACGGCGCGATGCCGGCAATGCTGCCGCCGGAGTACACGGCGCAAGCCAGGAAGCTACTTGGCCCGGACAAGCTCCTGGTCGTCGGGCTGGCAGTGGTCACCGGCACCGACCCGGACACGGTGAAGGCGGCAGCCCGGAACCGGGTAGCGGGCGCGCTCGGCCTGCGGGGTTCGTCGTACGCGGCCGGCCTTGCCCGGCTGGGCTACCCGGCGAGAGACAT
>DATMMA010000336.1:0-3407 GCA_035570295.1 Streptosporangiaceae bacterium
TCGGGCATACCCAGCCGCGCCGGATCGCCGCGCGCACGGTGGCCGAGCGCATCGCCGCCGAGCTCGGGACCGAGCTGGGCACGGCCGTCGGCTACAAGGTCAGGTTCACGGACAACTCCAGCGACAGCACGCTGATCAAGGTGATGACGGACGGCATCCTCCTGACCGAAATGCAGCGCGACCGGCTGCTGCTGCGTTACGACACCCTGATCATCGACGAGGCGCACGAGCGCAGCCTCAACATCGACTTCATTCTCGGTTACCTTAAGCAACTGCTCCCGCGCCGTCCGGACCTGAAGGTGATCATCACCTCGGCCACCATCGACCCGGAGCGGTTCGCCAGCCACTTCGCGCCTAGTCAAGATCAGCACAGCCAAGACCAGCACGGTCAGGATCAAGCAGGCGCACCTGTCATGGAGGTATCCGGCCGTACCTACCCGGTCGAAGTGCGGTACCGGCCCGTTGCCGATCCCGCTTCGGACCCGGAAGCCGAGCCGCGCGACCAGGTTCAGGCCATCTCCGACGCCGTCGCCGAACTCCGCCGCGAGGGACCGGGAGACATCCTGATCTTCCTGAGCGGTGAACGCGAGATCCGGGACACTGCCGACGCGCTGGCCGACGAGCCGGACCTGGAGATCCTTCCCCTCTACGCCCGGCTATCGGCTGCTGAGCAATACCGGGTGTTTCAGCCGCACGCCGGCCGCCGGGCGGTCCTCGCCACCAATGTCGCCGAGACGTCCCTCACGGTTCCCGGCATCAAGTACGTCATCGACCCGGGCACTGCCCGCATCTCCCGCTACAGTCAGCGCACCAAGGTGCAGCGGCTGCCGATCGAGCCCATCTCCCAGGCCTCGGCCAACCAGCGCAAGGGCCGCTGCGGCCGTACCAGTGACGGCATCTGCATCCGCCTCTACAGCGAAGAGGATTTCGAGTCCCGGCCGGAGTTCACCGATCCGGAGATCCTGCGCACCAGCCTGGCGTCGGTCATCCTCCGGATGGCCGCACTCGACCTGGGCGCCATCGCGGATTTCCCGTTCGTGGACCCGCCCGACTCCCGGAACGTTGCCGACGGCCTGCGCCTGCTGGAAGAGCTCGGCGCCATCTCCGCCGGCAGTGGCAGGGCGGGCACGCCGCGGCTGACCGAAACCGGCCGCAAGCTCGCCGAATTGCCGGTCGACCCGCAGTTCGGCCGGATGATCCTGGAGGCTGGCCGGAACGGCTGCGCGCGCGAAGTGCTGGTTATCAGCGCCGCGCTGTCGATCCAGGATCCGCGCGAACGTCCTGCCGACGCACGCGACGCGGCCGACGCGATGCACCGCCGCTTCGCCGAGCCCGGGTCGGACTTCCTGGCGTTCGTGACCCTCTGGGACTACTTGCGTGAGCAGCAGCGTGAGCTGTCGTCGTCAGCGTTTCGGCGCCGTTGCCGCCGGGAGTACCTGCATTTCTTGCGGGTGCGTGAGTGGCAGGACCTCTACAGCCAATTGCAGCAGGCGGCCAGGGATGTCGGCGTCGTAATCGGCCGCGATCATGGTGCGGCGGACCGGGCGGGCTCCGACCGGCCAGGGCGAACGGCGGCCGACGACGCGAGCCGCTACAGCGCCGACCTCGCCGACCGGGTCCACCAGTCGCTGCTCGCCGGCCTGCTCTCGCATATCGGCATGCAAGACACCGACCGAAAGCCCGCCGACCGGTCATCCGGTGGCCGGCGCCGCGGCCCGGTCGAGTTCCTCGGTGCCCGCGGCGCGAAATTCGCGATCTTCCCCGACTCCGCGCTTGCCCGCAAGCCACCGCACTGGGTCATGGCTGCCGAACTAGTCGAGACCTCCAGGCTGTGGGCCCGGACAGTGGCACGTATCGAGCCCGAGTGGGCCGAGTCGCTGGCAGGCGACCTGGTACGGCGCAGCTACAGCGAGCCGCGCTGGGATGCGCGCCGCGGCGCGGTGCTGGCCACCGAGAAGGTCACCCTGTATGGCCTGCCGATTGTCGCCGCGCGCCAGGTCAACTACGGCACCATCGACCCGGCAGCAGCGCGCGCTGAGTTCATCCAGCATGCCCTGGTCGAGGGTGACTGGCAGACCCACCACAAGTTTTTCGCCCGCAATCAGCGCGCTCGGGAGGACGCCGCGGAACTCGAGCACAAGGCGCGCCGCCGCGGCCTGGTCGCCGATGACGCCGCCGTGTTCGACTTCTACGACCAGCGCGTTCCGAAGACCGTTACCTCTGCCCGGCATTTCGACAGCTGGTGGAAGCGGACCCGCGCCGGGGATCCGGCGCTGCTCGACCTCAGTCCCGCCGATCTGGCCGGACCGGCCGCCGACGAGATTAGCGCGGCGGACTACCCGGAGCGCTTCGGCTCGTTCCCGCTGTCGTATGAATTCGCGCCGGGAGAGCCGGACGACGGCGTGACGGCGGATCTCGCGCTGGAGCAGCTTTTTGCCGGGGACGACGCAGGTTTGAGCTGGCAGGTGCCGGGCCTGCGACAGGAACTGGTGACCGAGCTGATCCGCGGGCTGCCTAAGGACCTGCGGCGCCACTTCATCCCGGCCCCGGACACGGCTAGGGCCGCGGTGGCCGAACTTGGCGATCCGCGCGGTGACGTGCTGGACGCGCTCAGCGCAGAGCTCACTAGGCGAAGCGGCGTTCGCGTCCCGAGATCGGCCTGGAACGTCGCGGACCTGCCGGCCTACCTGCGGGTGACGTACCGGGTGCGGGACGGTGATCAGGTACTCGCGACCGGCAAGGACCTCGACCAGTTGCGCGAGGAACTGCGACCGCGCCTTGCCGCCACGCTCAGCGAGGCAGCCGCGGGTATCGTCCGGACCGGCGTGCGCAGCTGGGATTTCGGCACGCTGCCGCGGGTGTTCAGCGCCGGACAGGTGCATGGCTACCCGGCACTGGCTGACACTGGCAATGCCGTCGACGTGCGCGTGTTCGAGACAGAGGCCGAGGCGGAGGCTTCGATGCGGGCCGGCATCCGACGCCTGCTGCTGATCGCGGTGCCATCCGGCGTGCGGTCCATCGCGGGCCGGCTGCCGATGAACCTGAAGATGGCGATGAGCCGGCATCCGTATCCGGGCGCGGCAGCTCTGCTCGACGACTGCGCGGCTGCTGCGGCCGATCAGGTCATCGCTGACGCGGGCGGGCCGGTGTGGGACGCCGAGGGGTTCGCGAGGCTCGTCAGCGCCGCCCGCGACTCACTCGCCCCGAACACCGCACGAGTGCTTGAGTCGGTTGCTCAGATCCTGAGCGAGGCACAAGAGGTTGAGATCAGGCTTGCCAACGCCGGCCCAGGGGTTCCGGCGCTGGCCAGGACGCTCGATGATGTCCGGGCCCAGTTCGCGGGGCTGATCTACCCCGGCTTTATCGCCGAAACCGGCAGCTCCAGGTTGCCCGACCTCATCCGGTAC
>DATMMA010000337.1:0-9696 GCA_035570295.1 Streptosporangiaceae bacterium
GCCTGCGGCCGTGGTGCCAAGCTGGGCATCTTCATCAAGGGTTACGCCGCACTTGAGTCATGCCGCACGGTCGACACCATCGTCCTGGACAAAACCGGGACGATCACGGCCGGAGCCATGTCGGTAACCGAGATCGTGCTGGCAGACGGGACCGGCCGGGCGGAGTTGCTGCGGCACGCGGGAGCCGTCGAGCAGGCCTCAGAGCACTCCGTGGCCGCGGCGATCACCTCGGCTGCCCGCGCCGAGGTCGGCGACCTGCCCGAAGCCAGCGGCTTCAGGGCACTCCCCGGCCTCGGGGCGACCGGCCTGGTCAATGGAGCGAGCGTGGCCGTCGGCCGGGCGAGGCTGCTGCGAGACCAGGGCATGAGCATCGCTGACTCACTCGCTGCCCGGGCCCGGGCCCTCGAGGCCAGCGGCCTCACGACGGTACTGGCCGGCTGGGCGGGTCAGGCGCGCGGCGTGATCGCGGTCGCTGATGCAATCAAGCCGTCGGCTTCAGCGGCAATCGCCGAACTTCGCCGGCTGGGGCTGCGGACGGTCCTGCTCACCGGTGATAACGAGGCCACTGCGGCTGCGATAGGTGAGCAAGCCGGCGTCGACGAGATACGGGCCGGAGCCCTGCCGTCAGACAAGGCCGATTACGTCGCGGGGCTGCAGGCAGCAGGCCAGCGAGTGGCGATGGTCGGCGACGGCATCAACGACGGGCCCGCGCTGGCCGCCGCCGACCTCGCGCTCGCTCTCGGGTCGGGGACTGACGTCGCGATCAGCGCGGCCGACGTGATCGTGCTCCGCGACGACCTGCTGGCAGTCCCTGAGGCGGTTCGGCTCGCGCGCGCCACGCACCGCGTCATCCGCCGCAACCTCGCCTGGGCATTTGGCTACAATCTCGCGGCGATCCCGCTGGCGGCCGTCGGGCTGCTGAACCCGCTGATCGCGGCCGCGGCGATGACGCTGTCCTCGACTTTCGTGGTATCGAACAGCCTGCGGCTGCGTAAAGCGGCAGCCTCCAGGCCGCAGTCAGACTACGGTGAGACGCTTGGCCAGGACCACGAAGTGCAGATCTGAGCGCCGCGGGATGCCACCGCGATCGTCACCGTAGGGGAACGGCTTCGTCTCGCCTGTCGGCAAGTAGCCGCGCCGCTGGTACCACGCGATTAGCTCCAGGCGCTGTGCCAGGACAGTCATGACCATCGTGCTTGCAGCCCAGTCCAGCCGGGCTATTCGCTCGGCTTCGGCCAGGATCTGGCGCCCGGAGCCCTGGCCCTGATGTCCCGGCTGAACCGCGAACATGCCGAGGTAGACCTCAGCACCTGCGCGCCGCTCAAGGTGGCAGGAACCTGCCAGCTGACCGCCGGCCTCAGCCAGGAGCATGGCGCTTCCCGGAGTGGCCAGCAGTGACTCGACAGTCTGAAGGTCCGTGCGCTGGCCATCGACCAGACCGGCCTCTGTTGTCCAGCCCGCCTGGCTGGCTTCACCGCGATAGGCAGATTGAACAAGGTCTACGATCGCCGGGGCGTCGCGTGTCTCCGCAAACCGGAACGTCAGCTCTGCAACCGTCATGATCCGGCAGGATATCGGCGAGGCGGCGGGAGCTCAGGTGCCGGGTGACGATCGCGGATCTCGGCGCAGCGGGTGGTCGGCGGGGACTTCCACCAGAACGATCCGGATGCCGTCGGGATCCTCGATCCACATCTCGGTGAGCCCCCATGGCTCGGCTACCGGCTCCCTCAGAACGCGCACGCCGGCCGCCAGCAGCCGGTCAAACTCGGCGGCAAGATCCCGCACCTGGAGCCAGATCATTACCGAGCGCCCGGCAGATCCGTCGCAGTGCCCGGATACCTCGAGGAAGCCAGTGCCGAGAAAGAAGACCAGGCCTGGATCGCCAGGCGCGCCGAACTCACGGTAGACAGCCAGACCTAGCAGATCCCGGTAAAAATGATGGCTTTGGCCTAGGTTGGCAGGGCGCAGCAGGATGCGGCTGCTCAGCACCTCCATCTCGCTATCGTCGCAAGCCGCACGGCTGTGACGGCAACAGCCCTGCCCGAATAGCCCAGGCTGGCGGTTCCAGCGGAAGACCAGACTGAAGGAGACCCATGGCCAGGCTGATCTACTCGGCCATCATGTCGCTTGACGGCTACGTCGCCGATGAACACGGACGATTCGACTGGGCGGCGCCGGACGAGGAGGTGCACGTATTCGTCAACGACCTTGAGCGGCCCGTCGGCACCTATCTCTACGGGCGCCGGATGTACGAGACGATGCGCTACTGGGACACCGCGCACACGGTCGCTGGCCAGCCGCCTGCCTCGCTTGACTTCGCGCAGATCTGGCAGGCGGCCGACAAGATCGTGTACTCCGCCACGTTGCAGGAGACGGCCACTGCCAGGACCAGCATCGAGCGGGACTTCGATCCGGACCAGGTCCGGAAGCTGAAGCGAGCGGCCGACCGTGATCTCACTGTCGGCGGCGCGCAGCTCGCCGCGCAGGCGATCGCCGCCGGGTTGGTGGACGAGTATCAGCTGTTCGTAGTGCCGGCCGTGGTGGGCGGCGGCACCCGGTCCCTGCCTGGCCAGGTCCGCCTGGATCTAGAGCTGGCGCAGGAGCACAGGTTCCGCAGCGGCGTCGTCTACCTCTGCTACCGCCCGGCGTAGGACATCGCCGATTGGCAGCTGCGCGTTCCCGCGGAACTCTCTACTACTTAGCCCGCCGGGGAGTGGTCAGCCGCGTCCACGCCGTATGAAGCCGCGTGCGCCACATGTCACCGCGATTGCCAGGCAGGCCAGCAGAACCAGGGCGCGCACGGGATGCTGACCAGGGCCCCGGGTTCCTTGGTCCCAGAACCACAGCAGCGGGACCGTCGCTGCGCCGAAACCGATCGCCAGCCCCTGAAGGAGACCGCGGCGGCTGCCGGCCGAAGTTCGGGGCCGCGCCACGCTGTGAGGCCCGGCAACGACCACACCAGCCAGCCGTGCATCAATGCGCGCGGCGATCTCGACATCGACTTTCTCCAAGAACGATGCCACCACTGCATCCCTGTACTCAGGGCTTAGTTCGTTGTGAACCTCGGCAGCAGCACGGATCTCTTCCGGCGACAAACGCGAGTTGTCCATACGCGGAGACTAAAGCATGAGACGCCGCCGACCGCTGAGGCACGGAGGGTCCGGGAACGTGCCGCGGGAAACTGAGTTGCCGCCGGTGGCCTGAATACCTGACGCTTCCGGTGTGCAGATGCATGCCGGCCAGCTGACCGTGTCACCGCAGGCGGTGCGCGAGCTGGTGGACGAGCAGTTCCCCGAGTGGCGGGCGCTGCCCGTCACGGGCATCGGATTGTCGGGGACAGTCAATGCCATCTTCCGGATCGGCGACGAGCTGGCTGCGAGGTTTCCGCTGCAGTCCGGGGACGTCGGGACGACGCGGCAGTGGCTGGAGTCGGAGGCGGAGGCGGCCCGCGAGCTGCTGGGCCGCACGCGGTTCGCGACACCCAAGGTAGTGGCGCTGGGCGAGCCGGGGGCTGGTTACCCGCTTCCGTGGTCGGTGCAGACCTGGCTGTCCGGCATGACGGCGGCGGACGATGACCCTGCGGAGTCGATCGCGTTCGCGCACGACCTGGCCGAGTTTGTCATCGGCGTGCGGGCCATCGATACGCTTGGCCGGACGTTCCGTGGCGCTGGCCGCGGCGGCGATCTGCGGTCCCATGACTCCTGGATCCAGATGTGCTTCGACCGCAGCGAGCGGCTACTGGACGTTCCGCGGCTGCGGCGGATGTGGAGCACGATGCGGACGCTGCCCCGGACAGCACCGGACACGATGACGCACGGTGATCTGATCCCCGGCAACGTGCTGGTGTCCGATGGGCGCCTGGCGGGGATCATCGACGTCGGTGGCTTGGGTCCGGCTGACCCTGCCCTGGACCTCGTGGGTGCCTGGCACCTGCTCGACGCTGCGCCGAGGCAGGCGCTTCGCGACGACCTTGGGTGCGACGACCTCGAGTGGGAACGCGGCAAGGCGTGGGCCTTCGAGCAAGCAGCGGGCCTGGTCTGGTACTACCTCGACAGCAACCCGGCGATGAGCCGCATGGGCCATCGCACGCTGCAACGCATCCTGACCGACGAATAGTCGCCGTTACCGCTGCCCGCGGCCGGAAAAAACCGGTGTCGGCCGGCTCCTGTACAACGCGCTGCGTTCCTCCCCTGGCCCGGTTCTAACAATTCGGATTCGTCCGGCTATGACGCCTAGCGGCGGCTAAATAGTGTGTGACATAGTACCCATCACATCGCACTGAGGTGCGACGGAAGACGGGAGAGGGCATGCAGCGTGGTTTGACAGCCATTGGCGTGATGGCAGCGGCCGTCGTCCTGGCGGCCGGGTGCAGTTCGACCGGCACCGTGAGCGGGCCTGGATCAGGCGTCAACTCCGCCTCGGGGGGGACGCCGCAGCGGGGCGGCACGCTGACGATGCTCGGTCAGTCCGACATCTTCAACCTGGACACGGTCAGCGCTTACTACACGGTGAGCAACACGCTGGAGCGCATGTTCACGCGCCAGCTGTTCAGTTACCCCGACCCGACCGGGGCGAGCACGCCGCCGCCGGTCGTGCCCGACATCGCCACCGAGATCCCGACGGCGGCCAACGGGGGCATCACGGGCGGCGGGAAGACAATCACGGTTCACCTGCGCCAGGGCGTCAAGTGGAACACCACCCCGGCCCGCCAGGTCACGGCCGCCGATTTCGTCCGTGAGTTCAAGATGCTCTGCAACCCAGCGTCGCCGGTCGGCGCGCCGGGCTACTTCACGGCGACCATCGTCGGGATGGCGTCCTACTGTGCCGGGTTCGCCAAGGCGCCTGCCACGGTGGCCGGGATCGCGTCGTACGTCAACTCCCACAACCTGCCGGGCGTCGTGGCGACCAGTGAATTGACGCTGACCTTCCACCTGCTCAGCCCGACGCCAGACTTCCTGTACATCCTGACGATGGGCTTCTCCTCGGCCCGACCGATCGAGTACATGAATTACGTGCCGGACAGCGCCGCGTTCCGCCAGCACACGCTCTCCGACGGCCCGTACGAGATCACCTCGTATACGGCAGGCAAGTCGATCACGCTCGCGCGCAACGCGGCCTGGAGTGCTTCGACGGACCCGCTCCGGCACGCCTACGTCAACAAGATCGATATCACCGAGGGGCTCACCGCCGACAGCGTTCAGCAGCAGCTGGAGGCCGGCACGGGGGACATGGACTGGGACGTGACCCCGCCCTCGCAGGATCTTCCCTCGCTGATCGCCGAGCACAGCAGCGGGCTGGTACTAGGTCCGACTGCCACCGGTAACGCGTCGATCTCGGTCGGCACCTACCTGACCCTCAACCAGTACGCGGGGCCGATGACGAGCAAGCTGGTCCGCGAGGCCGTCGCGTACGCGGTCAATAAGAACGCGATCGTGCAGATCCTGGGCGGCAAGGCCCTCGCCGCTACGACGTCCCAGCTTGTCCTGCCCGGCAACGTGGGCTACATCAATAACTACAACCCGTTCCCCGGCAACAATGGCAGCGGCGACCCGGCGAAGGCCAAGCAGCTGCTCGCCCAGGCCGGGAAGACCGGCGTGACGGTCAAGCTGCTCTACTCGACCACCGACCCGATGCCGCGGGTAGCCCAGTCCCTGCAGTCCAGCCTGCAGGCGGCCGGCTTCCACGTGAAACTCATCCCGGCAACCCAGTCCAACTTCTACGGCCAGTACCTGGAGAACCCGTCGACGGCCAAGCGTGATGTCTGGGACCTGGCTCCCCCCGGCTGGATCCCCGACTGGTTCGGCAACAACGGCCGGTCGACGATCGTGCCGCTGCTGACCCAGCCGGGTCCTGGGTCGAACGACTTTGGCGGCTTCACCAGCCCGACGGTGAGCAACTACATCAAGGCGGCGCTCTCGGCCCCGAGCGTGGCGGCTGCCACGACCGACTGGCAGAAGGCCGACGCGTCGGCAATGCAGGACGCGGCCGTCGTGCCGGTCAACGTCCAGAAGTGGCCGGTCTTCCACTCCACCGCGGTGCACGGCTGCAACTTCTTCTGGTTTGGCCTGAACTGCGACCCGACCAACGTGTGGCTGAGCGGATCATGAGCGAGACTGTCAGCACGCTGCCGGATGCCGGCGTACCGGCCGACGACGGGCTGCCCGGCGCCGAGCACCTCAGGAGCGGCAGCTTTAACGATCCCGTCTCGCCCCGGCTCGCGGAGTTCATGTCGGCGGGCTGGGGCGAGCAGCCCGAAGCATCGGCGGCCCCCGCCCCGCCGGCAGCCGTGCTGGCCGCCCGGCGGGACCAGCTGCGCGCGCACCTGCCCGCGCAGCTGCCCGTCGTCGTTCCGGCCGGCCAGCCCAGCCGCCGCAACGACGACCAGTTCTACCCGTTTCGACCCAGCAGCGACTATGTGTGGCTGACTGGGGACCAGAGCCCGGCCGGGGTGCTGATCCTGGACCCCTCATCTGCGGCTGGCGACGCGCTTTTCGTCGTGCCGCCGTCCCGGCGCGACAACGGCGAGTTCTGGACCGATGCGGCTAGCGGCGAGCTGTGGGTCGGCCGCCGGCATTCGCTGGAGTCGCGCGCGGAGGCGCTCGGAATCACCTGCCGCCCGCTGGCCGAGCTGTCGGAACGGCTGACCGGGCTCGGCGAGGCCATCGTCAGCCGCGGGTTCGACGGCAGCGTCGAGCGGCAGATCACCAGCGCGGACCCGGTCCTGGACGCGGAGCTGGCCGCGGTGTTCTCAGAGCTTCGCCTGGTCAAGGACGAGTGGGAAGTCGGCCAGCTCCGCGCCGCGGTTGACGCGACCACCCTCGGTTTCTGCGACGTGGCCACGCTGATGCTCGGCCGGCCCGGGCTGACCGAGCGACACGTCGAGGCGGCTTTCACGAGCCGCTCGCGGCTGGAGGGCAACGGCGTGGGCTATCACACCATTGCCGCCGCTGGAGCGCACGCCACCACATTGCACTGGAACCGCAACGACGGCCCGCTAGGCGCCGGCGACCTGATACTGCTGGACGCCGGCGTCGAGGCACGGTCCCTCTACACCGCCGACGTGACGAGGACCTTCCCGGTCAGCGGCAGGTTCAGCGCGATGCAGCGGCGGGTGTACGGCTACGTGCTGGCCGCGCAGGAGGCGGGCCTCGCTGCGCTGCGGCCCGGCGCGGACTTCCGCGAGTACCACCGCGCGTGCGCCCGGGTGCTCGCGGAAGCGCTGGAGGACCTCGGCGTGCTGCCGGTCACGGCAGCGGAGTCGCTGCAGCCCGACTGCGGCCTGCACCGGCGGTGGACGCTGTGCGCACCCGGTCACATGATGGGACTGGACGTGCACGATTGCGCCAAGGCCAGGGAGGGACGCTACCTGGGCGGGCCGCTGGAGGCCGGTCAGGTGCTGACGGTCGAGCCCGGACTGTATTTCCAGGCCAACGACGAGACGATCCCGCCCGAGCTGCGCGGCCTGGGCATCCGGATCGAGGACGACGTCCTCATCACCTCCGGCGGCTACGAGCTGCTGTCGTCCGCGCTGCCCCGCGAGCCCGACGAGATCGAGGCCTGGTGCGCCGACCCCGGAAGGATCCTCTAGCGGTGGCCGATACCGCCCTGGTCATGGGCACGGGTTCGGGCCGGGGAACGGGCGAGACGCTGCTGGACGTCGAGGACCTGAACGTCCGCTTCGAGACGGCCGACGGGACGCTGCATGCGGTGCGCGGAGCGTCGTTCTCGGTGCGGAAGGGCACGACGCTCGGCATCGTCGGGGAGTCGGGGTCGGGCAAGAGCGTCTCGGCACAGGCCTTGCTCGGACTGGTGCGGGGCGCTGACGTCTCGGGCCACGCCTGGTTCGAGGGCAGCGACCTGCTGGCTCTGGACAGCGAGCAACTGCGGGAGATCCGCGGCAAACGAATCAGCATGGTGTTCCAGGATCCGCTCACGAGCCTGCATCCCATGTACAAGATCGGCTGGCAGATTGGCGAGGCGCTGCGGGCGCACGGAACGGTCAGCCGCGAGGTGGCCAGCCGGCGAGCCGCCGACCTGCTGGGCATGGTTGGCATCCCGCGGCCGAGCGAGCGGATCAACGATTACCCGCACCAGTTCTCCGGCGGCATGCGCCAGCGGGTGATGATCGCGATGGCCCTGGCGCTGGAACCGGCTCTGATCATCGCCGACGAGCCGACCACCGCCCTGGACGCGACGGTTCAGGCGCAGGTGCTCGAGCTACTGGTCAAGCTACAGGGCGACCTGGGCACCTCGCTCGTCCTGATCACTCACGACCTCGGCGTGGTCGCTGACCTGGCCGACGAGGTCATGGTGATGTACAGCGGCCGGCCCGTGGAGCAGGCCGATCGCCGGAGCGCCTATTACGAGCCGCATCACCCCTACACGCGCGGGCTGCTCGAGTCGATTCCGGTGGCGGGCGACCAGCGCCGGCTGCGGCCCATACCTGGCCAGCCACCAAGCATGCTGGTAACGCTGCAGGGCTGCGCGTTTCGGCCCCGGTGCCGCTTCGCCCTGGACCGCTGCGAGACCGAGGCACCTCCGCTGCGGCCGATCAGCATCAGGAGCCGCCCGGACGCTGGCAACGGAATCCAGGCCGATACGGGTCCGGCCGCCGGGGCCAGTCACGTATCGGCCTGCTGGCTGCCAGACGAGGTGGCCGGGCAGGTCAACCGCCGGGTGCCGTCTCTCGGATCGCCTCAGCCGACCGGGGACGCCGGAGCCTCGGCAGACGCCGGGTCAGCCGTGCTGGAGCTGACGGGGATCGTCAAGCACTTCCCGGTCCGCAGCTCGTCGCTGCTGTCCCGGCAGCGCCGGTTCGTACACGCCGTCGACGGCGTCAGCCTTCAGGTCCGCGATGGCGAGACGCTGGGCCTGGTCGGCGAGACCGGCTGCGGGAAATCGACGCTGGCCCGCTGCATCGCCCGGCTGCACCCGGTGACTGACGGCAGGGTCATCTTCGGCGGCCGGGATATTACCGACTTGTCTGCCAGTGAGCTGCGCTCGGTGCGCCGCGATGTCCAGGTCGTGTTCCAGGATCCGTACGGCTCGCTCAACCCGCGCCGGCGCATCGGCGCCATCATCGGCGAGCCGCTGGCCGTACATGGTCTAGAACGGGGTAGCCGCAGGCGGGAGCGCGTCCAAGAGCTGATGTCCCTGGTGGGCCTCAATCCGGAGCACTACAACCGCTACCCGGCCGAGTTCTCCGGCGGCCAGCGGCAGCGGGCCGGGATCGCCCGGGCGCTGGCCGTGAACCCGAAGCTGCTTATCTGCGACGAGCCGGTCTCCGCCCTCGATGTGTCGGTCCAGGCGCAGGTCATTAACCTGTTGAAGGACCTGCAGGCCCAGCTGGACCTCACCTGCATCTTCATCTCTCATGACCTCAGCGTCGTCGAGCATGTGAGCGACCGGGTCGCGGTCATGTACCTCGGCAAAGTGGTCGAGATAGCCTCGGCCAGCGCGCTGTACCGCGAGCCGCGTCATCCCTACGCCGCGGCGCTGCTGTCGGCCGCGTCGATCACCGATCCCGACCTCGCCCGTCAGCGGCAGCGGCTGACGATCGAGGGCGACATCCCGTCGCCGGTCGACCCGCCGTCTGGCTGCCGGTTCCACCCCCGCTGCCCGCGCGCGCAGGATCGGTGCCGGGCGGAAGAGCCTCTCCTGATCCCAGCGGCGGCAGACCCCGGCCACTTCACAGCG
>DATMMA010000338.1:0-24686 GCA_035570295.1 Streptosporangiaceae bacterium
TGTAGCCGACCACCGCGCCGAGCTCAGTCTTTAGCTCGGCGGCAATCCGGTCGGCTACGGTGCGGGCCGCGATACGCCTCGGCTGGGTATGCCCGATCTGACCGTTGATGCCGCGGCCGAGTTCCAGGCAGATCTTCGGCAGCTGGGTTGTCTTCCCCGAGCCGGTCTCGCCCGCGATGATGACGACCTGGTTTTCCTTGATCGCCGCCGCAAGCTCGGCCTTGCGCTGGCTGACCGGCAGCTCGGCCGGGTAGGTGATGACCGGGACGATGCCGCGCCGCGCCTCGATGCGCTGCTCAGCCGCCGCGACATCGGCCGCGAGCACCCCGAGTGCCCGCTCGCGGGCAGCGGCGTCCCGCATCGTCAGCGCCCGGTCCGCCCGCCGGCTTAGCCTGCGCTGGTCGGCAAGCATCAGCGCTGGCAAACGCGCTCGCAACTGCGCGAGCGAAGCGGTCACAGCAGATCTCTCCAGGCAGCAGGGCAGGCAGGATGCGAGTGTCGGGCAGGGAGCGCCAGCGTCTAAGGATGGCCGGGACGCCGCTCAAGGGCTAACGCTTTTCCGTGCAAACGCCTTCCGCGCTCTGCAGTTCTCGCCGACCGGTAGGCTGCGCCGGGCCCGGAATAGCAGCTATGCTGCACCCGTTCATTCGGCCACCTCTCCTCGCGACCGGGGTGCTTGCGATGACCACACAGCACGTGAGTGAGGCAACCGACCCCGACTACCGCGTTTGCGCCGCGGCTGGTGCGGCTGCGCTGCACCGGTGGTACAGCCCGTGGATCGGCCGGTGGCGGACAACCGGCTGGTGGAACTCCGCAAATGCCCTCACATCTGTCGTTGACTACACAGAGCGGACCGGGGATCGAAGCTTTGTCTGGGTGATCAACTGGACGTTCCGCGTCGCCCGGTGGCAACACGCACATTTCATCAACAGATTCTTCGACGACAACGGGTGGTGGGCGCTGGCCTGGATGAAGGCCTACGAACTGACCGGCAAGGAGCGGTACCTGGAGGCAAGTCGGCGCATCTTCGACAACATGACCACCGCGTGGGACGAGACGTGCGGCGGCGGTCTGTGGTGGAACCAGGACAGGAAGTACAAGAACGCGATCGTCAACGAGCTCTTCCTCGCGGCCGCAACGCGGCTGCACCGACTCTCGCCCGGCGACGGCCGCTACCTCGACTGGGCGCTGCGCGAGTGGGAGTGGTTCAGCGCGAGCGGCATGATCGGCCAGAAGGGCCTCGTCAACGACGGGCTCACGGCGGACTGCAAGAACAACGGCAAGCCCACTTATAGCTACAACCAGGGCGTGATCCTCGCCGGCCTCGGTGACCTGCATGAAATCACCGGCGACGACACCTACCTGCGACGCGGCGAGTCAATCGCCGACGCCGTGCTGAGTGAGCTGACCACGCCAGACTCGGCAGGCCGGCCGGGGATCCTGATCGATCTTGGTGAAGCAGGCATGGCCGGTCGCCGCGGCGACGGCAGCCAGTTCAAGGGCGTCTTCGTGCGTAACCTCTGTGACTTCTACCGGCACAGCCCCCGTCCGGCCTACCGCGACTTCATCCTCCACAACGCGCGGTCTATCTGGGATCACAACAGGAACGCGCGGAACCAGTTCGGACTCTTCTGGGCTGGACCGTTCGACACCGCCGACGCGAGCAGGCAAAGCTCGGCACTCGACGTCCTCAACGCCGCAGTCGAACTGACCTCCTAGCGGAGCGCCGCGCGGGCGGGTCCGGTCTATCAGCGCGCTGTCAGCTGGATGTCAGCGCCTCGCGATCGCGTGTCAGCGGGCTAACGGCGCGGTATCAGCGCCGCCTCTGACGATGGCTACGGCAACGATCACGAGAGACAGGAGGCAGCCATGGCCATCGTCATCGAAGCCGAGGGGCTGACGAAACAATTCGGCGGCACGCAGGCGCTAGCCGGAGTTGACATCTCGGCCGAGAGCGGGCAGGTACTGGCGCTGCTCGGGCCGAACGGAGCCGGCAAGACCACGATCGTGCGCGTCTTGTCCACCCTGCTCAGGCCGGACAGCGGCCAGGCAAGGATCTGCGGCTACGACGTGGAATCCGACGCCGTGCAGGTCCGCCAGCTCATCGCTCTCACCGGCCAGTACGCCTCGGTGGACGACGAGCTGACCGGAACCGAGAACCTGATCATGATTTGCCGGCTGCTCGGCCTTCCCCGCGCGGCAGCCCGCGTCCGTTCCGGCGAGATGCTGGAGCGCTTCGACCTGGCCGACGCCGCCGGGCGAGCCGTCAAGACCTACTCCGGCGGCATGCGGCGCCGGCTTGACCTAGCGGCAAGCCTGCTCGGCGAGCCGGAAGTGCTGTTCCTGGACGAACCCACGACCGGGCTCGATCCGCGGGGGCGCAGCCAGATGTGGGACACCATCCGGGAGGTACTCGCGGGCGGGGCGACGGTCCTGCTCACTACGCAGTACCTGGAGGAGGCTGACGAACTAGCAGACAAGATCGCGGTGATTGACCACGGCAACGTTGTGGCGTCCGGGACTCCCACCGAACTGAAGGCGCGGATCGGCAGCCAGACGCTGCAGGTGCGGGCCGCCGACCGCACCTACACCCGGCAGGTCGCCGACGTAGTCGCACTAGTGGTCGGCACGCGGCCGGACATCAGCGGCGACACCGGGCTGGTCACCGTCGCGATCACCGATCCGGCCCTGCTCCCGGCTGTCGTCCGGCTGCTCGATGACCTGGGCATCGTGGCCGCTGAACTGGCGCTGCGGCTGCCCAGCCTGGACGAGGTGTTCCTGACGCTGACCGGGCACCCAGCTGACGACTCGCGCGCAGAATCGACGGCGCGCGACGGGAGGGCAGCATGACCTCGCACGTGGCAAACGCGTACGCGGGCCCGGTCCCGGCACATGCGGACCCGGCTGGCCGGCCGCGCCGCGATGTCCGGCGACGGATCGGCGTCGGCCAGGGGCTGGCCAACGGGCTGACGCTCGCCTGGCGCAACGTGACCCAGCTCAAGCACTCGCCTGAGAAACTGATGGACGTCACGCTGATGCCCATCGTGTTCCTGGTCCTGTTCCTGTACGTGTTCGGCGGCGTGGTGGCGGGCAGCACGCACGCGTACCTGGAACTACTCCTGCCCGGACTCGTCGGCCAGATGGCGATCTTCGCCTCGATGGGCCTGGGAACTGCGCTCTGCGAGGACATCCACAAGGGAGTGTTCGACAGGTTCCGCAGCTTGCCAGTGGCCCGCTCGGCTCCGCTGCTTGGCGCCGTGCTCGGCGATACGGTTCGGTTCTGCGTGGTGATGGCAGTACTGACCGGCTTCGGCTCGGCGCTCGGCTTCCGCTTCCACACCTCGCCGCTGGCGATCATCGCGGCCTATGCCCTCGCCTACGTGTTCTACCTGGCGATGTGCTGGGTCTCGGTGCTGATCGGCCTGGTCGCGCCGTCACCGGAGACGGTGCAGGGTATCTCGTTCATCTGGACGATGCCGCTGGTCTTCGGCAGCAGTGTGCTGCTGTCTAACACCAGCACGATGCCTGGCTGGCTGCAAGCCTGGGTCAAGGTCAACCCCGTGACACACCTGGCCGACTCGGTCCGCGCGCTCACCATCGGCGGCCCGGTTGGCACGCATGTGCTCTATACGCTGGCATGGGCGGCCGGGATCGTCATCCTGACCTTCCCGCTCGCGATGCGGATGTACCGGCGGCGGGTCTAGGGCGCGCCCGCCGTGCTCACCGGCCCTGCCGCCGGGTTCAGTGCAAGCGCCTCGGCCCGGCCCATGGCCTGGCCGCGTGCGTAGGCCGCCTCGGTGTCCGCCCTGCTCAGGGCGACGTCGATGGCGGCCTGTGCCCGCTGGGCGTCCAGGCTCGCAGCGTTGCGGAAACCTTGCAGCCGGTGGGCGAGCCCGAGCAGTTCGGCGGCCTTGACGTGCTCGCCCCGAGCGGCTGCCAGCGCGGCGATCCCCTCCACGATGAGCGCCAATGTCGGGTTGCTGGGCAGCATCGCCGCCAGGCCGGTTCGCAATGTGCCAATGGCGCGGTCATGCCATTGCGCGGCGGCGGCTAGGTCGCCGACCTGCTCGGTGAGACAGCCAAGCTTGCTGAAGGTCATCGCGGCGGCGCCGGAAATATCGGGCCGCTTTCCGTGCGACTCGACGATCTCCAGCGCGCGGTCGAGCAGGCCCCGGGCGCCCGCCAGGTCTCCCTCACGTCGTGCGATCTCGCTGAGGTACACGTAGCCGCCCGCAGCATCGCCAACCTCGCCCGCCTTCTCAGCGAGGCGCACGCCCTCTTCGAGGTCGAGCCGCGCGCCGGTGACGTCGCCGGCGAGGGCCCGAACCCGGCCGAGGGGGATCCGCATGGTCGTCTCCCGCTGGCCGGTTAGTCCGTCAGCAGCGAACTCCCGGACCTGCTCGAGCGCTAGCACCGCGTCTTGCGGGCAACCGCGCGCCACCGCTACCTCGGACAGTCCGGCCAGGCAGCCGATCCGGCCGAACCGGTCGCCGATATCGCGGAACAGTGCGTCGCCGAGGGATAGTTCGCTGGCCGCTGCCTCGATGTCACCGTCGTTCCTGGCGAGGTGGCCAGCTATGGCGTGCTGCGCGGCCCGTACCCAGGGATCGGGGTGCCCGGACAGCGCCTTCAGCTCACGCCTGGCCCGGTCCTCGTCCCCGGCGAGGAAGACCAGCATCGGTGTTATCAGCACGAGCAGCGGATCGTCGGTATCCGGCGGCGGGGTTAGCTGGCTCAGCATGCCGGGCAATTCCGCCGGATCGCCCGCGCCGCCGGCGAACCGGCTGATCGCGGTGATGATCCGGCAGACGGTGTAGGCGCCGGCCAGACCGTCTGGCGGTCCGTCCCTGACGAGCTCAAGTGCCTTGGCTGCCCATTCGCTGGCCTCGGAGTCGTAATCGCGCATGGCCCAGAACAGGCCAAGTGCCCGGACGAACCGCAACGCTGCAGCACCGTCTCCGGCGCTGAGGGCATGGCGGATCGCGGCAGAGCAGTTGTCGTGCTCGACGGTAAGCCGGTCCAGCCACCTGATCTGATCACGGCCGCGGAGCTCGGGCTCAGCCCGCTCCGCCAGGGCCAGGAAGTACTCGGCGTGCGCAACGGCAACTTGCTCGGTCTCGCCCGCCTCCGCCAGGCGGTCGGCAGCGTAGGCACGCACGGTCTCCAGCAGCCGGTAGCGGACCTCATGCTCACCGCTCGCGACGACCAGCGACTTGTCCACCAGTGACGCGACGATGTCAACGATTCCGGCGCGGTCACTCCCCAGCGAGCACACCTGCTCGGCGCTGTCAGGCGTGGCACCGGCGCTGAAAACCGACAGGCGCCGCAGGATCGCCTGCTCGCGATCGTCGAGCAGGTCCCAGCTCCAGTCGACGATCGCGCGCAGCGTCTGGTGCCGGGGCAGCGGTCCCCTGGTACCGACCGACAGCAGCGCGAACCTGTCGTCGAGCCGGTCGGCTACCTGCGCCGGGGTCAGCGCCCGAACCCGCGCTGCGGCCAGTTCGATGGCCAGCGGGATCCCGTCAAGTGCGCGGCAGATCCGCACCACTGACGCCACCGAGTCGGCGCTGACTCCGAACCCTGGACGGACGGCCGCCGCGCGGTCGGCGAATAGCCGCACCGCCGGACTGGCGGAGGCTTCACCGACGTCGGCGCCGGCCAACGGGAGCGGCAGCGACGGCACCGGGCAGAGCGTCTCGCCGGTGAGGCCCAGCGGTTCGCGGCTGGTGGCCAGGATGCGCACGCCCGGAGCGTCCGCGAGGAGCTGGCCGACCAGACCGGCGACGGCGTCCAGGACGTGCTCGCAGCTGTCCAGCACGACAAGCGCCGCGCGCGCCGCGAGCACCTCACTGAGGCGGTGCAGTGGCTCCATCGCAGCGAGCCGAGCGGCCTCGGCCGCATCGACTGGCCAGGCAGTGTCGCGCCCGTCGATTGCTGTCAGCACAGCGTTCGGCACGTCCATCGCGTCCCGCACCGGCGCTAGCGGCACGAACCAGACTCCATCCGGTGCCTGGTCGGCCAGCCGGGTGCCGACCTCGATCGAGAGCCGGGTCTTCCCGCAGCCACCCATGCCGGTCAGCGTGACCAAGCGAGACTCGCCGAGCAGCTTGGTGACCCGGCGGATCTCCTCGTCCCGGCCGACGAAGCTGGTGAGCTGGGCTGGCAGGTTGCCGACCCGCGACGGATGGTGGCGCGCTGCGGCGGGTGCAGGCTCCGGGCCGACCGCGGACCGAGGCCCAGCTAGCTGCGATGCGACCTGCAGCTCCCCGCGCAGGATCGCCAGGTGCACGGCGGCCAGTGCCGGGGACGGGTCGACGCCGAGAGCAGTCGCGAGCTCGCGCCGGGCGGCCTCGAATACTCCGAGCGCGTCGGCTTGCCGACCCGCTGCGTACAGGGCCTGCATGAGCTGACCGGCAAGGCGTTCACGCAGCGGGTGCTGGGCGGCGAGTTCCTCGATCTCGTGAACAAGGTCTGCACCGCGGCCGACAGCGAGGTCGGCATCGATCCGGTCCTCGGTCGCCGCGAGCCGCAGCTCGTCGAGGCGCGTAATCGTGGGCGCAGCGAACGGCACATCGGCCACGTCGGCGAGGGCTGGCCCGCGCCACATGCCAAGCGCCCGGCGCAGGCTGGCGGCGGCGCGCGCACTGTCACCGTCGGCGAGCGTATCCCTGGCGGCCGCGACGGCGACCTCGAAGGCCCAGGCGTCGATCTCTTCCGGCTGCAGGGACAAGCGGTACCCAGTCGGCTCGCGGCTGACGATGTCCCGGCTGACCGCGCTGCGGAGGCGGGAGACGAGAGCCTGGACGGCGTTGCCAGCTACAGCGGGACTGGTATCCGCCCACAAGTCGGCCACGAGGGTATCGACGGGCACCGCGCGGCCGGGACTGATGGCCAGGCGGATGAGCAGGCTGCGCAAGCGGGCGCCGCCGACCGGAACCGGTAGCCCCCGGCTATCCCGCACTTCGAGCGGGCCGAGTATGCCGATGCGTGTGCCCATCGCCTCGCTGGCTTGCTTTCGACAGTGGGCCGCCGTGACGGGCGGCGTCTGGCCCTCCAGCCTAACGGGGCCTAGCGACAAGCCCTGGTCATCCGGTATTGCCAAACCGATACTTGAACGTACTTGTCCTACGTAAGCCCGCAGGGGGTAGCCATGGCGAACCTGAGCACGATCCTGGACCGTTCGGCCGCAGATCAGCCGGACCGGACCGCGATCCGGCTGGATGATCTGTCGGTCAGCTACCGGCAACTCAGTGACGCCGCCCGGCGAGTGGCCGCCTTGCTGAAATCGGCCGGCCTCGCCAGCGGCGACCGGGTTGGGCTCATGATGCCTAACATCCCGGCGTTCCCGGTGGCTTTCTACGGCGCGCTCACAGCCGGGATGGTCGTCGTGCCGATGAACCCCCTGCTGAAAGGCCGCGAGGTCGCCTATTACCTCGGCGACTCAGGGGCCAGGGTGCTGTTCGTGACGCGGGACTTCGCGGGCGAGGCAGCCAAGGGCGCGGCGGACGCCGGGACGCAGGTGATCCAGGTGGACGACGCCGACCTCAGCGCCGTGCTGACCGGCCTCAGTCCAGACGTGACGCCGGCCGACGCCGCTGACATCGACAACGCGGTGATCCTTTACACCTCCGGGACGACGGGCCAGCCCAAGGGAGCGCAGCTCAGTCATGGCGGCCTGACCCGGAATGCCCGGCTGACCGCGGAAACACTGCTGCACAACGCCGCCGACGACGTGACGATGGGCTGCCTGCCGCTGTTCCACGTGTTCGGCCTTACCTGCGGGCTCAACGCGACTGTTACCGCCGGCGGCACACTGACCCTGCTGCCCAGGTTCGACCCAGGCAAGGCGCTGGAGATCATCGACCGGGACAAGGTGACGATCTTCGAGGGCGTGCCCACCATGTACGCGGCCATGCTGCACCACCCGGCTGCCGACGCGGCCCGGACCGCATCGCTGCGGCTGTGCGTCTCGGGCGGCGCGGCGATGCCGGTCGAGATCCTGCGCGGCTTCGAGGAAAAGTTCGGCTGCATGATCCTGGAGGGCTACGGACTGTCGGAGACGTCTCCCGTCGCTTCGTTCAATCATCCCGACAAACCCCGCAAACCCGGCTCTGTCGGCACGCCGGTCGAGGGCGTGGAGATGCGGCTGATCAGCAACACCGGCGATCCGGTTCGCCACGGCGAGGTAGGCGAGATCGTCATCCGCGGCCACAACCTCATGACGGGCTACTGGGGTAAGCCGGAGGCGACCGCCGAAGCTATCCCGGATGGCTGGTTCCGCACCGGCGACCTCGCCCGTGTCGACGAGGATGGGTATTTCTTCATTGTTGACCGCAAGAAGGAGATGATCATTCGCGGCGGCTACAACGTGTACCCGAGAGAGGTCGAGGAGGCGCTGCACGAGCATCCGGCCGTGGCAGAGGTGGCCGTGATCGGGATGGCGCACCCGGAACTCGGCGAGGAAGTCGGCGCGGCAGTCGCGCTGAAACCGGGCGCCGACGCATCCCCGGCCGAACTGCAGCAGTTCGTCAAGGAACGGGTGGCCGCCTACAAGTATCCGCGGCGCGTCTGGCTCGTCGACAGCCTGCCGAAGGGGCCGACTGGCAAGATCCTGCGCCGGGAGGTCAAACCGCCGGAGGACGAGCAATGAGTCCCGAGAATCCGAAGAGTGAGAATGTGCGGGCGACCGCGTCGGCGCTCCCGGAGGCAGCCGGCGACCTCGCGGGCGCGCTCGATCTGCTGCTTGCGGACGGTGCGCTGGGAGTGCTGCGCAGGTTCCGGCCGGACGGTGCGACGTTGCGGCTGGCTGCGAGCCTGGCCAGGAACCCGCAGTCGGTTGCGGGCCAGGCGGCCCTACTCGGGACCGAGCTCGGCCGGATCGCGACCGGTCGCTCTCAGGTCGCGCCGCAACGCAAGGACCGCCGGTTCGCCGATCCAGCCTGGACACATAACCCGTTGCTCAAGCGAGCCATGCAGGCGTATCTCACGACCGCCCAGGCGGCCGAGCTCATGCTGGCTACGGCAGACCTGGACTGGCGGGACGGCGAGCGGCTGCGGTTCGTCCTGGCGAACGTGATCGCCGCCGCCTCGCCGAGCAACAACCCGCTGCTCAACCCGGCGGGCCTCAAGGCGCTGGTGGATACTGGCGGGCTGTCGGCAGTTCGCGGAATGCGCGCGCTCATGCGCGATCTAGCCACGGCACCGCGCGTTCCCGCCATGGTGGAACCGGGGGCATTCGAGGTCGGTAAGGACCTGGCGGTGACGCCAGGCGCGGTCGTCTACCGGACCGAGATGTTCGAGCTGATCCAGTACACGCCGGTGACCGAGCGGGTCGGGAAGTTCCCGCTGTTGATCGTGCCGCCGATGATCAACAAGTACTACATCACCGACCTCGCGCCCGGCCGGAGCATGTCTGAGTACCTGGTCGGCCAGGGCCACCAGGTTTTCGCGATCAGCTGGCGCAATCCCGATTACCGGCACAAAGACTGGAACCTCGACAGCTACGGCGCGGCGGTGGCCGATGCGCTCGACGTGATCCGGGCCATCACCAAGGCAGCCAAGGCCAGCATCTGCGCGCTGTGCTCCGGCGGCATCGTGTCCTCGATGGTCGCCGCGCACCTCAGCGCGGTCGGCCAGCTCGATACCGTGGCCAGCCTGTGCCTCGGCGTCACGGTCCTGGACCAGACCCGGGCGGGCACCGCGGGCGCGATGATCGACGAAGCCACCGCGACAGCCGCGATGGCGGCGTCCCGTGCCCGCGGCTACCTGGACGGCCGGACGCTGGCTGAGGTGTTCGCCTGGCTCAGGCCCGACGACCTGATCTGGAACTACTGGGTCAATAACTACCTGCAGGGCCGCCCGCCGCCGGCGTTCGACATCCTGTACTGGAACGCGGATACCACCAGGCTGCCTGCGGCCCTGCACCGTGACTTCATCCGGCTCGCACTGGACAACGCGCTGGTGAAGCCGGACGCGGCCGTCATGCTCGGCTCGCCGGTCGACTTGTCCAAGGTAGATAGCGACGCGTACGTGGTGGCGGGCATCGCTGACCATCTGTGCCCGTGGCAATCGTGCTATCGCACCACTCAGCTGCTCGGCGGCGAGGTAACGTTCGCGCTCTCGACCAGCGGCCACATCGCCTCGATGGTCAACCCGCCGGATAATCCCAAGGCAACGTTCCAGCTCGCAGCCGAGAATCCGCCCGATCCGGGGCAGTGGCTGGCCGGTGCCACCACCATGAACGGCAGCTGGTGGCCGCACTACTCAGCATGGCTTGCCGAGCGCAGCGGCGGGACGAAGCGGAGCAAGCTGAAGGCCGGCAGCAAGGAATTCGGGGCGCTCTGTCCGGCACCGGGAACCTATGTCCATGACAGATAGCGCTACGGCGACCGCGACCAGCGGCATCAGGACGGTCGCGATCGGCGGCCAGCTGGTGCGCATCGCGGTGCGGCCCGGCCGCCGGCGCTGGCGAAGCAAGCCCGCCTCGGCAACTCCGCTGCTGCTCATCAACGGCATCGGCGCCAGCCTGGATCTCCTGCAGCCGTTCGTCGACGCGCTGGACCCGGCGCTCGAAGTCATCCGTTTCGACGTGCCCGGAGTCGGCGGGTCGCCACTTCCGGCTACGCCATACCGGTTCACGGGCTTGTGCAGGCTCATCAGCCAGCTGCTAGCCGAGCTCGGGCATGACAGCGCGGACGTGCTCGGCATCTCGTGGGGTGGCGCGGTCGCCCAGCATTTCGCCGCGTTCCAGCGCTCGCACTGCCGCAAGCTCGTGCTGGTCAGCACTGCAACCGGCATGATCATGGTCCCTGCGGCACCGTCCGTGCTCGCCCGGATGGCGACGCCGCGGCGGTATACCGACCGGGGCTACCTGGCCAGCGTTGCCGGCGAGTTGTACGGCGGGAGCGCCCGGACCGATCCGGCCCTGGTGACCGCGGCGATGAACGCGCACAACCGGGTCGGCTCGGCGCGCGGCTACCTCTATCAGCTGGGCGCTGGCCTCGGCTGGACCAGCGTGCCGTTCCTGCCATTGCTCCGGCAGCCGACGCTAGTCCTGTCGGGCGACGACGATCCGATCATCCCGCTGGCCAACGCCCGGCTGATGCGCAAGCTGATACCCGACGCGCAATTGCACGTGTTCCACGGCGGGCATCTGGGCCTCGTCACCGAGGCTTCGCAGCTCGCGCCGGTGGTCAGTGAGTTCCTGGCCGCCCCGGTACGGCCGGAAAAGTAAAGCCGGGAAGGTAAAGGAGAGACCTGCGATGGATGCGCTCATCGACGCGGATTTCTACTCGCTCGAGCAGTTGCTCGACGCGGCCGGACGCGAGCAGTTGCTGGCCGTCCGCGAGTTCATGGAGAAGTCGGTCGCTCCGGTTATCAATCACTACTGGACGCGAGAAGAATTCCCGCACGAGCTCGTGCCAGGACTGGCCGACCTCGGAATCGCCGGCCTGGCGTGCGATGGTTACGGCTGTCCGGGCGGCAGCAGGTTGCTCGACGGGATGATCGCGCTCGAACTGGCGAGGGTCGATCCGTCGATCGCCACCTTCATGGGCGTGCACGGCGGGCTGGCGATGGGGTCCGTTTACCTGTGCGGCTCGCAGGAGCAGAAGCAGCGCTGGCTGCCGGCCATGGCCCGGATGGAGAAGATCGGCGCGTTCGCGCTGACCGAGCCCGACGTCGGCTCGGGGGTGGCCGGCGGCCTGACGACCACTGCGCAGCGCGACGGCGACGTCTGGGTACTGAACGGGCAGAAGAAATGGATTGGCAACGCCACCTTCGCGGACTATGTCGTCGTGTGGGCCCGCGACGTCGCCGATAACCAGGTCAAGGGCTTCGTCGTCGAGACGCCCGCGGACGGTTTCAGCCCGGTCAAGATGCGGCACAAGATCGCTCTCCGCGTCGTGCAAAACGCCGAGATCACCCTGGACAACGTCCGCGTGCCAGAGCGCAACCGGCTGCAGCTGGCCAGCTCCTTCAGGGACACCGCGCAGGTACTCCGGCAGACCAGGGCGGGAGTGGCTTGGATGGCGACCGGTTGCGCGCGCGGCGCCTACGAGCACGCGCTCGCCTACGCGAAAGACCGGCAGCAGTTCGGGCGGCCAATCGCCGGCTTCCAGCTAGTGCAGGACCTCCTCGTCCGGATGCTGTCGAACGTGACAGCGTCGGCCTGCCTGTGCATGCGGCTGTCCCAGCTGCAGCAGCAGGGCGAGGCCAAAGACCACCACTCGGCACTGGCCAAGGCGTTCTGCACGGTCCGGATGCGCGAGACCGTCGGCTGGGCCCGCGAATTGCTCGGCGGCAACGGCATCCTGCTGGACAACCAGGTCGGCAGGTTCGTGGCCGACGCCGAGGCCATCTACTCCTACGAGGGCACCCGGGAAATCAACACGCTCATCGTCGGGCGCGCGATCACCGGCATCGGCGCCTTCGTCTGACCGGTGTTATCTGATCGACGTCATCCGACCGGATCGAGCCGCACCAGCGACCCGCCGCCAAAGTCCAGCGAATCCACCGTGCCGTCCGCCCGCCGCCCGAACGTGACCGGCTCACCCGACTGCCGGTAGCCAGGGGCGGCGACGAACGTTCCCGCCTCGGCCGCCCGGTCGAGCGGGATCTTCATGTCCGGCTCCGACACGCCAATCAGGGTTACCTTGCCGTCCCGCCATTCGACCTTGACCAGGAAGCTCATGTCGGGCGGCGCGTAGTAACCGAGCAGCGCGGCCATGTCTGCCGGCATCTCGGCCGGGAGGCGCAGCTCCAGAGCGGCAGCCTGCGCCAGCGCGCGGCCAGCCGCGGCCAGGCTCATGGCGAGCGCCGATGCGTCGGCCTCCCCGTTCAGCAGTACGATCGCACCGACCCGGCTGGTCCGGTCGAAGCAAGCGTTCGAGGTGAAGCCTGGCAGCCCGCCGGAGTGCTGAACCCAGGTCACGCCGTCTTTGCGGACCGAGTACCAGGTAATCCCGAAGGCCTCCGACCATTCCTCGTCGCTGAGGTATCTCGGCTTGTGCATCTCCCGGCGCGTCGCGCTGGCCAGCACGTCCGCGCCCGCGCCGGCCTCGCTCGTGTCATCGGCCGCATCTGGGTGCGCGGCGAGCTGGAAGGACAGCCACCTGCCGAGGTCTTCGACCGTCGACCAGAGCCCGCCCTCCGCCCAGATCGGCGGCATCGCCGGAGCGACCGACAGCTCGTCAGAGAACGCTCGCGCGGCGTAGCCGGTCGCGCGACGCGCGGCCAGTTCATGGGCCATCGGCTCGAATCCGGTTGACGACATCGACAGCGGCGTCAGGATGCGGTCAGCGACGTACTGCGGGTAGCTGATTCCGCTCGCCCGCTGCACGACCTCGCCCAGCAGCTGGTAGCCAAGATTGCAGTACTTGGTCTGGGTATTCGGCGGCACGGCGGCAAAGATCTCGGCCACTCGCTCCAGGTTGCGCGACGCAAGCCCCTCATAGCGTGGCTCCGCAGCCAGGAAGTCCGTCCCCGGCGGCTCGCTGACAAGGCCGGACTCGTGCGACAGGAGGCGCCGGATCGTGACCGCGCCGATTGCTGCCGGGCTTGCGCTGTCCGACAGTTCAGGTATCCACTTCACCACCGGGTCATCAAGGTCGAGCAGGCCGGCATCGCGCAGTTGCATAACCGCCGTTCCGGTGAAGGTCTTGGTAATGGACGCGATCCGGTAGAGCACGTCAGGACCAGCGGCACGGCCGTCGGCGGCATCGGCGAACCCGGCGCCGCCTGACCAGACCAGCTCACCGCCATGGACGACGCCCGCTGCCGCTCCGTACAGCCGGTTTTCCCGGACGAACGACGCCACCTTGGTCTCGAACTCCTGCGCGCCAGTTGCCACTGGTCCGGCCACGATGCCGCTCCTGTTCGCCTCGACTAGCTCTGATTGTCACCACCCGGCTTATCACATCGATGCGGACCAGCCCAGCCACGCGATCTCGCGCTTGACCACGCCGACCCGGTCAGCAAGCGGGCCAGGGGCCACCTCGATCAGCCGGAAACCCAGTTCACGGTAGGTCTCTTCGTGCACTTTCTCGAAGGCCGCGGCGTCCGCCGGGCTGATCCGCCGGGCGGCCGTCGGCGTGACGAAGCCCTGGCCCCGGACGAGGAACACCGCTTCGCCATATCGCCGCCCAGTGACGGCACGCTGTACCTCGGCAGCCAGCATCGGCGACACCGGCTGGCCAAGGAAGCGGCACAACGCGAGCGTGCAGACAGGCGAGCGGTCAAAGAACACCGTCACCAGGCCGTGGGCCGCGGCCGCTCGCTGCTCGCGGCGCAGTTGCAGCGCCACGATCCGGTCAGCGAACCCCGGGCTCGCCCACGGCTCAGTCTGTCCCAGGGCATGGGCAAGCGCGATGACGTCCGTTGCGGCTTCCTCGATCACCATGAAGCCGTCCTGCTCGAGCTGGCGCAGGATCGCGGTCTTTCCCGAGCCAGGTGTACCTGTGAGCACGTACCAGGGCATGCCCAGAAGCCTCTCTTTCTGAGGGGGAACGCGCAGCTGCGGAGTGATGTAGCCACCTAGCTACGCGGCGGGACCGGCGGGGAACGCGCAGTTGCGGCGTGATGTAGCCAGCTAGTTACGCTGCGGGATCGGCGGGCGGCGAGGCAGCCGCGGCGAGCCGCGCCAGCTCGGCGATAACCAGGTTTGCGAGTCTGGCGATGCCCCAGATGGCCGCGAGCACAGCCAGTGCCTCGACGGCGATCCGGATGCCGCCGCTGCCCACGCGCTCCTCGTAAATGGCGAGCCCGAGTATCGAGCCGACAACCGGCTCCAGGACCGCGAACGCAGGCAGTGATGCAGGCAGGCCTGCCGCCCGGAATGCGTTCTGCTGCATTGTAAACGCTAGCAGGCCGACAACCGCCAGCAAGTAGAGCCGCACGTCGCCGAAGATCCCGAACCGGTGCGTGCCGGCGAGGGCGGCAACAGTCTTGGTCAGTGCGTCCGTCACGCCGGCCCCCACGCCACCGCCGACGCTGAGCACCAGCGCACGGCGCGGGGCGCTGACTTTGACAGCGATCAGGCAGCACAGCACTGCGACGACGACCGCGCCCGCTGCGGTGAGCCCGAGCGGTCCGGCGCTCGCGGTGCGCTGGCCACCGGACGGCTGTGCCGCCACCAGGAACACGCCGAGCCCGGCAATGGCCGCCAGGGTGGCAGTCCACTCCGCGTGCCGGAGCCGGCGTCCCTCAGCCCTGGCCGCGAGCAACAGCGCGAATAGCAAAGCGACTGGGAAGACCGGTTCCACGATGACCAGGCGGCCGAGGTCCAGGGCGGCAGCCTGCAGTCCGTAGCCACAGATCACCGCGATCATGCTGAGGAGCCACCGGCGGGACCGCACCAGCCGGAGCAGCACAACGGGATCGAACGACACTGACGACTGCAGCTGCGACGCGCTCTGCTGCTGGTGGACCGATGCCAGGGCATAGCTGAGCGCGCCGATGATCGCGAATGCAACCGCGAGCGCTTGTTCGGGTGCCCCAGTCATGATGAACAGACCGTGGCATACAGAATCTCCGGTTTCCAGCCCTCGAGTCCGTTGTTTCGGCGGCAATCTGATCACGACGGCGCTACGGCACGCCGATCCCCGGCGTCACCGGGTAAACCCGCAGGAATGGCTTGTTCTTGCACGCCGTGAACGTGAAGTTGAGTACCAGCTTCCTGGACTTCTCGTTCGGCGGGTACACCTTGAGGCCGTCGGCAGCGGCGTTGTGACAGGCCGTGATGAGGCCGGGCTCGACGATGCCAAGCATAGCGTGCACGGTCTGGTCTGGCTTGACGGTCACCGTGTGCACAGTGACAGAGTTCGCGCGAGTCGCCGCCAGCCCGATCTGGTGGGCGGATTTGCTGATCGCCGACACGCCCGGATAGCCGGTCAGCGTGCACGCGTTGCTGCTGACATTCGTGAACTCGACCGGGTAATAGATCGAGCCTGCCGCACCGTTCGGGCTCAGCCCGAACCACACGTAGGTGTTGGACGCGTTGCATCGCGGCGTCGCTGGTACGGACGACGATGCGAGCGCGACCGCGGGCACGCCTGCGGCCAGGCACGCCACCGCGGCGGCCGCAGCTAGCCGCACCCGCACAGAAGCCTTGAGATTCACCATGCTGCCCCTCCCGTTGACCTGACACCGGTGCCGGTGCCGGCGTTGCAGCAGGTAAGAGCACGGGGCCGCGCGCTGGATACCGCTCTGTTAGGGCGGATCAAATGCTGCCGTAATCAAATAGTTATCCACAAGCAAATAAGTCCCTGATTCAATCTGTTACGGTCCCGGTTTGGGGCCACTTCGTTGAGCGGCAGGCGTTGACGCCTGCTCGGAGGAGGCTCGGCATGCGGTTGACGCATTGGCCAGCAATACGCCCTCGATCCACGACACGATCTATCGTGCTCGTCACAGGAGCGGCAGGGGCGCTCGTGCTAGCACAGGGAGCCGCAGCCCTGGCTTCGCCTGCGGCATCGCAGCGGGCCGACCAGCAGAAGCCGCTGACGGCGGCACAAGCAGCGCAGTTGTCGACCCATGTCGATCAGCACGTCATCGTCTTGATGAAGGTCCAGCCCGCCGCATCACGGGTTAGGTCGGCGATGGCGGCACGGTCGGCTGCGATCTCCTCGAATCAGCAGCCGTTGCTCAGCGAACTGAAGCAGGTACATGCCGCCCACGTCATCAGCTACCGGCTGGTTAACGCCTTCGCGGCCACCGTCTCGCCCGGCGAGGAAGCGCGGCTGAAGGCCAATCCCAGCGTGGCGCAAGTGATCCCCGATGCGACGATCCAGGGCCCGGCCAGTAACCTCTCGGGTTCGACCGGATCGGCGAAGAAGCCAAAGCGCGTCAAGCCAATCGCCGGAGCCTGCCTGCCGCACGGGAAGGCTCAGCTTGAGCCCGAAGGTCTCTCGCTCACCGGCGTCGCGTCGAGCAACCCGAAGGCCAAGACCGCCCGCTCGCTCGGCATCACCGGGGCCGGCGAGACTGTCGCCTATATCGCGGACGGGATCGCCAGGAACAACGTCAACTTCATCCGCAAGGACGGCAAGTCTGCGATCACCGTCTACCGCGACTTCACCGGCGACGGAACTCACGTGGGCAGCGGCGCCGGAGGCGAGGCGTTCGGCGACGCCAACACCATCGGAGGCCAGGGACGGCACGTCTACAACGTGCAGAACTTCAGCCTCCAGGGGCTGACCCAGAAGTGCAACATCCGGATCGAGGGCGTCGCGCCGGGCGCGAATATCGAGGCACTGCGGGTATTCGGCCTCAACAACTCGACCACCACATCCGCGTTCCTGGACGCCATCAACTTCGCCACCGTCGTCGACCCGGTGAACGTGATCAACGAGTCCTTCGGCGAGAACGGGTTCCCTGACACCAGCGCCGACGCGATCAAGATGTTCGACGACGCGGCGGTCGCAGCCGGCATCTCGGTCGTGGTCTCCTCGGGCGACTCAGCACCAACAAGCACGATCGGCTCCCCGGCGACCGACCCCAGCGTGATCTCGGCAGCCGCGACGACCGATCTGCGGTCCTACGCGATGAGCAACTACGGCCAGGCCGACATGTTCGCCAAGGGATGGCTGAACAACAGCATCGCGCCGTTCAGCTCTGGCGGATTCGACGCGTACGGCAACACCGTGGACGTGGCCGCCCCCGGCGACTCGAGCTTCGCCTCCTGCTCGACTAGCCTCAAGTTCTACCCCGAGTGCGCGAGCTTTGGCGGCAAGGCACAGGGCATCGAGTTGTTCGGCGGTACGAGCGAGTCGTCGCCATGGACGGCTGGCATCGCGGCGCTGATCGACCAGGCATACAAGAAGACTCACAGCGGGGCCTCCCCGTCGCCGGCCCTGGTGAAGCAGATCATCATGAGCACGGCAACCAACCTGGGCGCGCCGGCCTACGAGCAGGGCGCCGGCCTGGTGAACGGCTATCAGGCGGTCAAGATGGCCGAGTCTGTCGGCCTGACGCACGGCACCGGAAGCACCCTGCTGACTACTGTCACCAAGGTGAGCCCGGCCAACCCGACTCCGCGGCAGGGTCAGATCAACGGACTCGGCAGCCCCGGCACTCCGGTCGTAGCCGCGGTGCAGGTGACGAATACCGGATCAAGCCCGCAGACCGTGCACGTCTCTGGTCAGACGCTCGGCAGCGCGACGAACGTCCAGCACAAGACCGTGACTCTCAGCAATGCCCGCAGCAAGAAGTTCACGGACGCGTTCGGGTTCGTGAACAACTACGGCGAGGTCCACTTCACCGTCCGACCCGGTCAGGATCGGCTGAACGCGTCGATCGCCTACCCGGCACCGTCGCTGAACTTCAACGCGGCTGTCCGGTTCGACCTGATCAACCCCAAGGGCAAGCTCGCCATTCAGTCCGAACC
Source organism: Streptosporangiaceae bacterium (assembly GCA_035570295.1). Taxonomy (GTDB): domain Bacteria; phylum Actinomycetota; class Actinomycetes; order Streptosporangiales; family Streptosporangiaceae; genus JAJYUU01. The sequence continues at coordinate 18,383 of DATMMA010000338.1, forward strand.
GCAGGGCACGAGCAACTTCACCCCGGCGGACGTGCTCCACCCGGCGGCAGGCCGTTGGACCGCCGTTATTTTCGACATGACGGGCGGCAAGGAACACGGCACGCAGGGCAAGATCCACTTCACCGCGAACACGCAGAAGCTAGTGTCCTTCGGGCACGTCAGCCCGTCGGTCCTGCATCTCGCACCTGGCGCTAGCAGCCCCTTTACGTTCACCGTGAACACGCCGGGCAGCGCTGGCGACATCGCGGGCTCGGTCCGGGTGAACTCCGGCTCCATCCCGGTGACCCTGCGCAGCATGGTCAACCTGGCCGCCGGCGGTCATTTCAGCGGCACGCTGACCGGCGGCAACGGGCGCGGCGACCTGCCGGGTAACGGCCAGATCAACTACTACGAGTTCAACGTCCCGGCCGGCTCGCCGAACGTGTCCGCGTCGGTCAACCTGACCAATGACGGGCAGCGGCAGATCAACGCCTACCTTGTTGACCCGGCCGGGGAGATCGCCGGCTTCGGCTCCAACTACCGGCTGTCCAGCCTGACGTCCAGCGGGTTCGGGTTCTCGACCGGCCTTCACATGGATGTCTACGCCGCCAATGCCATACCTGGCACGTGGACGCTGGTGGTGGACTTCAACGACCCCGCACTGCCCACGCCCAGCACAGGAAACGAAACCTCCCAGCACTACACCGGGCAGATCATGCTGAGCTCCCTGGTGAGCGCGTCGGCTTCGACGCTGCCGGACAGCGCGAGCACGACACTGTCGGGTCCGGTCACCGTGCCGGTGACGATTACCAACCACGGCAGTGCGACGGAGGACTTCTTCCTCGACCCGCGGCTGAACACCGCGGCGACATACCGGCTGGTGGGCCAGAGCACCAGGCGAGTGAAGGTTCCACTGCCAGCGGGTAAAGCCGCGCCAGAATGGCTGGTACCCACCGAGACCAGTGAACTCGGCGCGCAAGCGTCGTCCACCGTTCCGCTGACATTCGACCTCGGCGAGTTCGCTGATGGCGCGGATCCGGACGTGGCGTCGTACACGCCGGGCAGCACCCCGAACACGACAACACCCTCCCTGACGGTGTCCGCGGGCACTGGATCGCTGTCGCCGGGTCTGTGGGCGGGGGCTCCGGCGCCGCCGGCCACGAACGGGTTCGTCAACCCGGGTACCACCACTGGCACGGCGAACTTCACACTCAACGCGATGACCCAGACGTTCGACTTGGGGGCACTGCCCGGCCAGGGCGACTTCTGGTATGGCGAGGTCCGCTTCAGCTCACCACCGACCCTGCCGAACTTCAACCCGACGTTCGCTATTAAGCCGGGACAGAGCCGAACGATCGGCCTGACGATCACCCCGTCGCAGGATGGCTCAGCGGGCACGGTGGTGTCCGGCACCCTGTACGTCGACGTCTTCGCCGCCTTCAATCAGATTCAGGAAGGCGGGCTAACCGGCTCCGACGTGCTGGGCATCCCCTACCAGTACACGATCGGCTCGTAATTACTCGTAGTTAGCAGTCGCAGGGCGGAGGCCTCCCAAAGCCTCCGCCCTGCGGCGTTTACGCTAGCGAGTCTGCAACCGCCGGGCGGCTGGCCAGCCAGGGCAGTTCCGCGGCACCCATCGGCGTGCTCGGCGGCGCCTGCATGAACGGCCAGATCTCCTCGGCGATCGCCCGCCAGTTCGCTGTCGCCTTCATCTCGCCGAGCAGCCCGAACAGGCCCAGGTTGATCCGCTGAAGCACCACGTAGGACCTCGGTATCCGGGCGTACTGGGCCACCGGGCTGCGCACGTCAAAGAACCGGCGCACGACCGCGGAGGCGTAATCGCCGGTCACGGTCAATGTCTTCGATTCGCGGACCAGCTGGTAGAACACCGCGAGATGATCAACGATCTGGTCATCGCTCAGCGGCGCTCCCGGCACCAGGAAGCCAGCCTCTTCCAGGCTGCCACGGAACTCCGCCGGGCTGCCGTCGACGCACAGGTTGCGCGCCATCTGCATCAGCGGCATCAGGTCGGCGTCGGTGAAGTGCTTGACCATGCCGAAGTCCAGGAACGTAACCTTGCCGTCGCGGTGAAAGAGGTAGTTACCGGGGTGCGGATCACCGTTGAACGCGTGCACCTCGTACAGGCTGCGGAAGACGAACCGGTACAAAGTCTCCCCGGCCAGATCGCGTTCCTCCTGTGGCCAGCTGAGCACATCAGCGAACCGCGCGCCAGTGGCAAGCTCACTGGTGACCACCCGCCGGGCGGACAGCTCGCCGACGATGGCAGGCACGCTGATCGTCGGGTGCCCGGAGTAGTAACTGTGCAGCAACTGCTGGTTGACCGCTTCCTTGTGGTAGTCGAGCTCCTCGAGCACCCGCTCCCGCAGCTCGGCGATCAGGCCGTCGACATCCTGGCTGGGCGCCGTGACCCGGAGCATCCGGCGAAGCAGCGAGACATTATCCAGGTCGGCGGCCATCATCTCGGCGATGCGCGGATACTGCACCTTTACCGCAACGGCACGCCCGTCCCTGGTGATCGCGCGATGCACCTGGCCGATCGACGCCGCAGCGATCGGCTCCGGGTCCCAGCGATCGAACAAGCGGTCCGGCGGCTGCCCGAGCTCTTCTTCGATGACGCCTGCCGCCAGCTCCGCGCTCATCGGCGGCACGCTGTCCTGGAGCCGGCTGAGCGTCCGGCGGACCGAGGGAGCCAGCCCGTCGTCCACGTAGCTGGCCATCTGGCCGAGCTTGACCATGACGCCCTTCATAGTGCCGAGCGTGGCGGTCACGTCGTCGGCAGTCTGCATGGCAAGGTCGTTACGCAGCCGCTCCCGGCTCTCCCCCGCCGCGACGAACAGCCGCGGCGCGCTGGTGGCGTACCGCAGGCCGCCACGCACCGCAAGCTGAGCAGCCGCTAGTCCGCGGTCAAAACGCAGCCGCCCCACGCGGCGCCGCACGAGTGCCACCCCGGCGGCGGTGACCGCCGTGCCTGCAGTCAGCGCAATCAGGGCACGCCCCGAGCGTTTCACGCCAGAACTGCTCTTCATACTCGCGCTGCGGCGCGCATCCGCAGGGTGATGCGCTGCCTGGCCTCCAGTACGCCTGGCTCGCCGAGGAATACCGCGTCCAGCACGCCGAGGGCCTGCCTGATCTCCTCGCGGCGGGCCGCGGTCAGTTCCGGCACGGTATAGCCGTACTTCTCACGTGCCCAGTCGGGGAGCGAGATCAGCGTCGCCTCCCTGATGTCCTGCCAGATCTCGGCCACCTCGGGGTCCAGGCCGGGCGGGTCAAGCAGGTAGGCCATCGACTCCCTGGCCGCGGGCGTGCACAGCAGTTGTGGCTGCACCGAGGTCAGGTACTTGCTGAGTGCTGCCTGACTGTCCGGCACTAGCTCCACTGGCACGCCGACAAGCTGTGCGGCGACAACCATTTCCTCGATGTACCGGTCGGCATCGCCGGGCGGCAACGGGGTTCCGAACTTCTCGCGGGCGGCGATGTTCGAATCCACTAGCGCTGCGTGCACCCAGAGCAGGAGCGCCGGATCACTCGCGGCGTAAGGCTCGCCGGTCTCGGTGTCAACGCCGGTGACCCGCTCATGAATCCGCCGCACTCTGGCTGCCGCACGCTGGGCAACGGCTCGTTCCCCGAACGTAATATTTGCCAGATATGCCGAGGTAGCAGCGAGCCTGCCAACCGGGTCAGCCCGCCAGTCGCTGTGCTGATCCACGCCCGCCATGGCGAGCGGGTGGAGGGCCTGGATCATGAGGGCTCGCAGGCCAGCCACCAGCCCCGACAGGTCACCGCTGATCCGCCACGCGATGCTGGCCGGGCCGAAGAAGCCGTCGTCACCTGGCTGGTCGGGAATGGCGCCGACCAGGGCCGCTGCCGAGCGCTCGACCAGGCCGGCCGCGTCCGCGTACTCGCTCATGAACTCACGCTACCCGCAGGTGTCGTCAGCCCGGGAGGTCGCGGCCGGCTGGCGCGCTCCAGTCGAGCAGCGGGCCGTCCGGCACGATCCGGGTCGGGTTGAGCTGCGGATGGGTGGAGTAGTAGTGCCGCTTGATCTGGTCGATCCTGAGCGTGCCGGCGAAAGCCGGGAGCGCGTGCAGATCCCTGGTGTACGCCCACAGGTTCGGGTAGTCGCTGATCCGGCGCAAGTTGCACTTGAAATGCGAGTAGTACACCGAATCGAACCTGGCGAGTGTGACCCATAGCCGCACATCGGCCTCGGTGAGCTGGTCGCCGAGCAGGTAGCGCTGCCGACAGAGCCGTTCCTCAAGCTGGTCGAGCGTCTGGAACAGCCGCGTCACCGCCTCGTGGTAGCTCTCCTGGGTGGTGGCGAAGCCGGAGCGGTATACGCCGTTGTTGACAGTCGCGTAGACCAGCTCGTTAATCTCGTCGATCTGCGCCCGCAACGCCTTCGGGTACAGGTCATAGGCCGGGTCCGCCCACGCGGCGAACTGGGTGTCCAGGTCGATCGTGATGTCGGGGAAGTTGTTGCTGACGATCCGGCGGGTCTGCTTGTCCCACAGCACCGGCACCGAGACGTGGCCGTCGTAACCCGGCTCGGTTGCCTCGTACGCCTCTCTCAGCAGTGCAAACCCGTTCACCGGGTCGAGGCCGTAGCCATCGCCTTCGCGGAAGGCCCAGCCGCGCCCGTCCCGCACCGGGTCCACCGCGGACAGCGAGACGACGTCGGTCAGGCCGAGGAGTTCGCGGACGATGGCGGTGCGGTGTGCCCACGGGCAGGCCCAGCTGATGTACAGGTGATAACGGCCAGGCTCTGCGGGATAGCCGCTGGAGCCGTCGGCGGTGATCCGGCCGCGGAACGGGTAGGCGCCGCGCACGAACTCGCCTGCCTTCGTCCCCGCAGGCGGTGCCGCCTTCTTCGGGCGGAAATCGCCGTAATCGCCGAACGTCGTGAAGTCGACCGGGCTCGCTCCGCTGGCCTGGGTCGTGCTCGTCATCGCGGCCTCCGTCACCTGTGCCCGCCGGACCCGCCTGCAGCAACCAGGCATTCGCCCTAACAATTCCTGCCAGCCGCCCGGAAACAAACCGTGCGCGTACGGAAAGATAAGCCGGGTGAGCACTGAGGGCGTGATCGGGGCCGGCGAGGCGCTCGCGGCGGTTGCGGCCATCGAGGCCGGCGAGGCGGCCGAGGCCGTCGAGCCGCAGGCGGTTGTCGCCTCCCTGACGAAGGCCGCGATCTTTCTGGTCGCAGTCATTTATCCGGACGCCGACAGCGAGGACGCTGCCAGGCAACTGTGCGCGGACGTCGCCGGGCTGGTCAAAGCCGTCGGCTTTCGCGACTTGAACGGGCGCCTGACCTGCGTGACCGGAATCGGGGCCGCGGCCTGGGACCGGCTTACCGGGCGGCCGCGGCCAGCCGGGCTGCACCCGTTCCGTGAACTGCGAGCCGGGAGCCGGCACGCCGTCAGCACGCCCGGCGACCTGCTCTTCCACATCCGGGCGACCCGGACGGACTTGTGCTTCGAGCTCGCCACCTTGATCACTGACCGGCTGGACGGCGTGGCGAAGGTCGTGGACGAGGTGCACGGCTTCAGCTATTTCGACGAGCGGGATCTGCTCGGATTCGTCGACGGCACGGAGAACCCGACCGGGCCGGCCGCCGAGCGCGCCACGATCATCGGCAACGAGGAGCCCGCGTACGCTGGCGGCAGTTACGTGATCGTGCAGAAGTACGTGCACGACCTGCGCCGCTGGAACGCCTTGCCGGTAGAGGAGCAGGAGAAGGTCATCGGCCGGACAAAGCTCTCGGACGTCGAACTGGACGACTCGGTTAAGCCGGCGAGCGCGCACAACGCGCTCACCACCATCGTCGTTGACGGCGAGGAAGTCGACATCGTCCGGGACAACATGCCGTTCGGCCACGTCGGCACCAGCGAGTACGGGACCTACTTCATCGGTTACGCTCGCTCGCCGGCGACGACGGAGCAGATGCTGGAGAACATGTTCATCGGTGCCCCGCCCGGTAACTACGACCGGATCCTGGACTTCAGCACCGCGGTGACTGGTTCGCTGTTCTTCGTGCCGTCGCAGCCGATGCTGGACGGTCTCGCCGACGACGAGAGCGACAGTACGGGCGGGACCGCTGGGGACAGCTCACGAGACACCGCCCACCGCTCACAGAACACTACCGACGGCTCACTGAACATCGGCAGCCTCCGAGGAGACACATCACGATGAACAATCTGCACCGCGAGCTAGCCCCGATATCTGACGAGGCATGGGCCGAGATCGAGCAGGAAACGACGCGCACGCTGAAGCGCTACCTGGCCGGGCGGCGCGTCGTCGACGTCAGCGG
>DATMMA010000339.1:0-3021 GCA_035570295.1 Streptosporangiaceae bacterium
TCCAGGCCGCGGGCGTTCCACGGGTTCTGCGGTGCCCGCTTCCGCCAGATCACCGTGGACATCACGAAGTTGAATACGAAGATGCACAGCGAGCCGCCCAGGCAGAACGCGGAGATCGACACCCAGTCGTTCAGCGTCTGCAGGTTGGCCGCGTACTCGAAGACCCGGCGCGGCTGACCCAGCATGCCGGCCGCAAACAACGGCATGAAGGTCGAGTTGAACGCGATGAACATCGTCCAGAAGTGGATCTTGCCGAGCCGCTCGTTCAGGCTGATGCCCATGACCTTCGGCAGCCAGTAGTAGATGCCGCCGAAGAACGCGAAGATCAGGCCGCCCATGATCGTGTAGTGGAAGTGCGCCATGACGAAGAAGCTGCCGTGCGCGGTGGTGTCCGCGGGCACGTCACTCAGGAACACGCCCGAGATGCCGCCGAACAGGAAGTTGAAGAAAAACGCCATCGCGAACAGCATCGGGACCGTCAGCCGAATCTTCGCCTTCCAGAAGGTGCCCATCGCCACCAGGAAGATGAAGCCGGTCGGGATCGAGATCAGCTCCGTCGTCAGCATGAACAGCGGCCGCATGTCCGGGTCCATGCCCGAGTCGAACAGGTGATGCTGCCAGACGAAGAACGACAGGATCGCGACGCCGAACATGCCCGCCGCGCCGACCTTGTAGCCGAACAGCGGCTTCCTGGTGAAGACGGGGATGATCTCCTGGACGATGCCGAACCCTGGCAGGGCCAGGATGTAGACCTCGGGATGGCCGAAGAACCAGAACAAGTCCTGGTACAGGTAGCTCGAGCCGCCGAGCTGGTTGACGAAGAACGCCGTCTGCGCCGTCCGGTCGGTGATGATCATGTACATGCCGCCGACGAGCACCGGAGCCGCCAGGACGAACAGGAAGCCCGTGGTGAGCATCGCCCACACGAACATCGGCAGCCGGGACCAGCGCATGCCAGGCGCGCGGTAGCAGATGATCGTGACGATCATGTTGAAGCCGGCCAGGGTGATCGAGATGCCCATCAGGCCGAACGCGTACGCGTACCCGTCCATGCCCTCGCCGGCCTGGATGGACAGCGGCGCGTAGCCGGTCCAGCCGGTCGGGAACCCGCCGTCCAGGAAGCTCGACAGCAGGATCACGTAGGCGCAGGGCGTGAGCCAGAAGCTCAGCGCCTCGATGCGCGGGAACGCGACCCGCTTGGAGCCGATCATGAGCGGTATCAGGTAGTTGCCGAACGGGCCGACGATGACCGAAGTCATCATCATCATCATCATGGTGCCGTGCTCGCCGACCACCTGCAGGTACATGGTCGGCGACATCACGTGGTAGGTCGGCGACAGCAGCTCGGTCCTGATCCCGATCGCCAGCAGGCCGCCGGTGAAGAAGTAGATCAGCATGCCGATCAGGTACTGCAGGCCCACGACCTTGTGGTCGTGCGTGAACCTGAAGTACTTGGAGATGCCGCCGTTGCCCTGCAGCTCGTTGCCGGTAATCGGCTTGCCGAGCATCTGACGGATCAGGTCGTTGAAGACTCCGAGGCCGATCAGCCAGCCGAGGATCAGGAAGGCGTAGCCGATGACGATCGCCATGTCGTTGTCATCGGACGTGCTGATCTGCTGGTACTGGCTGCCGATGAAGTTGCCGAGCCAGTGACCGAGGTAGTAGCCGCCGACCGCGCAGGCGAGGGCGGTAAGGATGTTCGGGCGCAGCCACCAGGCGCGTTCCGTGCGGACGGCACCCGGGTCACCGCCGCCGGGCGCGTGCGCGCTTTCCGGCTGGGTTTCGATAGCCATATGAGTTTCCTCGCTCCTGTTCCTACGGCTGTTCCGGGTCCGCCGGGTTGTAGAAGCCGCCGCCCGCGCCGGTGAGGCCAAGGGCCGCGTTGACCTTGCCAAGGTTGAGGTTGGTCGGGTCGTAGGTGAGTGCGTACGGCGGCAGCAGCTTGGTGACGCTCGCGAGCTTCACGCTCTCCGTCTGCGTCCACGCCATGAAGCTCGAGTCGGTCAGCACCTCGCCGGTGTCGAACATCGCGCCGTGCCAGATGCCGCACAGTTCGGCGCAGCGGACCTGGAACTGGCCAAGCGTGGTGGGCGTCGTGTACGCGACGTTGTTCACGCCCGGGTTGGCGTCGGCCTTCACGCCGAGCGTGTAGGCCCAGAACGAGTGGATGACGTCGAGCGAGGTGACGTTGAACTGCACCGGCTGGTTGAGCGGCAGCGCGAGCTGCGTCGTCTCGAAGCCGCCGAACTGCGGGTAGCGGAACGTCCACGCCCACTGCTGGCCGATCACCTGGACCTGCAGGACGTTGTTCGAGTTAGGCGACCAAGAGGTGGCGGACGTCGTCGGCGGAATGCCGTTCTTGAAGATCGGCTGCGGTCCCTGGCCGGCGCCGGCGCCCGCGGGGGCGATCAGCTCGATCGTGCCGTAGACCGCGAGGCTGAGCACGATCGCGGAGGTGGCCACGATCCAGGTCGCCTGCACCTTGACGTTGCCGTGCAGCGGCGCTGCGTCGGTCTCGTCTCCCGGCTTCTGCCGCCAGAAGGCGAGCGCCCAGCCGAAGTACAGCAGCACGCCGATGATCACCGGGGTGGCTATCGTGGCGAGGACCGTGATGTCCGTCGACTGGCTCGCGGCCGTGCTCGAGGCGCGGCCCGGCGGCATGTGCGGACCCCACACCAGGGTGACGAGCAGGCACCCGATAATGCTGAGAACCACCCACACGATGGGCAGCACCAGCTTGTCACGACGGTCGCCCTGCCAGGCTGGCAGGCCCGAAGCTTGCGCGGCCATCAGGCCTGCACCTCCATCTGGCCCATCATGTAACCCGGCGTGCCCATGGGGCCGCCGTTGCCGTCCACGTAGCCGAGGCCGCACGGCACAAAGCACTGCCAGCGGTAGGCGCCAGGGGTGCTCGGCGTCTTGAACGTGAACCTGACAACGGTGTGCGGTGCGGCCTCGTCGGCCGCGTCCACGTTGCAGGGCGAGGTGCCGCACAGGTTGCTGTTCTCGTTCAACGTGGTC
>DATMMA010000340.1:0-5562 GCA_035570295.1 Streptosporangiaceae bacterium
GGTCGGCTTCCACGCCGACCACGACTACCAGGTAACCGGCACGCTACGGTTCGTGCAGCTCACGCCCCCCGGTTCGGCGTGCTCAATCGTGATGGGAACCGGCATAACCGAGATGGCGCCGGGCTCCCAGAAAGGCGTCCAAGTCGTCGTGGCGGATGTCGGGGCGGCGCGGCGGGAACTGCTCGCACACGGTGTGCAGGCCAGTGAGGTCGACGTTCAGCCGTGGGGCTCGTTCGTCACCTTCAGTGACCCCGACGGCAACACGTGGGCGCTCCAGCAACTGCCACCGCGGTCATAGAACGCCTGTGCCCTGCCGCGCCGCACATGCGCAGCGCGGCAGATGCGGACGGTCGCCCCGAGAGCGCCGGTGCATAAGTATACGGTCGGTGGGTCGCTCGTCCGTTGGCCCGTGACGGCGGCTGCGACTACGGTGCCCAGCGCCCAGAGACTAGCTTCCAGTGGTCTGCTTGACTTCGGCGGTGAAGTCGCTCTCCAGTGAGAACACTGAGCTGAGCTGATTGATCGCCTGCTGGAGGTCGGCCAGGGTCGCGTCCGGCCCGACCTCGCCGGTCACATTGACGATCTGGCTGAGCAGGGCGGCGAAGAAGCCTTGCGGATCGGCACAGGACGGCACCGGGAAGCTGGCCAGGGCGGCGGCCCGCTGCCCGAGGATGTTCAGCGCGGCGGCGATCAGGGTCACCTGACCGGACGAGCTCTCCTTGTCCAGGACTATCTGGGCCGCCTCGAACTTGACGATTGTCAAGTGAGCCGGGCCGTTCTGCCAGGCGTGGTACTGCTGGGCGCACGCAGCGGTAGTCCCGGCCACCGTGCCGGCCGGCGGGCTGCTGCCGGGCGTCGTGGCCGGATGCGACGGCTGGCCACCCGGACCCGTGCCGCACGCGGTGAGGGCAGCTGCCGTTAAAACCACGCCGAGGACAAGTCTTGCGACCATGACCCAACCCCCCCAGATTGATGTCCTGGCTGCACCTTACTGCCGCGCGCTGCCCGCCGACAGGCCTTATCTTCTCCGCCAGCCAGATTTTTCGTAACGATTGCCACCGGGGTCCCGGAGCAGGGAATGACCAGGCTGGGGAAAGGCCATGAGCAGACACGGCCTGGGCGGGCACTCTCCCAGCCTGGACACGATCGCCATCGCGCAGACCGCGGTGGTGGCTGTCGGCACGACCTAAAGCGCTTGTCTCAATCGTTCGCGGTTATCTTCAGGGCCTGTTTGATATCTGCGGTCGCCGCGCGCATTGGCGTCGCCGCATCATTGATCAGCGTGCGGCTGTGCGATGCCGCGGCCGTCTCACAGATGGCCGCGGCATCGCCGAACTCGTTTAGTGCCTTCGCCAGCCAAACCTCTGCTGCGAGGACAGGGATCGATGGATCGGCCTGCGCCGTTCTCACCGCCGTTGCGAGCGCGGAGCATGCCGTTCCCAACGCGGCGTAGGTCGTGGTCGCCGCCAGCCCGACAGCGTGGGTCCGCGCCGCCAGCAGGTCGAGCTCAGCCTGCCCGCCGTTGAGGAACCACGCGCTGACTTGTTCCTGGATACTGGCCGCCGAGGGAGCCAGGCTAGATCCGGCGCTCGGCGGCGTGAGCGGAGGAAGTGGCGTCAAAACCGGACCCGAGCTTAGGACCGGCTGCGCAGGCAACGGCGTGAACGTGAAGTTGCTGAAGATGACCGATCCGCCCTGCCCGCCGGAATCGCTGATCCCCAGGGCCACAAATTCAGTAGACGCGAACGCTCCGCTGGTGAAGGCTGCCGAGGAGCCATCGACAGTAATCTGCTGTATTGTGTTAGCGGTCGCGGCCTCCAGCAAATACGAGTTGGCCTTCCGAACTACGCCAGAGCCGAGTTGCTTAAACGTCCTCGGGCCAATCTCTTGTATGCCCCAGACGTAATCTTGCGCGCCCTTCAGGGTATTTGTACAAATGTAGCTTGTAAATTGACCGGCCGCGCTTGCGCGCGTGTAAATGCTAGCGCAGCCGTCCGGCATATGGCTGAGATTAACCTGCACGGAGACGCGATAATTTCGCGGGAATGGGCCGCTGGGAAGCAGGAGCTGCACATCTCCTGCGCCGGGATGCGCGTCCTCGACCTGCAGGCCTGTCGTCCCCAGGCAGTTCGTAGTGATGGGATCGCCGGGTGGCACTGTCCAGTCGGCTCCGGCTTTATCGCACCCCGGCCCGGGGATCGGGTCGGCGTGATAAGGCTGGCCGACTAGTTGTGCGCTGGCGTTAGCCAGGTGCGGCGCGGCGGTGACCGCTACGAAAATGAGCGCCACCGCGGTAAGGAGTGCCCCGGCTCCGAGAATGCCCCGCTGGATGGTGACCGGGACGATGTTCCGGACCGTCGGGGCCGGCGATCGCCGGGGTTCCCGGGGGCGCATGACGAAGGCCATGACGACCAGCGCCGTCCCCAGTATCCCCAGTCCCGCCGGGCTGACATAGTCCGATGTCAGGGAGGGCGGGGGGCCGGTGCCCGTGACAGGCGCGCGCAGGGTACCGAGGTAAACGAGGGTAGCGTTAGCGATCAGGGTGTAGCCGACAAAAAGCATGACGCGGCCATCTTGAGGATAATGAGCAGTTGCCTCCTTGGCATTGAGCTGGTCACCCGCCGTGATAAGCCCCCAGAAGGCAATCAGCAGGAACAGCCCGGCCAGCGCGAACGCTGAGTGGTTGCCTAGGTTCTCGATGCCCTTGAGCAGATCGATAATCAAGGTGACGAGTTCCAGCCCGACTAGCAGGAGAAAGATACCGGGAAGCGGACCGACAGCATTCTTGCGCAATCGCTTATGCGCGTGCAGCCAGCCGATCCACGCGAGCGCGCCGATCCCGGCAGCAAGCTGGATGCCGCGCAGCAGCGAGAAGTGCTGCCACGGAGTGCTCACAGGAAGCGTTCTTGACCTCAGGCTCGCGAACTCCGGCAGTTCCGCGATGAGGATCAGCATGCCTACCATGGCCAGGAACAGCCCCGTTGCCCCCGTCTCGCGCTGGCCAACGCGACCGCGTGCGACCAGGAACAGACCGACGGTGAGGAGCACGAGCAGTACCGGGGTACTGATCAGCCAGTAGAGCTCAGTGTCGGCCAGCGAGCTCAACCCTGCCGCCGTAGCCAGCTCCTCGGTAATGCTGGAAAAGACAGTCGTGTATATGAAGACGACGATGGCTCCGACAAAGACCAACTTGCCGCGGAGGTCGTCAGACCAGCCGGTATAGCCCGTTCCCCAGCGAACGAGCAGCCCGACAATTCCCGCCAGGGCGGCTCCGGCCAGTACTTCGGGCAGCGTCTCGCCAGGATTGACACGCAGCGCGTTGGCGATCACGAGGCAGGCGGTCAACGGCGTCAAGATCAGGAAAATCCACGAGCGGGAATGCGCGGTCCAGGCAGGGACTCTCGCCACGATGAGTTCGCCCCAACCCAGCAGGTCTGTGCTGCCCAGCAGGACGACCAAGGTCAGGAATACGGGCAGCAGTACCGCCTGGAAACTCAGATCGTCGAGTAGGAATCCCGTCCCGCGCGCCGTCTGGTTGGCCTGCGCATACGATCCCCAGACCACGAATTCCAGCACATAGTAGGCCGCGACCACGGCCAGGACGCCTGCCAGCACCGCGCCATGCTTGCGTTCGCCAGATGACTGGTGCTCGGCTTCTCCGCCGACTACCCACTGCCCCGATGCGAGGCGCCGCAGCGCCCAAACCCATAGTAATGCCAGCACACCGAGCTGAGCCCAGCGCAGCCATTCATGCGGCTCAATGGCCGTGCCGGCGTGTAGCTTGGAAATAGGGACGACCGCCAGGGTGATGGTCGTTGCGGTTATGATCGGCAGACCTGCTGCCGCACGCACTCTAAATGCACCGGCAAGCACGAGGCAGTAGCCAGCCGCGACCGAGACAGCCATGACGATAAACACCGCTGTGGGCACGAGAAAGGTGCCGCCGGCTTGGTCTTGCACACCGCTACTTACCGACGGCTGGGACACCTTCAGGCCGCTGAGCAGCAGCAGTGCCACGATCACAGTCTGTGCGAAGGCTGCGTAGATCAGCAGTCTCAGGGATGAGGATAGGCGGCGATCCTTCAGATCGATACGCCGTTCACGGAATATTTCGATCAAGCGTCTGCCATCGCCAGGGCGCTCTTTCTCAGGCGCCGCCTGCCCAATGAGCTTGCCTGCCGCCTCCGCCATGACGTCGGGCGGTGCCGCCTCCGTTACCTTCCCGGCTGCGCTCGGCGCCGGCAGCCGGTGCGAATCAGCTGCCCAGGTCCGGGCCTCCGGCTGGATGGCATCCGGCTCTCCGCTTGGAGCGCGGCTTTTCTCGGCGCTAGATTCGGGCTGTACCCGTCCGCATCGTGAGCATTGTCGTGTCGCCGCCTCGATCATGCCGTCGCAGGAAATACAGGCTTCCATTGCAGCGTCCCCCCTGCATGGTGCTGACCCTTAGCTCTTGATGAGCTGATCCTCAGCCCCTTGATGATAAGCACCGGCGAGGCGTTAGGCCAAAATAAAATGCCGCGATCCGCGTGCCAGGCATTTGCTCGTGTCGGTGACAGCTCGGGGAGACGTGTGCCAGCCCAGGCCGTGGCCGCTCCCTCCGCTCTGAGCGAGACGCTGCGATACGGTAGTCGGCCCCGCCGAGGCGCGGTCACTGATCGGCGGGGCCTGATCGCTACGCCGCTCTGAACAATATACAGGGCAGCGCATAAATATGCGGGCACGCAACGCCCGCTCATCGGCATCGACCGGGCGTCAGCAAGCCGTACTGGCTGACAAGGCCACCTCATGTGTCGTGCGAATAGCAGTCCAGGCTTCAGTGAGCCTTTCCAGCCGGGCATCGATCGACCTAACATGGCCGGTGCTTAGCTCCCGCTCATATCGCCGAGCGCAGCAAGGACGAGCGGCGCGACCTGCTCCTGGCTGGTGATGAGCGCCTGGTCACCCGGCTGGATGCCCGGTCCGGCCGCCGCGGCCCAGGCCGTCGCCACCTCGGGCTCCCGCCCGCCGTGCCCGCCCTGGTCCAGGTGCCCGTGGTCGGTGACCACCACCGTCGTCCACGCTTCGTCCGCAACGGACGGGCGCGACCGGACCGCAAAGAGCAGCCGCCCCACCCGCTCGTCAGCGGCCCGCGCCGCCTCCCGGTAGGCCGAACCCGCACCCAGCACGTGCCCCACCACGTCCACCGCGCCCAGGTACACGAACGACAGCCGCGGCCCCTCCCTGGCCAGGATCGACGCCGCCAGCGCCGTCACCGCCTCGTCGGCCGCGTCCCACGCTTCCAGGCTCACCTCTCTCGGGGCCACGAACTCGCGCCGGGTCGCCTCGGCGAACAGCGGGCCGCCGTCCTCGGCCAGGGCCAGCGGCGGCCAGCCGCTGACCGCCAGCAGGGTGGGTACGCCCGCGCGGGTGGCCACGGTCACGAAGTCGGGGTGCTCGGCGAGCCGGTGGCCGGTCAGGTCGTTGCCGGTGATGCCGTGCCCGTCCACCCCGGCGCCGGTGGCGATCGTGGCCCAGCACGGCCCGGACCAGGTCGGCGTGGTCTCGTCGACCGGCACCGGCCCC
>DATMMA010000341.1:0-7636 GCA_035570295.1 Streptosporangiaceae bacterium
CTGGATCCGCGCGGGAACCCGGATCCGCACTGGACCCTGGATCCGGACGGGAGCCCAGATCCGCGCGGGAAGCTGGATCCGCGCGGGACCCCGGATCCGCACTGGACCCTGGATCCGGACGGGAACCCGGATCCGTATGGGAACCACGATCCCCACAGGCGCCTGGATCCGGGCGGGTGCTCTAGCCGGCGTCATCGGCCCGGCCGCGTTCACGCTCGGCTGGGTCGTAGCTGCGTTTCGTCAGCCTGGCCTGCCCTTCTCCGCGCCCCAGATCAGCGGTCTGGCGGCCGGCAATGCCCGCGATCCGTGGCTCATGATCAGCGCCTTCCTCCTGCTGGGCGGATGCGCGATCGGCTTCGGCGCGGCACTTCGGGCAGGGCTTGGCGGCCGCCGGGCCGGGCTGAGCCCGTGGCTGATCCAGCTGGCAGGCCTGCTGACGATTGCGGCCGGGCTGCTGCGCCGCGATCATGTGCTGCTGACGGCCGGGCCGGAGTCCTGGCACAACCAGGCTCACAACGTCATCAGTGCTGCTGCGTACATGCTGCTGATCGCCGCGCCACTGCTGCTTGCCCGGCGGTTCAGGCGGGATCGGCAGTGGAGCCGGCTGACAGTACCGCTGGTCGCAGTGGCGGCCGCCGCCCTGCTGGTGGCCCTTTACGCCGAGCCGAACGGCAGCTGGGCCGCCACACTGCAACGGATCGGCGTCAGCCTGCCGCTAGCGGCGATCGTGGCCGTCGCGATCCGGCTCACTCGGCTAGCAGGCGCCGCCGAACCGGGGTCACCAGGCGACGGTGATGCCGGTGGCTTGTCCGGTCGGTCCCGGTAGCTACCGACCGGACCGAGCCGGCGAGCGCGTGCCGCTCAGGACCGGCTGAACTTGATCAGGAACTCCAGCAGGCCGTGATTCTGGGTCGTGACGAACCCGGCGAAGCTCGGATCGCCGATGTCCCAGTCGGCGAACACGATCGGGATCGAGCCCGAAACCTCGATGCCGGCGGCGGTCCGTTCGGCCGCCAGCGCGAAGGTGACCTTCCGGGTGTGTCCGTGCAGGGTGAGACCGGCCGAAGCATGATAAGTCCTGATCACTCCGGCCGCAGGCAGCGCGCCCAGGGCAATCGGAGTGGTAAGCGTGAGCGTTCCCGTGGGGTAAGTCGAGGTTTCCATGATCCGCCCGTTGAACTGCGCATCCCGCCCGCTCTGGTCGCTTTTGATGGTGTCCATCGGGACGCTGAGCGACGCAGTCCTGACGGTGCTGCCGCTGATGCTGAGGCTGCCAGCGACGTCGCTGGTCCGCCCGACGGCGACATTGTTCTGGCCGGCGAGCACCTCATTCACCCGGTAACCGACGACGGATCCCGAGCCGACCCGCCACTTTCCGGCCACTGAGTCCGCAGCGCTGGCCGAGGCGGGACTCGAACTCCCGGCGGACTTCAGGCCCAAGGGCGCGGGCGCCGGGCCCTCGATGACGTGGATGTACAGCCAGGTCCCGCCGACGACGACGACGGCAAGGACAACGAGGCCACCAAGCAGCCACCAGCGCAACCGACCCCTGCGCAGACCTGCCATGCAGTTCCTTCCGGAAGTGAGCCAGGCCGGGCAGACTGCTCGGCCTGGCTCACCTTGACAGCGTCAGCTCCGGGCTTACCCGGCCGCTGCGCCGAAAATCCTCTGCCTAGCCGACGGCCGGCAGCAGTTCGGCCAGGAGTTCCAGGTGATCAAGATCGTCCAGGTCCAGCACCTGCAGGTACATCGTGGTGGCGCCGATCCCGGCGAACTCGGCGATCCGGCCGCCGACCTCCGCTGGTGTGCCGGCGAGGCCGTTCACGCGCAGCTCGTCTACCTCGCGCCCGATCGCCGCAGCCCGCTTGGCCAGCTCATCGGGAGTGCGGCCGCAGCAGACCACCTGGGCGGCAGAGTAGACCATGGATTCTTCCGCCCGGCCAGCCGCCGCGCAGGCCTCCTTCACCCGGCGGAACGCAGCGGCCGTGTCGTCGATGCTGCTGAACGGGACGTTGTACTCGTCCGCGTACCGTGCGGCTAGCCTCGGCGTCCGCTTCGGCCCCGTGCCGCCGATCAGTACCGGCGGGCGCGGTTGCTGCGCTGGCTTCGGCAGCCCGGGTGAGTCGGTCACCGTGTAGTAGGTGCCGGTGTAGTTGAACTTCTCCCCCACCGGCGTCTCCCACAGCCCGGTGATGACGGCCAGTTGCTCGGCATAGCGGTCGAACAGCTCGCGCGTGTCCGGGAACGGGATCGCGTAGGCCGCGTGCTCGGCGTCAAACCAGCCCGCGCCGAAGCCGAACTCGACCCGGCCCGCGCTCATCTGGTCGACCTGCGCCACCGAGATGGCTAGCGGGCCGGGATACCGGAAGGTTGCCGGGGTCATCAGAGTGCCGAGCCTGATCCGCGATGTCTGCAGCGCCAGCCCTGCCAGCGTGATCCAGGCGTCGGTCGGGCCGGGAAGGCCGCTCACGTTGCCCATCTTCAGGTAGTGATCGGACCTGAAGAACGCGTCGAAGCCGAGGTCTTCGGTTGCCTTGGCCACTCGGAGCAGCGTCTGGTAGCTCGCGCCCTGTTGCGGTTCGGTGAAGATTCGCAGTTTCATGAGCCCCATCTTGCCGGTTCGTCATAAGTCAGCGCTCAGGTGCCTCGGTGGCGATACTCGCCTCCTACCGATAGTGGTTGCCCCGTGTGCCGTGCGGGCGCCGAGCTCGCGCGGGCTAGTCACGGACCAGCGTCGCCACGCACTCCACGTGATGGGTCATCGGGAACGCGTCGTACCCTCGCAGCCCGGCGAGCTGCCAGCCGGCGTCCAGGAGTAGCCGCAGGTCACGAGCCAGGGTCGCCGGATCGCACGATACGTAGGCGATCCGGCGCAGCACCGGACCGGCCGCCCCGCTCCCGCCGCGACCGCATAGTGCGTCGATGACCGGTCTGGACGCGCCGGCCCTCGGCGGGTCCAGCACTGCGATGGATGCACCGCCAAGGCCTTCCCTGCGCAGCACCGCCGCCACGTCCCCTGGGCGCACCCGAGCCCATGGCCAGGCACGCAAGTTATGCCGCGCGTCCCGGACGGACGACGGGTCCTGCTCGATCGCTCTCACGGCTCCGTCGGGCCCGACCGCCTCCGCCAGGATGCCGGCAAACAAGCCGGCGCCGCAGTACAAGTCCAGCGCCGTGTCGCCCGGCTGCGGGTCTGTCGCGCTCAGGACCGCAGCCGCGAGCGCGTCCGCGGCTCCAGGGTGCACTTGCCAGAAGCTGCCGAGGCTTACCCGCCACTCCCGCCCGGCTGCCCGCTGGGTGAGGTAGCCGCGGCCGCGTACCGGCGTCCGGGCCCCGGACTTGCGCACCAGCTGGATCGAATCGGCCGTGCTCTCCCGCAGCGCGTCACCAGCCGCCGTGCCGGTCACCAGCAGGCCCCGCTCACCGTTAGCAGGCGCGACGCTGACCTCTACTGACTGAGCTCCCGGCCAGCGCGTGCCGGTAACGTCCGCGGCCGTCACCAGGTCGTGCGCGATAAGGCAGCGCTCGATCTCGACGACCTCGTGCGACCTGTGCTTGCGCAGGCCAGCCATTCCGGCCGCGTCGACTGCGAACGACACGACCGTCCGCCACCCGAGGCCGCCCTCATCGCCGTCAAGAGCCTGGACCTCGACCTCGAAGTCGATTCCGCCGATGCGGCTGAGTTGCTGGCGGATCACCGCGGCTTTCAGTGCACGCTGGGCGGGCAAGCTGGCATGCTGCCAGTCGCAGCCGCCGCAGCCGCCCGGCCGGGCGTACGGGCAAGGCGGCGTGACCCGGTCGGCGGACGCCCGCAGGATCTCAGTCGCGTCGGCCCTGGCGAACTGGGCAGTCGCCTGTGTCACGGTAGCGAGGACGCGCTCACCGGGCAGGGCATGGCGAACGAAAATCACCCGCCCCGTATCATCCTGCCTGGAAACGCACCAGCCGCCGTGGACGACCTCGCCAGCAGTGAGTTCCAGCACGTCTCCGGCTTGCGGCGCAGACGCAGCCCCGGTGGTCACGGGCTACATCGTGCCCTGTCGGCGCGGGCTAGCTCCAAGCTGGGTACCGGACAGGCTGGCGGCCCGTGCCCGCGGGATGGCAGCATCGCGCTGGAAGGCATACCGTGACTGGACCGCTGTGGCTGGAAGGATGCACGTGCATATCGTGATCATGGGATGCGGGCGGGTCGGCTCAAGCATTGCCCATGCGCTCGAGGACTCCGGTCATTCGGTCGCGGTCATCGACCAGGATCCCGAGGCCTTCAGGAAGCTGCGGTCCGGGTTTAAGGGCACCAAGGTGACCGGCGTCGGCTTCGACCGGGACGTGCTCACCGAGGCGGGCATCGAGCGGGCCGACGCGTTCGCCGCGGTGAGCAGCGGCGACAACTCCAATGTCATCGCGGCCAGAGTGGCCAGGGAGTCGTTCGGCGTGCACCGGGTGGTGGCGCGCATCTACGACCCGCGCAGGGCATCGGTCTACCAGCGGCTGGGAATCCCGACCGTGGCAACCGTGGCCTGGACTGCCGACCAGATGCTGCGCAGGCTGATCCCCGAAGGCGCCGAATCGCTGTGGCGCGATCCGACCGGCGCGGTCGTGCTGGCCGAGGTTGCCTACTCCGACGACTGGATCGGCGAGAAGGTCTGCGACCTGGAACAGGCAGCGCATGCCCGGATCGCTTACATTTCCCGGCTCGGCGAGGCCGTGGTGCCCGGGCCGAACCTGGTAGTCCAGGAGGGCGACGTCCTGCACGTGGTGGCAGCGGAGAACAACATCGCTGAGATCGCCAGGGTATTCGCGGCGCCGGGGCCCGGAAGGGGAGGTCACTGATGCGTGTCGCGATCGCGGGCGCAGGAGCGGTCGGCCGCTCCATCGCCAAAGAACTCCTTGAGAACGGGCACGAAGTCCTGCTCATTGACAAGGACCCGAGTTCCATCAAGGTCCACAGCGTGCCTCGAGCAGAATGGCTGCTGGCCGACGCCTGCGAGATAACCGCGCTCGATGACGCGGCGCTGGAACGCTGCAACGTCGTCATCGCCGCCACCGGCGACGACAAGGCGAACCTGGTGGTGTCCCTGCTCGCCAAGACCGAGTACGGCGTGCCACGCGTGGTGGCACGGATCAATCACCCGAACAACGAGTGGCTGTTTAACGAGTCGTGGGGCATCGACGTCGCCGTTTCGACTCCGCGCCTCATCTCTGCCCTGGTCGAGGAGGCCGTCAGCGTCGGTGACCTGGTCCGGCTCATGACATTCCGGCAGAGCGAAGCTAGCCTCGTTGAGATCACCATGCCAACGGGCGCCCCGCTGGCCGGCGAGCGAGTCGGCAGCATCGAATGGCCGGTCGATACAGCGCTGGTCGCCATCCTCAGGGATGGCCGGGTGATCGTGCCAAGCGCAGACGATCCGCTGGAGGCCGGGGACGAGTTGCTGTTCGTCACCAGCCAGAACGTCGAGCGCGAGCTTGCGGCGCTGCTGGCCAACGGCCGATAGGCAGTGTCTCTACGAGACACTGCCTAAGCCGCGCTACCGCGTCTCCGTGATCTCCGGCCCCCGCTCGAAGGGATCGAAAGAGTCCGGATCCTGAGCGGCGAGCTGCCCCTCAAGGACCTGGCGTGCCTCATCCGGAAGCCGGATCTCGAGCGGCTTGCGCGGCGGCTCAGCGTGTTCCCCGCGCACGACTACGACGTCTGCGAATATCTCCTCGAACGGCAGCGCGAGCTCGGCGTCGCCCGCAGCGGGACCGCTGATCAGGCCGCGCAGGAACCATCGCGGGCCATCGGCGCCCAGGAAACGGAGGAGTTGCGGGGGGATGTCCTGGCCCTCGGCACCCTGCGGCACCACCCGGGCGAGCAACTCGGGGCCGAACGGGCCGTCCCGCTCGGCGCTCTGGCCTCCGGCCTTGGCCACCTCCTGGCTGATTTCCGGCAGGACTTCATGCCACAAGCCGGAGCTCCGCGGGGCAGCGAACGGCTGGAGCTGCAGCCCGCTGTCGCCGTTGACCACGGCGATCGAGATACCGTCTTCCTCCGATACGAACACCTGGACGTCGAAGCCCTCGCGGACCGGGACCAGCAGGCTTCCGAAGTCGATGCGCTCGCTCTCGGGAATATCGCCGGCTCCGTCCCACGGACCGGCCGAGCGTGTCATGGCCGGGCTGACGATCTGGGAATCCCGCAGCCGGGTCCAGGTCTCTGGATCACCCAGGTCCGCCCGCCGGGCCCGCTGCCGCCCGCGAGCGGTATCGGAGCCGGGTCCGTCGTCGCCGGTATCGCTCGCCTCCAGCGGGGCGTCCTCAACCCCTAGGTCCTCGGCGAACTCCTCCTCAGCCGGGTCGCCAGGCCCTTCTTCCTCGACCCATTCGTCCTCAGTCCACGCGTCCCCGGCCCACTCTTCGCCAGTGCTGTCCTGCTCCGCCAGCTCATCATCAGCTGCCGGGTAGTCGCCAGTGCCGGGCTCGACGTCGGTATCTTGCTGGCCGTCCCGGCGGCGCCGTCGGAACACCGCACACACTCCTTGTCTCTGCATCTCCCTGCCAGCCCGCAGGCAGGCAGGGAGCTAGTTACTACCTAGGGGATCGCCGCCCATCGCATGCCCCCCGGTCGAGCCGTGGCCGCCGTCGCCGCGCTGCGATCCTGGCAGGGTCGTCACCTCCCGCCAGAGCGGGCGTTCTACCCTTTGAATCACAAGCTGGGCAATCCGGTCACCTCGCCGGAGCTGCACCGAATGCTCGGCATCGGTGTTCAGCAGAATCACCTTGATCTCGCCACGGTACCCCGCGTCGACAGTGCCCGGCGCATTGACGATCGTCAGCCCGTACCGCGCAGCCAGTCCGGAGCGAGGATGCACGAACCCTGCGTACCCATCTGGCAGTGCGATGCACACGCCGGTGCCGACTGTCGCCCGCTCGCCCGGCTGCAGATCCAGGTCCGCAGTGAGGTACAGATCACTCCCCGCATCGCCGGGGTGAGCGCGGTGCGGGATTGGCAGATCTGGATCGAGCCGCCGGATCAGCACCTCGACCGATCCGGGCTCGCAGCAGGCACACGTCATCTGACCGTCCTTCGGGGGGACTCAGGGCTGGGCCCGACCGTACCGCGGAAGGCTAACCCTCCGGCGACTCGTCCCGCAGGGCCGGCCACGCATAGGTAATGACCGCAGTGACGGGAACGGCGATGATGGCGCCCGGGATGCCGGCCACGATCCCTCCGACCGCGAGCACCAGGATGATAGCCAGCGGATGCAGCCTGATGATCCGCCCGATGACGAGCGGCTGCAGCAGGTGGTCCTCGATCTGGTTCTCCAGGATGAAGACGCCCAGCAGGATGACGGCCGCCACCCAGCCCTTGGTCGCGAGCGTGACGAGGATGGCTAGGGCGCCGACCACCAGGATGCCAATGAGAGGCACGTAGGCCGCGAGGAAGATCAGCACGATGAACGGAGCCAGGAGCGGGACGCCCAGTAGCCACAACGCCAGCCCGATGAACAGTGCGTGGATCGCCGCCACCAGGGTGGTGCCCCGGATGTAATGGACCACGGCCAGCCAGGCCGCCTCTCCCGCGCGATCTGCCCGCCGGTGCGCCTCCCCCTTGATCCCGCTGATCACGAAACGCCAGATCCGGTGACCATCCTTGAGC
>DATMMA010000342.1:0-12040 GCA_035570295.1 Streptosporangiaceae bacterium
CAGCCGGCACCGGTCCGGATCTACGGAGCTGGCTTTACCGGCGCCCGGGAGGTCACCTTTGGTGGCGTGACGGCGGCGAAGTTCACGGTGGTGACCCCTTACGAGATCATTGCCACGCCGGCTAAGTACTCGAGAAAGGTCGGCTGCGCTCCGAGCGTCAAAGGCGAGACTCCGACGACCGACATCTGCCAGGTGCAGGTCCGGGTCAGCAACTCCCGCGGCACAAGCACGACCGGCAAGATTCTCAAGCCGCTGGAGGGCCTGCTCCCGGCACCTACCCCGATGGCCGTGATCGCCGCGCCGCGCCGCTGCCACTGCGAGGTGGCGCCAGGTGCGACCGAGTTCGACTACCTGCCAAGCCCGGTCATCACCTCGGTGTCCACATCGGCGGCCAACCCGTCCTCGCTGGCCAGCGAGTTGGGCGGCACGGTGATCACCATCAAGGGCCGTGGCCTGGACTGGCTCGGGTTCCTGGCGACCGACTTCGGCAACCCACGGCTGCAGTCGTCGGAAGACCTGTCCACGGTCTACGAGACCGGGACCAAGATCCAGGTCGAAGCTCCGGGCGCAAACCCGACCACCAACTCGGAGACAGTGCCGGTGCGGATGTACACGATGGCCGGCTTGTCGGCCAAGAGGGAGGTGATCTTCGCCGGCACGCCGGACGTGAGGTCGGTGCTCACTACTACCGGCCATCTGCCGGGCGGTCCGGACACCGGCGGCACCCGGATCACGATCAAGGGCGCCGGCTTCGACCAAGCCGTCGGACCGATCGAATACTCCGATCTGCTCTCGCCGTTCTCGCTAGGCACCCAGTACCGCTACACGATCAACAGCAACAAGAGGATCAGCACGCGGACCGTGCAGCAGAACCCGGCAGAGTACGAAGTCCTGGTGTGCAGCGTGACCGGCTGCTCGGGCAACGGCAATGCCGCCTTCATCCTGTACCCGCCCGGCAAGCCGGTGGTGCGCCGGATCAGCCCAATCTCGGGTCCGGCAGCGGGCGGAACCACGGTGAACATATTCGGCGCCAACCTGGGCTGCGCGACCGGCGTGTTCTTCGGAGCCACGCCTGCCGCGGCGTTCAGCAATGCTGTGGCCCTGCTCGACTGCGGGTCAACGAGCGAAGTCACCGTCACGGCTCCGGCCGGAACCGCGGGCACGACCGTGCCGGTGACCGTGACGACAGTCGAGAGCGACATCACCGGTTCTGGCCCGAGTAAAACTACGGCCAGCTACACCTACAACCCTTAACCGGCCACGGGTCGGGCCATCAGGCGGGGCGGGGAGCGTCAGCTCCCCGCCCCGTGCCGGCAGCTCCAGATAGGCCGGGAACGGGGCCGCCTGGCCCAGCCCAGCCTGTCCGCGCGCGGTCAGCCCGCGAGCCGGGCTGACGGCTGCTCAGTCCACAAGCTCGTAACGTCCCGCAGGTCATGCTCGCAGGGGCGGCCCTCGGCAACCCGGACCGACGGCAGCCCGGAGGCCGGCACGCTGATAGTCATCGCCGATCTCGTGCCGTAGCCCTCGCCGTGCACGCAGGCGGCCGACAGCTCAGGTGGCCTGATGCGGCCAGCGGAGTCGGTCAGCGGCTCAGTGATGGCCGGGCGGTGATCGCGCAGGACAGTCTCAAGCGCGGCGACGACGTCGGCGGCACCGGCGTCCTGCTGGACTGGCAGCGCGTTCGTCACCAGCTGCGTGACGAACGCCGCCTTGACCGATCGTGGCCGCAACGCCGAGTTCTCCAAGATATGCAAGCCAGGGTCTAGCTTCTCGACCTCGAGCATTCCGAGGCCGGAGATCCCGATGAAGAACAACGTCGCCCGGTCGCCCACCAGCATCCAGCACGGGTTATAGCTGGCCGGGTCGAGTGCGGCCGGCACTTTACCCACCGCCTCTGCCGCGCTAGTCCAGCTGGCAAAGGCCAGCGGCAGCTCGCCGCGCGACCGCTTGGCCGGGTCGCGCCCGTTGAAGGACGGCTGGTTGGTCAGCCCGGCCACGACGCCGTGCTCGTTGACGGCCAGCCAGGTCCCGCCTGCCAGCTCGTCCCGGCCACCAAGGATCCGCGGCTGCCGCTCGCGCAGCACGGTGACCGGCACAGCAGGGCGATCGAACCGCTCGTCCCTGTTGGCCGCCACTATCAGCGGCGCGTCCGGCACCATGCCGAACATCGCAATCAACAAGCACACGTACTGACGTTAGCCGAATACCGGGCCAACTGGCCGATCGGCTCAGCGGCGGATCCTTGCGAGCCAGGCCTCCGCGCGGGTGTTCCCCTCGATCGGGTTGATATCGAAGCTGTCCGCGACGATGGAGTCGATGCGCCAGCCGTCGCTGAAAGCCGCGCGCAGTTCGTCCTGGCTGACCCGGCGCGGGCCGAACTCGCCAGGCTCGCGGTCGCTGAAGCACATCAGGTAGCAGGTGCCGCCCGGCCGCAGCGCTGCGGCCAGGCTGGTGATATAACGCGGCCGGTCATCGTCACTGAAAATATGGAAGACGCCGCTGTCGATAATCGTGTCGAACTCCGGGCCCGGCACTGCCAGGTTGAGGACGTCTGCCACCTCGAACCGGGCCTGCAGGCCCCGCTCGGCCGCCTTCGCACGTGCGCGCTCGATCGCGTTAGGCGCCGCGTCGATGCCAGTGGCATCTGCGCCGTGCGCTGCGGCCAGCAGCGCGTGCTCACCGGTGCCGCAGCCGACGTCCAGCACTTTGCCGACTAGCAGGCCGGCCTCGGCCAGCCGGGTGAACGCAGGCTGCGGCCTGCCGATATCCCACGGCGGCGGCGCCTCTGCCGTATAGGCAGCGTCCCAGAACTCGGTCATCGTTTCATGGCCTCCCGGCCAGGTCACTCGCGAGCAGGCACGCCCTACTGACGACGCCTGCCCCCTCCGCCGGCCACGCGACGACCGCTGGCTCCTGACCAGTGGCCCGGCAATAGCCGATCAGCAGAGATGTTGCCGTCCCGCGGGTCACCTCGCCCGATTCTTCGCATGGCACGGGATGATCACCGCCGCCTAGGCTGACCGGTCCAGAACCCAGATCATCAGCCGCCCGCTCTCGCCGGGCGCCTCTGGGTGCCGTTCCTCGATCCGGTCGAGCCGGTAGCCGAGCCTGCGAGCCACCGCGGCACTCCCGACGTTGGCCGCGTCACAGTGGATCTCTACCCGGTTCACCCCGGCGAGGCTGAGCGCGACCGAGGTCAGGGCCGCGCTCGCGGACGTGCCGTAGCCGTGGCCCGCCTGGCCGGCTGCGATCCAGTAACCCAGCTCGACGGTGCTGTCGCCGGTCCGCCGGTGCAGGGCAACCTCCCCGACCAGCGTGCCGTTCTCGGCGGTGAGCACTGAGTAGGTATAGCTGAGGCCTGATTCCCACCGATGGTCGGCTTCGGCCACCCTGGCTAGCTGGTTGCTGCGCTCCGCCGCGGCGGGCGTCGCCCACGGCATCCAGGGCTGCAGGTGATCAAGGCTGGCGCCCACGGCAGCGGCGATGGCACCTGCGTCGCCGGCCCGCACCCTGCGCACCACGACGGGGCCCGCCTCAACCCGTTCGGGCGGGAATTCGCCGGGTACTTCCGCAGTATCGGGGGACACCGCTCCATGGTAAGGACATTGCGCGCCGTGCCGGGCGCGGGAGGGCGGACCACCAGTCAAAATGGCGGAATGACACTGGACTTCCGGCCAGACCTGTACCGCGGCACAGCCGACTACTACGACCGCTACCGACCGCCGTACCCGGACGCGCTGATCGACGATCTCGTCCGGCGGACCGGCGCCGACGGCACTGGCCGCCTGCTGGACCTGGCGTGCGGCACCGGGCATGCCTGCTTCGCGCTGCGCGGCTGGTTCGCCGAGATCTGGGCGGTCGACCAGGAGCCAGAGATGATCAGCCTGGTCCGTCACAAAGCCGCCGCGCTAGCGGACCCGCCGCGCTTCGCATTCCGCACTGAAGCAGCCGAGAACCTGGCCGCCCCCGAGGACTCCTTCGACCTCGTGACCATCGGGAACGCGTTCCACCGCCTCCCCCGTGACGTGATCGCGGCCAAGGTCCTGCACTGGCTGCGGCCCGGCGCGCACCTGGCACTACTGTGGCCCGGCTCCCCGAATGACGGCGACGCGCCGTGGCAGCAGGCATTGCAAGAGCAGATGCGGCGCTGGCTGCAGCGACCGGGAGCGGAGCAGCGCCTGCCGGCCGGCTACCAGGCGGACAGGGCCGCCCGGCCCGACCTCGATATCCTGCGCGCGGCCGGATTCGAGATCGCCGGCCGGCGGGAGTTCGCAGTCAGCCTGGTGTGGACGGCCGCGGAGATCGCCGGCTTCGTCGCCTCGACGTCGATCCTGTCCCCCGAGGCGCTCGGCCCCGACGCCGCGGCGTTCGACGTCAGCCTGCGCCAGGCACTGCTGGAGGCCGAGCCAGCGGGGCAGTTCCGCCAGGACACGACGTTCGCCTGCGACCTGGCCCGCCGCCCGGACTAGGGGTTTGATCCGGCCTACTCGGCGCTCAGGCAGCCTCAAGGACCTCCACCGGGATCGACTGGATGGCGGCAAGCAGTTCTGTCCAGAAGAACGCGGCCGTGAAGAACATCAGCGTGTCGCCCTGCTCCAGCATCAGCCTGCGGTACATGACCATCTTGCCGACGTCATATCCGGCCAGCATGTCCTGCCAGTCGGCGTAGCTGCCCGCGAGCAGGAAGACCGCATCGGCCTGCGCCTCGGCGCGTTCCCGCACGGATGCTGTGGTGACCTTGCCAGCCTCGAAGTCCAGCACGAGGGTGTCACCCTCCCCGCCCGCTGGCATGTCACGGACGGTCAGGGCGAGCCGGCCAGTCACGAACGGGCTGATCATGTCGATCCAGTCCCAGAAGTCCTGCAGCTTGCTGGCCTTCCGGTCGGCGTCCGGCCAGCCGTTGAAGACGCGCTGGATCTCCTCCGCCCAGCCCGACGTCATGAAGCGGGCCATGTCAGCCTCCTGCCAGGGTCGGCTTGGTCTGCGACAGCATCTCCTGCATATCCGGCGGCAGCGTCACGCCGACCATCGCGAGCTTGCGGTTCAGCTGGTTCATGAACAGCTCGGTGACCCGGTCGTCGGACCAGCCCAGCGGCTCGTAGTAGATATAGCTGGACCGGGCGGCGCTCATCGTGAGCAGCGTCCGCAGCGTGTCCAGCAGGTCCTTCACGTAGGCCGGGTCCTCGGTCAGCAACTCCCGCACGAACCGCAAGCCGCCCTGGACGTGGCGCGCCTCGTCCCGGCAGGTGGCGGTGAAACCGGTATAGAAGCCCGGCAGCACCTTGAAGTCGCGCGCGTAGTTCAGCGTGATCTTCATGACGGACAGCGCCAGCACGCCCTCGATCCAGATCACGTAGCAGGCCGCGTACTTCATCTGCAGGTGCTTGTTGTACGGATCGCGGCGCAGGTCGTCGGTCAGGTAAGCGAGCAGGCCGAACGGCCCGACGAAGGTTTCCTGGATGTAGGGCCAGGACGCGTCCAGGATGTCCATGATGCCGTCGCCCTCGAGGCCGACTACCTCCCGGTAGAACCGGTCGAAGAACACCGTGTGCCGGGCCTCGTCCTCCAGGTGGCTCGTGAGGAAGATCTTGTAATCCTCCGGGACGCCGAAAAGGAGCGGAGCGAGTTCCACCGCGACCTGCCGCTCGCCGTGGTGGAAGCCAGACGCGATAGAAAGGAACGAATTGCGTGAATCATCATTCATTCGCTGCGTCCAGTCGACTTTGTCCGTAGCGAAGTTGAGCTCGTTGACGTTCCAGCGCTGCCTGAGGTACCGGTCGTAGAGGCTCATCCACTCCGGCAGGCGCGCGGTCGGCACGTGCACGTACTCGATCACGTCGTCGATGTCTGCGCGGCCGAGCCCGGCAAGATCAACGGCCTCGATCCGGGCCAGCCGATCTTCGGCGACAGTCATTCGGCACTCCCCTCCGGAACGGCACATTACTGAGTAGTAATGGTAACCCTGCAGGCAGCTCGCGTTCTATGCCAGATATTGCCGGGAACGCGCGGTTGCGCCCCCTGCCACCTCGCCTGCACCTCCCGATGCCGGCGCGCCACTTGGCGTAGCGGGCCGCCGTTTTGTGCTGTTTGCATGGAGTTCGCTGCCGGTGAAAGTGGGTTTTCTGTTGCCATAACAACAAAAAACTCACATTCATGAAGCGCTAGCGTCGCCCGGATAGCCGCGGGGGCATCGGCGGCCAGGCCAAGCCGATCCGTTGGGCCCGCGCGGCAGCATCTTGCACCGTTGCCAGTAGGCCGTTTTGTCGGCATCGGCTGCCACGATCAGCCGCGTGATCCCCGATGATCGTGATGTCGACTGGCTCCTCGCCTATCAACGCGGTGTCGTGTCCAGCGCCCAGGCCTTAGCGATCGGCATGACGGCCGCCGGGCTGCGGCATCGCTACCGCCCCGGCGGGCCTTGGCAGCGGCTACTGCCCCACGTCTACCTGATGTCTACCGGGGAGCCGACGAGCGAGCAACTGCAGACGGCGGCCCTGCTGTATGCAGGGCGGGCCAGCGTCATAACCGGACCCGCCGCGTTACGGCAGTACCGGCTCAGTGCCCCCGAGACAGGCCGGATTGACGTACTGGTGCCGACCGGCCGGCAATGCCGCAGCAGTGCCTTCGTGGCCGTTCACCGAACGTGCCGGTTGCCGGATGCGCAGACTCGCGACCTCGCGATCGGGTACGTCGCTGCGGCCAGGGCCGTCGCGGACACAGTGCTCGGCTTAACCACAAGGCCCGAGGTGCGCGCGGTAGTCGCCAGCGCGGTCCAGCGCGGCCAGTGCACAGTTGCCGAGCTCGCCGCCGAGCTGGCCGCAGGCCCCGTCCGCGGCTCGGCACTGTTCAGGTCCGTCCTCACCGAGGTAGGCGACGGGATCAGGTCACCAGCTGAAGCCGATTTCCGGGACCTGATCAGGAAATCCGGCCTGCCGCAGCCACTGTTCAACCCCGAGCTCGTCCTTGGCGGCGCGCTGCTGGCCAAGCCGGACGCGTGGTGGCCCGACCGGGCGCTGGTAGTCGAGATCGACTCACGTGAGTGGCACCTATCGCCGGACGACTGGGAGGCCACGATGGCTCGCGATGGCAGGCTCCGCGCGGCGGGGATTCGCGTCATTCATGTCACCCCACGGCAGGTGCGGACTCAGCCGGGCCGGGTGCTGGCGATCATCGCTGAAGCGCTTCGCACCGGTGAGCCGGTTCCCGGGCTGATCACCGTGCCGGCCACCGCCTAGACCTGAACGTCAACCGGAGCTGGCCTGGCCGGAATTCCCTGGCATCACCAGACCGCTTTCGTAGGCCAGCACCACGAGCTGTGCCCGGTCTCGCGCGTCGAGCTTGGTCAGGATGCGGCTCACGTGAGTCTTTGCCGTCAGCGGGCTCACGAACAGCTGCCGGGCGATCTCGTCGTTGGACAGCCCGGTGGCGACGAGGCTCAGCACTTCCCGCTCGCGGTCGGTCAGGACCCCCAGCTGACGGCCGTCGAGTTGGGGGCGCTCCGGCCTGCTCGCCAGGTCCGTGATCAGGCGCCTGGTCACTCTGGGCGCCAGCAGCGCGTCGCCAGCGGCGACGACCCGTATTGCCTGGAGAAGCTCGGCCGGCTCGGCGTCCTTGACCAGGAACCCGCTCGCCCCGGCCCGGATGGCCTGGTACACGTACTCGTCGGACTCGAACGTGGTCAGGATGATCACCTTGACCCCGGCCAGGTTGTCATCCGCCGCGATCCGCCTGGTGGCCTCCAGGCCGTCCACGCCGGGCATCCTGATATCCATCAGCACCACATCGGCGCGGAGCTGACGCGCCAGGTCAACGGCCTCTGCACCGTTGTTCGCCTCGCCTACGACCGCCAGGCCTTCGTCGTTCTCCAGCAGCACCCGGAAGCCTGCCCGGATGAGTGCTTGATCGTCTGCGAGCAGTACACGGATCATGACGGCGGCGCCTGGCGAACGGCATGCCCAGCGCCAAGCCTGGCACCGGCAGCCTCGGCATCGCTGGGCACGGCGTCTTCGGGCATAGTGTCTCCGGGCCTAGTGTCTGCCGTCTCGCTGCCTGCAGGTTCGGCGTCGTCAGGCTGAGCCGCGTTCGGTACCGGCGACGCGTCGCATGGCAGCGTCGCGATGACCTGGTAACCGCCGTCAGGGCCTCGGCCAGTGACGAGCGTTCCTGCCACCGCCGCTGCCCGTTCCCGCATGCCGATGATCCCGTGACCCCCGACGATCCCCTGGCCGCCGCCCGCGAGCAGGCCAGGTCCGGGGCCGACGCCCGTGTCAGTGACATCTATGCGCACCGCGGCGTCGCCGTAGCTGAGCCTGACGGTGACGGTGGCTCCAGGTCCTGCGTGCTTGATCACGTTCGTCAGCGACTCCTGCACGATCCGGTAAGCGGCCAGATCCGTAGCAGCGGGCAGCTGCCGGGGCGTGCCGTCCTGGCGGAGTACGACCGGCAGGCCAGCGTTGCACGCCCCGGTAATCAGCGCCTCCAGCTGGGACAGGCCCGGCGCAGGCTGCGTCGGGTCGCCCTCGTCAGCCTGCCGCAGCACGTTCAGGATTGCCCGCAGCTCGCGCAGCCCGTCCTTGCTCGACTGCCGGATGACCTCAAGCGCCGGGCCGACCGCGGCCGGGTTGTCCGCCAGGACGTGAGCAGCGACGCCAGCCTGGACGTTAATAGTGGCCATAGTGTGAGCGACGATGTCGTGCAGCTCACGCGCGATCCGCAGGCGTTCCTCGTCGATCCGCCGCCTGGTCTCCTCCTCGGCTCTGGCCTGAATGGAGGTGACGTAGGCGCGCCGGTTGCTGAGTGCGATGCCGCCGAACAGCGCCGCTGCGGTCGGCGCCGGAATGAGATAAAAACCGCCGCCCGTGGCGCCGAACGGACTGTTGACGGCCGTAGCCGTCATCAAGACGACCAGGGTAAGGCCAGCCAGCGCGAGCGCCCGCCGCAGCGGGACTGACTGGGCGACGGTGAACAGCGCTATAGGCGGGGCGAGCAGGACTGCGCCATTGACGAAACCGAGGGCGCTATAAGTCACGACAGCTGCGGTCGAGACCAGCAGCACCGTCACCGGGTAGCGTCGTTTCACGGCCAGCACTAGGCAGGCAGCCACGACCAGCAGCAATGCGGCATCCGGGGTATGCGGGAGCGGCCGGCCGCGGAACACCGCCAGGTCACTCTGCTGGGTTGGATGCGCCTCTGCGTACGAGGCGGCCAGCAGGACCACGGTCACCAGCACCGCGTTGACGACGTCGCGCGCGGCCGATGCGCGCCAGATGCGCCAGATCTCCGCAAGACGGCCTTTCACGTGATCAGAGTAAGGGCGTCGCGGCCTCACGTCGTCCTACCGGAGGTGTCCGGGCGCGTACTCCGCCGGGAGTACGCCGCGGCCGGCTGCTCCGCTGGGTGTAGAGGTAGATGACTGCCTCGGGCCGACGACCAGCGGCCGCCGTCGCAGCAGGCTTGCAATGTGCCCGGCGGACCGACCGCCGGTTATCAGGACCGCGGAGGCCCGTCATGCAAGCCCTGACCCGCTTCGTACTGCGTCACAAACTGCTCGTGACCTTTTTCTGGCTGGCCGTCGTCGCGGCTGGCGTGCTGACGATCAGCGGAACCACGCACCGGATGACCAACAACTTCTCGATGCCCGGCCAGGCGTTCCGAGTTAACAGCCAGATTGCCCGCGAGTACGGCAACGGCGGCTCGCAGGCGCCTTACCTGCCGGTGCTCACATTGCCGGCCGGGCAGCGGGTCTCGAGCCCGGCGGTCGCGGCCGAGACCGGACGAGTGTTCAGTGCGCTGCAGAAGGCGGTGCCGGGCATCCGGATTGCCGATTACGCCACGACCCGCAACCCGAAGTTCATAACCAGGAACGGGCAGTCCACCTTCGCACTCGTCTACACGGCCGCGGACAACAGCTTCGGCGGCCCGAGCCTGGGCCCGGTGATCCAGCACAGCCTGGCTGCTGCCGCCCCGCCGGGATGGCAGGTCGGTGTCACCGGTGAGCAACTGCTGCAAGCCGGCGCTCCGGCGGCGAAGGGCACGAGCTTGATGGTCGAGTCGATGATCGGCTCGCTGGGTGCGCTGGTCATCCTGGCGTTCGTGTTCGCGAGCTTCCTCGCCCTGCTGCCGCTAGTGATCGGCGGAGTGTCAGTGCTGGCCACCTTCCTGGTCGTCGGCGGGCTGACTGAGATCACTGGCGTCAGCCAGATCGTGGAATTCCTGATTGCTCTCATTGGCCTCGGCGTCGCGATCGACTACTCCCTGCTAGTGGTGAGCCGGTGGCGTGAGGAGCGCGCCGCTGGCCTGGACAACCAGGCCGCCGTACTCCGGGCGATGGACCACGCTGGCCGGGCTGTGGTGTTCTCCGGGCTGACGGTCGCAATCGGGCTGCTGTCCATGATCGTGCTGCCCGTTCCGATGCTGCGCAGCGTCGGCATCGGCGGCGTGCTGGTCCCGCTGGTCTCGGTCGCAGTGGCGATCACGCTGCTGCCGGTCGTCCTGGCTACCGTCGGCCCTCGGCTCGACTGGCCGCGGCTGCGCACCGAGCGGACCGCCAGCCGGGTGTTCTCTGCCTGGGCACGCGGCGTCTACCGGCACCGCTGGCTGGCGGCGATCGGCGGCCTGGCAGTCCTCGGCGCGCTGACCGTGCCCGCGCTCTCCTTGCACCTTGGCGAGCCTGGCAGTTCAGCGCAGGCGACCTCCGGCCCGGCACACCGCGCGCTGGTGACGCTGACCGACGGCGGCGTTCCGGCAGGGGTACTTACCCCGGCAGAGGTGCTGACGTCCGCTAACGCCGCTGGCCGGGCCGCCGCGGCTGCAGGGCACGTGCCCGGAATCTATGCGGCCGTGGCGCCCGCCACGCCGGACTACCGGCACGACGGCACCGCGATTGTCACGGTTCTCCCGGCGGCTGAAAGCAACGGTCCCGCAGGCCAGTCGGAGATGGCACGGCTGGAGTCCGCGCTGCTGACGAGGCCGGGCGTGCATGGGGTCGGCGGGACCGGTCCGTCGCTGATCGACTTTGACCACGCGGTGTATGGCGACTTCCCGCTCATGCTCGCGCTCATCGGGATCGCGACGTTCCTGCTGCTTACCAGGGCGTTCCGCTCGGTGCTGCTGGCCGCCAAGGCGGTGGTGTTCAACCTGATCTCACTCGCGGCCGCCTATGGCGTACTGACGTGGGTGTGGCAGGACGGCCACGGCTCCTCGGCCATCTGGGGAATCCCGGCGACCGGCGCCATCACGATGTGGGTGCCGCTGATGGTCTTCGCCTTCCTGTTCGGGCTGTCGATGGACTACGAGGTGTTCATCCTCACCCGCATCCGGGAGACCTACGACGAGACCGGCGATGCCAGGCAGGCGGTGACCACCGGCCTCGGTCGCACCGGGCGGCTCGTTACCAGCGCCGCTGCAATCCTGATGCTCAGCTTCCTGTCGATGTCCACCGGTCCGCAGACCGACCTGAAGATCCTGGCGACCGGCCTCGGCGCTGGCATCCTGGTCGACGCGGTGATCATCCGGTGCCTCCTGGTTCCGGCGATGGTCGCCTTGTTCGGCCGGGCCAACTGGTGGCTGCCAGAGCGGCTGGCCAGTCTGCTGCGAGTGCACCGGCAGCCGGCTGTCCCCACTACCGATCCAGCGCGGGTGCTGGCCGGCGTCAGGTAACCGCGCTCCGCACAGTCGGGTGCCAGGCCAGGGTTCGCCCGGCCTGGCACCTGTTTCGCGCACGATCGGCTTGCCGCGGTGCCTCTCTGGAATTAGGCCGCTGCCGGAACGCCATTAAAGCCCGCGGCCGTGGCTCACCGAATCGTGATTGGCCTCCAGCGGCGGCCGCCGTCGCCGGTCAGCCAAAGCTGGTGCCGGTAGACGCCCCATTGAGTCGCGTACCCGGTGGTGTTGCTGGTGGCCGCGGCGAGCAGGCCGGAGCCAGCGCCGGCCAGCCCGGCTGCGTAGTTCAGGCTCCGGCTGATCTGCCAGCTACGGCCTCGGTTCCGGGAGATGTAGATGTCCATCCGGCCGCCGGACAGGAAGATCGTCCCACTGCGGG
>DATMMA010000343.1:0-11978 GCA_035570295.1 Streptosporangiaceae bacterium
GCAACAGAGACGGCAATCATCTGCGTGGCTGCCGTGGTGGTGGTCGCGCTGCTGACCGGGAACGCGAGTGATAGCGGTAAGGCCACGGTCTGGATCGCTGCTGCCGCCGTAGTCGCGCTCGGGGTGGTCATGGGTTTCCGCTACCTCACCACCAGGAAGCAGGCTCAACTCGAGCTGACGGGCAGCGAGCAGTATCGCCGCCTAGCTGAGGAGTACCGTCGCCTGGCCGATCTTGCTATCACGGCGCAGGAGCACACCGACCTCAAGCTCGGCGACGTCGACCAGGCTGCGCTCTAACCCCGACCCTCGGGCGCGCCGCTAACTGGCGGATTTCGACGAAAAGGCACTCATCCCCGGCGAGATTGTCTCCCAGGTGCATGCCCAAGGACCGGATGGCCCTTACTCACGTGACGGACGTGGCAAATATGGACAGTAGTGAATGAGTCCACGGAACTTAGGCGCTTGTTGTAACGTTGCGCGCATAGTCGGCAATTCGTGGCTCGGGGGCCAGGCGACTTGGTAGATCTGGGAGTCGCTGCGCGCGACTTTCCCGCGGCTACAGAGCACCCGTAGCGAACTGCTTGCTAGCGCAATAGCCGGATCGGCGTGCGCACAGCGCGATGGCGGGCATCGCCAGTTGGGGTGACAGTGGTGGACTCAGCGGTGGACGAGGCCCCTGCTTATGACCGACTGCGCCGGCGGCGGATCATCCTCGTAGCGGTTCTCGCACTCGTCGTCGTTGTCGCGACGGTTGCACTGCTGCTGACTTCGCACATCAAGTCGCCGGCCGAGCTGGCAGCGCAGACCAGGCCGCCAGCCCTGACCGAACTGACCGAACCAGTGCAGAAGACAGTGCTGAGCACGACGGTACTTGGCCAGGCCGTGGTGCGGCCGCCGAAGGAGGTCAGCCCGTCGGCCATTGGCGGATCCGGCGGCGGCGCAGCGGCAAGCAACCAGAACGTCCAACCGATCGTTACCAGGATCTTCCGTCACAGCGGCAGTTCTGTCGGTCAGGGCAGCGTGCTGCTCGAGGTAGCCGGACAGCCGTTCTTCGTGCTGCAGGGCACGGTGCCTGCTTACCGGAACCTTGAGCCTGGCGAGACCGGCCCCGATGTCCTGCAACTGCAGGACGACATGGAGTCGCTCGGCTACTCGATCGGCACCGACGCCAGCAGTTTCTTCGGGCACGGCACGTCCGCAGCGGTCACCGCCTTTTACAAGGCAATCGGGTACACGCCGCAGGAGGTCACTACCGGCCCGAAGGCTGACCGCGGCCCGGTAGCCCCGCTCGGTCAGTACACCTTCGTTCCTCGACTGCCAGCCCGAATCGTCAGCCTGAGCGCCGCTGTCGGTCAATCGGTCAGCGCCAGTGCGCTGAAGCTCGCGATCGGCAATCCCACTATCTCTGGTCAGATAAATCCGAGCGACGCCAGCATCGTCCGGCCCGGCATGAAGGTCACCATCACAGAGCCTGGCGGGGGCGCCAGGATTGGAGGCCGTATCACTTCGGTGTCGCATGGCACCGCCAGCAAGGCATCTGTCTCCGGCGGTCTCTACGTTCGCGTGAGCATCAGGCCGGATCGTCCGCTGCCCATGTCCCTGGTCGGCCAGGACCTGTCGTTGGTGATCACTGCGGCACGCAGCGACGGTGCCGTGCTAGCGGTACCGGAAGCCGCCATCTTCGCTAGCACCAACGGCCAGACGTATATCTCGAAGCTTGTCGGCACTACCGTGGTGAAGGTCCCCGTGCGGGTTGGGACATCGGGCGACGGCCTGCTGCAGGTTATACCGCTGCAATCTGGTGCCCTCGCGGCCGGCGACCGGGTGATCACCGGCGAGAACTACGCGACAGCCGGCCATGCCCGAACGGCCGTCCAGCCGGCAGGGCCCGGACAATGACTTCACCGTCGAGTGAGCCGCCGGTGATTCAGCTGTCGGCAGTCGGATACACCTATTCTGGGCCTCCCCCGGTCCAGGCGCTGAGGCCGACCGACCTGGTCATCAGACGTGGCGAGCACGTGGCCATTACCGGCCCGTCGGGGTCCGGCAAGTCAACTTTGCTTAACCTGCTCGGCCTGCTGGACCGGCCCACCCAGGGCAAGCTGGAGATCGACGGCATCGACCTTGGCCACGCCTCCGAGCGCGACCGCGCGGCTGTCCGTGCCCGGCACATCGGGTTCGTCTTCCAGTCATTCCACTTGCTGCCGCATCGGTCAGCCATCGAGAACGTGATGCTCGCCTTCGTCTACGCGGACGTGCCGCGACGGCGGAGGTACGCCGAGGCCATGTCCGCGCTCGGCGGGGTTGGCCTAGCCAGGAAGGCACACGCACTGCCGACAGAGCTCTCAGGAGGAGAGCGCCAGCGGGTCGCCATCGCGCGAGCCCTGGTCAACCGTCCGTCGCTGCTTCTGTGCGACGAACCGACTGGAAACCTGGATACCACTTCCACCAAGGAACTCACTGATCTCCTCGGCGGCTTGCACGGTCAGGGAGCGACGCTTCTGGTGATCACTCACAACCCAGTGGTTGCCGCGCAGGCTCAGCGGCAGATCAGGATTCGCGACGGCTGTCTGTCGGAACAGGGCCCGGCACTGCCACATGATCCGGAGATGCTCCGGGACCAGCGAGATCCTTGGACGCAGGAAGATCCGGGAGCGCACTTCGGCGAACAGAACGGGGGCTCCCATGCGCGCCCGGGCGTCTAGCCGCAGGCGATCCGCCCAGACCCGGTCCCGGTTCCGCCTGGCGGACCTGACCGGCGAGGCGATAGCCGGGCTCCTGCAGCGCCCGGGCCGCTCGGCGCTGACCGTGCTCGGGACAGTTGCGGGCATCGGTGGCTTCGTCGCCATCGTCGCGCTATCGCAGACAGCTGCCGGGCAGATCGGCAAGGAATTCAATGTCCAGGATGCGACCCAGGTGACGGTAAACGATACGGGCGCCCGTAGCGGGCCTGACGGCCGCACGATGGACTTCCCTATGAATGCCGACGCTCTGGTCGACCGCATCCACGGAGTTGTGGCTGCCGGAGTCTGGTGGCCTGTGAACTTCGGCAATATATCGGTGAGCGCGCTGCCGCCGAGCGCCGACGGAACTAAGGTCGGCCTGCCAGTGTCGGCGGCAAGCCCGGGAGCCCTGACCGCCAGCGGCGCGCAGCTCGCCGCAGGTGTGCTGTTCAACCAGTTCCACGAGGCCACCGCGCAAGACGTCGCAGTGCTTGGCAAGTCCGCGGCGGCTCAGCTCGGCATATCCAGCCTGGTGAACGAGCCCGCTATCTTCATCGGCGGCCAGCCGTTTACTGTGATTGGCATCCTGGCCGATGACCCGCGGCTAGCACAGTTCAACCTGGGCGTGACGGTACCTGAGAGCGCCGCGCTGCGCCTGTGGGGCTCTCCACAGCCCGCCGGCCCGGCCCAGATGCTAATTCACACGAAGCTCGGGGCTGCTCAGGTCGTCGCCGAGCAGGCGGCCGTGGCGCTGCAGCCAGATGACCCGAAGGTGCTCACCGCGACGGCACCGGTCAACCCGGCCCAGCTCAAGAAATCGGTGACGGCAAGCTTCAACGCCGTCTTCCTCGCACTCGCCGGAGTCGCGCTGGTCATCGGTGCTGTCGGCATTGCAAACACGACGCTCGTGGCGGTGCTTGAGCGATCCAGCGAGATCGGCCTGCGCCGCGCTCTCGGCGCCAGACCCCGGCATATCGCAACCCAGTTCCTGGCCGAGTCCACAGCACTCGGACTGTTCGGCGGTCTTGTCGGAGCCTGCCTCGGCGTGCTGGTCGCCATCGCCGTGACCGTCGCCGAGCACTGGACGGCGCTGCTCGACGCGCGCATCGTCTTCGTCGCTCCCGCTGCCGGTGCCGTGATCGGCCTCCTGGCCGGCCTGTACCCTGCGCTGCGCGCGAGTACTATCGAGCCCGCCGATGCGCTGCGCCGCTGACCGGCCCGCCAAAGGCTGCCTGGTCAGCCGCTATGGCAGGCAGGTCACCTGGCTGCTGAGCATCTGCGTGCTCGCGGCGTGCTCGTCGGCGGGGAGCACCGGGCATGCCGGCAAGGGACAGGCGCCGCCAGGGCCGCTCGCTCGCGGCCGTGTCTTCATCGTCGCCGGTCCGGGCGGAGGGTTCCTTGCAGTGCCCGGGGCGGCCGCGCCCAGCGGCCGACCGAAGATAACAGTGCCGCCGATTCCGCCAGCAACCTCAGGCCAGACCATCAGCCTGCCGCTGGATTCCTATGCGGACGTTGCGGGCCTTCAGCAGACAGTGCTGGCGGAGGCTCAAGCGCTGCTAACGCAAAAGTGCATGGCCGCCAGAGGCTTCGTCTACACCAGCCATGCCACGCCGAGCCAGGAGCAAGCGGTCCTGCAGACGATCGAGTACGGGTTCGGGGTCACTAGCCTTGCCGATGCCAGCAGTTACGGCTACCGCCAGCCTTCATCTGCCGGCGGGCAGCCTCCCGGCGGGATCTTCCTTGGCGGCTTCAGCTCCTTCCAGGCACTCAAACAGCAGCCGCCGGCCTGGACGATCGCTCTTATCGGCTTCGCCCCTGGCGCCAGGATCGGGCCGGTCCGGCAGGAGAGCTGCATGACCCTGGCCGACAACGAGGTATACCGGCCCGGCAGCAGCCAGATTGGCGACCCGGTCCCGGCTATTGCCGAGCAGGCAAGCCTGTGGGCTCAGACTGACCCGCGAATTCTCGCCGTCAGCGCTGCCTGGTCCAGGTGCATGGCTCAGCGCGGCTATCACTACGCCAGCCCGCAGCAGCCAGCCGACCACAACTGGCCGGCTCAGCCGACGGCCGCCGAGACCGCCGCGGCCGTTGCCGACGTTACGTGCAAGCAGCAGGTGAACCTGATCAACACCTGGCTCGCCGTGGAAGCCGCTTACCAGACCGCTCTCATCGGTCAGGACCTAAGCACTCTCGCGCACCTGCAGGCCGGCTTCCAGAGCGCGCTCAAGCGCGTGGAAGCGCTGCTGGCCGACCCGGCCGGGCAGGCACCAGGGGAACTCGGCAGCCGCGGTTCTCTCGTCCTGCGGCCAAGGACACGATGACTCGCGCGCCATCTAGCCACCATTCGCAGTTCCCGCTGGTCTAAGTCCCTACGCCGCCAACTGACCGCGTGCGGCCTGGCAGCGGGCCACCGCGCCGCAACGCTATGATCGCCATTGTCCGGAAGCACCGCAAAGCGGTCACGACAACGGCCAAGGGAGGCGAGCAGTAATGGAGACAGAGCACGCAACCTTCGATACCTCGGTAGCTCACCAGGCACGCATCGCTGATTACCTGCTCGGAGGCCGGGACAACTTCGCCGCCGACCGTAAGGCCGCCGAGGCGATGATCGAGGCCTATCCGACAATGGTCGAGCTGATGCGGGCTAACCGGGCCTTCCTGCGCCGCGCGGTGCGATTCCTAGCCGGCGAGGCGGGCATCCGGCAGTTCCTCGACATCGGCACCGGCATCCCGACGGCGGGCAACACCCACGAGGTGGCGCAGGAGATCGCACCGGACAGCCGGGTTGTCTACGTCGACTACGATCCGGTGGTCTTGGCCCACGCCCGTGCCCTGCTCACCGGTACCTCGGAGGGTGTCACCGACTACGTGGACTCGGATCTTCTGGACGTGACGAAGGTTCTGACCGGTGCCGCCGAGACGCTGGACTTCGGCAAGCCGGTAGCTGTCACCGTGACTATGACCCTGCACGCCATCCCCGACGAGGACGACCCGCACGCGATCGTGGCCCAGTACATGAACGCCATACCCCCTGGCAGCTACTTGTCCATTTCGCACCCGGCGTCAGACATCGAGCCGGAAAAGGCGGCCGATATCGTCGACCGCCTTAAGCCGCTTAGCTACCAGCAGTACACCGCCCGCACCCGCGCCCAGGTGCTCCGATTCTTCGACGGGCTGGAGCTGGTGGAGCCCGGGCTGGTTCAGGTCCAGCAGTGGCGGCCGGCCATTGAGACAGATGAGACCTTCTCCGTTTGGGCTGGGGTAGCGCGCAAGTAGCAGCTGGCACTCA
Organism: Streptosporangiaceae bacterium; assembly: GCA_035570295.1. Lineage (GTDB taxonomy): Bacteria > Actinomycetota > Actinomycetes > Streptosporangiales > Streptosporangiaceae > JAJYUU01. Next base: position 6,013 of record DATMMA010000343.1, read on the forward strand.
GCCTGCTGACCGGGTATTCCGCTGCGCCGTCGAGGTTGCGCCAATGATGCTGCCGGATGCGGCGGCGTAGCGTTGGTCTGTGGCCAGCGTTGACCCTGGGGACGACACCGTCGAGCGTTTCATCGTTCGCCACTACCGCTATGACCGGCGCTGCCCTCCAACGTCTTCGTCGGGTGGGCGAAGCGCCCTCCGGCCTAGCCAAACGGTCGAGCTGGCATTCCAGCTCGCCTCCTGGCTTTGAAGGCGCTACCTTGCGCTCAATCAGCTCGCGCGGACCGGGACGCTCTCGAAGCCGCGCAGTACGAGCAGCGGCCGGCGGACAGGCGACCCGGTCAACTCAAGCGCCGGGTACCGGCGGGTGAGCTCCACAAGCGCGATGCGGGCCTCGAGGCGGGCGAGCGTGGCACCGAGGCAATGATGGATGCCGAGCGAGAACGACAGGTGCCGCGAGGCGTCCGGCCGGTCGATCCTGAGGCGGTCGGGCTCCTCGAACACTTCGGGATCACGATTGGCACCGCCGATGACCACAATGATCGACGCGCCCCTCGGGATCACAGCGCCGTCGACATCCACGTCCTCGGTCGCGATCCGAGAGGTCATCTGGACGGGGCTGTCGTAGCGGAGCAGTTCCTCTACGGCTGCGGGGACCACTTCTGGTTCCTCGCGTAGTTGCTGCCACGGCTCCTGCTGACCGAGAAGGGCGACCGTGCCGTTCCCGATCAAATTCACCGTCGTCTCGAAGCCGGCGACGAGCAGGAGCAGAGCCGTGCTGACGAGCTCGTCGGAACTAAGCCGGTCACCCGCTTCCTCGGCCGCTATCAGGGCGGACAGGAGGCTGTCGTCAGGATCGGCGCGACGTTTGCGCACCAGCTCGCGCAGGTAGGCGGTCAGGGCGAGTTCCGACGAGCGCGACCGGCTCTCAGCGGTCGGAGCGGAATGGAGATCGAGAGTGGTGGCCACATCGTGGCCCCAGGCTCGGAAGCTCGCCTGGTCCTGGGCGGGAACGCCCAGTAGGTGGCAGATCACTGCGATGGGAAGCGGGAAGGCCAGCGCATCGATGAGGTCGAAACCCGCCCCGGCATCGACTGCCGTGAGGAGCCGGCCGGTGATGTCACGGATCCACGGCTCGAGGCCGGCTATGACCCGCGGGCTGAATGCGCCGGACACCAGCCGCCGGAGGCGGGTGTGATCGGGCGGGTCCATCGTGAGCATGTCGGCAGTGGGAAGCTCAGCCCGAGGGTCGCCGCCCGGGTAGCTGGGAGGCTGGTACCCGCGCTGGTGCAGCGGCGAGGAGCTGAAGCGCCGGTCCTTCAGGACGTTCGTCGCCGTTGCGTGACTCGACGTTACCCAGATCCCGAGCGGGCTGCGGATGAGGCCGCGCCGGCGGATGTCAGCATAGATCGGGTACGGGTCGGCCTTGGTTCCGGGCCGCATCAACCTGGCGACAGGGTCACCGCGCCATTGGTAGAAGCGCACGGCCGCGGGCTCCACCAGACGGCGCATCACATACTCTCCGAGGCTCACGCGCGGCCTCCCTCACCGAATGGCCGGCCAAAATCTAACTATTCATTCATATAACCAGGGTGGGAGCGACGTCGACGCCGGACTACGGGGCGGCGCTGAGTCGCTCGCCGGGCTCTATCCCGTGACTGGCCACCTCGCAGGAGCAGGCACGCGCGCGATCCGATCACCGGCGGAACCCGTCGACGTAGGCTGACTAGCATGCCGTCGAATGACACGAGGTGGGTTGAACAACTGCCTGACGAAATGGCTGGGCAGCGGATGCTGTTGCGCGGCCTGCTGTCCTTCTGTGAAGCCGAGGAGAGCATCCGGTGGCTGGTGATCGGTTGCTCGGTAGCCCGCGGCGCGGGCGACTACCTGTCAGACCTCGACGTGGCCATTGGTGTCCGGGACGAAGACTTCACGACGGCAATCCCGAAAATCCACCTGGCCGTGGATGGCCTCGGTGAGTTGGTGGACAGCTACCAGCACCAGCTCCCGGACGTACCGGGAGCTCACGTCCGGATCTTCGCCCAGTACTCCGACCGCTGCCAGGTCGACCTGATGGTTTTCCCGGCCTCGCGCGGCAGCCGGCCTTTCGCAGGTGTCGTGGCGTTGTATGACCCGGATGCGATGATCGCGACTCGCGCTCACCGGGAGGCGCCAACGCCGGCCCTTGTCCGGGAGTGGGCATTCCGCGGCTGGTGTTGCCTTGCTGATGTCGGCAAGTACCTCCGCCGCGGATCGGCATGGGAAGCGCTTATCCAGCTGAACAATGCGCGGGACGAGCTCTGGCGCCTGACAGCTGTCGCTGCGAGCGTGCCGGATCCGGAGTTTGGCGTGATCAGCATCTTGGACTTCGCATCGGAGACGATCGCGCCCGGTATGGCCGCCACAGTCGCGGACCTTGACCTCGCCCGCCTGGTGTCTGCTGCACAACAGCTGGCGAATCTGCTAGAGCAGCTCGGCCAGCAGCTCCCCGCTGAGCACCGGGCAGCCTTGCCCGATGCCATGGCGCGGTACGTGATCAGCGACCTCCGGCAGCTGCGGCTGGCTTCCTGACCGCCTCGGCCACGCCAGCGCGTCTGGCAGCCGACAACTTTGCCCGCACCGCTAAGCCGCCCACGGCTAGAGGTTGCCCAGCGCAGCCTGATTGAGCACGTCCTTCGTCGTCGCGGAACAGGACGAGCCGACCACCCACGCCTCTTCCGCGCCCACGACGGCAGCAGCCGTCACGATCACCGCAGCAGGCCGGCCCTGGTACCTGGCGATGTCGATGAGCAGGACGGTGCGGCCAGGAGAGACCAGTCCGATGCAACCTGCCAGTCGACTGGCACTCGGGCCGTCCGCGATGGGTACCGCCGCGCTGCGCGTCAGCAATGCGGGCGTGAACGCCGACGGCTGTGCCGCGAACGCCTGTCGGGCCTCGGCGGCGCGCACCGCGGAGCTCACTTCGGTGCGCAGGTGGGCGGCCACGAAGTTGGTGTGCGACTCGACGGCGCGAATCGTGTGGAGCGCCCCCGGCTGGCCGTAGGTGACGTCGGGCCCGAGCGTCATCCGCTGCACAGGGGCCACTGCGCCGGACAGCGGCGAGGACGGCGAACGCGTAACGCTACTGCCGGCATTCTCAGCCACCAGGTAGCTGCCCGCCGCCGCGATCACAACCGCGCTGGCGGCAGCAGCCAGCCGTGTCGCTGCGGCCGACAGACCCAGCAGCTGCCAGCCCCCGGCTGCCCGCGCGAGCGATGGCCGGTCGCGGCTGCCGACCTCGACCGCGCGCATCGCGGCCAGGCGCCGCTGCGACTCGCGCCTGATGGCCGATTCGATCCGCGCGGACAGGTTATCCGGCATCGGCGGATACGTAGCGCGGGCCAGGGTGGCTCGGATGGCGTTGAGCTGCTGGCAGACCCTGGTGCACTGCTCGCACTGGTCAACGTGTGCCTGGATCCTCGCGGCCCTGCGCGGTCGCAGCCCGCCAACGGCCGTGCTGGCAAGCTGGTGCACGCTCGGGTGCTTGTGGCGCCGGGTCATGACGGGCTGTCACCCCCGCTCTCGCGCGGGCAGGACGCGTCGGGCCGACGGCCGGTTTCCTCTGGCCTGCTCTGGTGCTGCCAGGTGCAAGTACGCCAACTGTGGCAGCAGCCGCATACGACCGCGCGCCGCCCGGCTCTTGACCGTTCCCTCGCAAACGGCCGAGTATATCCACCGGCTCGAGTGTGCCACCCGCGGCGCAGGGCACCTGGGTGCGAGATACCCCGGCGAGGCAACCTTCAACGCCTAAGACTCCCGGCGCTGCGATATCGCCTAAAATCCGTTTTCGTGCGGCGATCCAGAGCTGCTGGGATTCGGCCTGCCACGGATGCTGCCACCGCAGCTCAGGGGTGACTTCCAGGACTTCCCCGCCTGACGGACCATCTCACCGTGCCGCAGGCAGCGCAGGCCGTCGCGGCGTCGGCGGACTTGGAGCTAGGCCCGCACCGGGGCGGCGCGATCGGCGACCGCATCCGGTGGGCCAGCCGGCGGATGCGTCAGCCGCTGACGCGCTGAGCGCGGGCGATAAAGGCCACGGTCAGACTGGCGGCCGGACCCACCTGGTCGTCTTGCGGCGCTCGCCCGTCCACCATCGGCCTCATGCTCCCGATGTTGTCGTTTGCACAGCGTCAGACGCGTGCGGCCGCAGGACCAGCATCGAGTCTTCCGGAGCCGCCACCATGGCAAAGGGGAACCGGTCGAGCTCTAGGCAGAGCGCTACGTCATCGGGATGGACTCCCTGGAAGCCGCGGCGCGCGTCCTCTGCCAGCCTGGCGGCCATTCGCGACGCCGCGGCACGGCGGAGGAACGCGGCGGCGTCCGTTGCGGTTCCGTCCGCTCTGCCCGCGATGTATTGAGCACACGCAAGGTCTTCGTCGGCCTGCCCGTCCTCACCAGTCACCACGAACGTGACACTGCCGCTCGCGCGCGCCCGCAAGAGCTGGGCAGTCGCCTCGGCCACCACGAAGCTTGCGCACAGGACCAGTGACGCATCCCTGGCCGCGAGGGCGCCTGCCGTCCCGTACGTAGTCTTCTGCACAACAGTCCGGCCGGCAATGTCGACGGACCGCAGCATGCCCGGCGAGTTGACGGCCTCGAATCCGGGTGCGGGCGGCCCGTCCTTGAGTGTCACCCAGTCCGGGTGGCGGGCCTTGAGCGCGAGTGCCTCATCCAGCGTCCCGGCAAGAACGATCTTTTCCGCCCCTCGGGTAAACGCCCAGGCAGCTGCCGTGAAAGCACGCATGACGTCGACGACGACCGCTACGGACGGGGCTGCGGCCAATTCGGCGATGCCGACGAAACGGGCGTCCATTCCGATCATGATCCCACGCCCCCCTGATAGGGACGGAGCTGGCGCTTCGTCGCGCACGGCATCGCCGAGCACAACCGTCACCTGGCGGGCCGGGCCGCTTCCAACCTGACCACCAGCCTGTGGCCGGGCGGACCGGGTGCACGTGCTCTGGACAGGCGTTGCATGAACGGCGCGAGCGCGGCCGGTGCCGTCCCCTCAATCCCGGCACCGGCCACCTTCCGCTTGGTCCTCAGCTTTGTGTTGACCCCAAATCGCAAATACGCCAGTGGTTGCCCGCACCAGCGCCACGAGCGCATGCGCGTGGCGAGTCAGTGGAATGGCTGCGAGTGGTCATTCGCCTCGCTCGCGCCGCGAGCGGTGGACATCCGCCACGGCGGGGCTCGCGCGCGTCCGTCTTTAAGTGCCAGCGGCCCCAGGCGACGCTTAAGGAGATGTTCACCCTGGGCAGGGTTCCAGGCATGCGCATCGCTCGGTGAACCGCCATCAGCGTGTGCACGCCGGGCATAGTCAACGCTGCTCAGGATGCGTTGTCGGGCGGTAGGCAAGCCGGTCTCCAGGTTTCCCTGGCAGACCGTGATCCCCCCGGTACCCGGCGACCCGTCTTCTGCGTAGCGTGTGGCTATAGTGCCAGGAGAGTTCGAGTGAGGTCAACGCCATTGACCGAAAGCCGCCAGGATCAAAGTGGCTCACCGGTCGCCGTGCGCGAGGACACCACTTCGTCGTACTCCATCTCGTCGTCATCATCCTCGTGCCAGGAGCCGCTGGTCAGATCCGCCCGGACAAAGGCTCCGTCCGACAGTTCGATGAGACCGCAGTTGATCATGGAGTCCGCCTCAGAGTGCAACCCGGCGCTTACCCGCCATCGACCGGGGAACCGTTCGCACATACGGCAATCGCCCGATGCCGCGGCGTACGCCTTAGCCATACGTTGCGGTCATGGAAGTACCGCGGCCGGCCGGCGAGGCAGCGAAGCGCGCTGCCGGAGCGGCCCGGTACCGGCTAACCAATCGCGGGAGCGTTGCCATGATGCCGTACCAGGTCTACCAGCTGTATCAGGCTGAGCGGACCAAGACCGCCGCCGAGATCCGCCGCGCTGACGAGCAACTGGGCGAGCTTAGCCGGG
>DATMMA010000344.1:0-2369 GCA_035570295.1 Streptosporangiaceae bacterium
CAGTTCTGAGAAGCCGCGCACCATGCCTCTAACCGTCGCAATCCGTGCTGTCGTTTTGCGCTACTACCTCGACGTCGTGCAGTCCAAGTGACGCAGCCTCAACAATGACCAAGCGCCAGCCCAGCACCATCGTCACCACGCACTACCGCTACAAACCACCGCCGCGGAAGCGGAAGGCGGCGCCGCTGGCCGGCCCGGCGGTCGTGACGCCGAAGCGGAAGCCCGCCGTTGCGAACAAGCCCGAGCCGGCCGCGGTGATCGCGTGCAAGGCGAAGCCCTGCAACGACAACTGTCCCGAACCCGAGCACCTTCCCGACGCTGGGAAGAAGCCGGCGATCGTCACCGCGCGGAAGCCGGGGAAGCGATATGCCGTCGCGCCCGACATGACGCCGGGGGAGCACCAGCGACGTGGCGAGGCCGCCGGCGCGCTGTGGCGCGGACTGGTGGGTCAGGCGACCGCCAAGGATGGGGAGAGCGTAGCCGCGTCGGCAGAGTCTTCGTCCCCAGCAACGAAGCCGGCGATCGTCGTCACCAGTCGGAAGCGCCGCCGCAGCGACGGTCCGTCGCTGCCGATGGAACTGCCGCTGTCCCGCAAGCCAGTCGTGCGCGACGGCGGTGACTACAAGCGGATGAAGGCTGCCATGACGCGACGGATTCGCGGCGAGACGAACTGATGCCCAGCGGCACCATGGTCACGACGAGGTCCGGACCGGCGCGCAACTGGGCGTCGGTCTACTAGGGCTCGTGCGCCGCCGCGCGCCTAATCAGTCCACGGGTTGGCAGATAATCAGCCCTGACCGTTGTCTGCCGGCGCGAACTCGTAAACCGTAGATGCCTGTGCTGCGGGCGCCAGGGCGGTTGTCGCAATGGCAATGCCCAGGACTGCTGCCAAGGACAGGATCATGGTCTTCAATGGCTCTCTCCTACATGAACTAGTTTCAAGTGAACTCTTTCTGTCTGCCTGATAATGCAGTCTCCTCACATAGGACTTATGCAGAGCGTACTGGAAACAAAGTGTGACGCAGTTTGTCGATACGCAGCATTTTGCTCGCGACCGCTGCGGCAAGGTGAGCGTGCTCAACGACAGCGTGAGATGCCGCTCCGCGCTCTGCTTGCCCGGATGCGCCATGACGGGTGCGGCGGACTCGCCGGCAAGGCGGAGCTGCTCAGCGGCATCGAAGGCGCCAGCAGCCGGCCGGTGCGGCGGATCGTGCTGCGCGAGGACTGAAACGCTCGAACTGTCACGTGCGCCAGGGAGCCCTGTGGCCTAATTTGCCGCCCCTCTGGCAAAAGGGAGCATCCGCCGATGCTGTGGTGGCTTGTCGGCCTCTGGCTCATGAGCCCCGCCCTGGTCCCGATCTTCTGGCTGCTCGGTGTGCTCGCCTCGTCCGGCGGATCTGAGCTCAACGGACCTGCCGACAAAACCCGTGGCGCTCAGACGCGGCTGCCCTTCGTCGGTTCCTGATCGTCCTCATCTTGTCCGCCGGCTAACGCGCCGAACAGTGAGGCCGTGAGCACGCCGATGGCGAGCCACGCGGTCAGGCCAAGCACGAACCAGGTCAGGACATCGCGGGGCACCTCCGACGGGGCGGAGCGGGTCGCGCTGGGATCTAGCACGTCCGCCGAGTCGGCTAGATGAGCCCATGCGTGTTGCAGCAGACCCGAGCTGCGTCGGCGCCACGCGGTCTCTCGTCGTGTTTGAACGGATACCGCCGTCAGTCCGCCGCTACAGGCTGCATGGCAGCACCGCCGCGCGCAGCCGGTCCGTCTGTCGGTGCACTCTGGCCAGCGTCTCGGCCATCTCCCGCGCCCTGTGCAGTTCCCACTGCGGCAACGACCGGTCGCCGTCCGCGACGCGTTGCAGCAGCGCCAGGCCCGGCGTGGCAAGCTGCTGCATCAGCTGCAGCTCGTGCTCTGCGGATGCCACCGCCAGCCGCACGTCCTCTGGTGTCATCTCGGCGACGGTGAGGCGGATCGGGCGGGTGCCCTCCGTCCGGACGTGGAAGCTTTCCTGCGAATCGGGCATGGCGGCGGAGCTTGCCGCCCGACGTCCTGGTAAACAACGCCGGCATCACCTCACGCCGTGCTACCGGGAACTGCCGGCACTCGCAGCGGCTCGGGGAGTTCGATCCATGGCTGACGGTCCGCCGGCTGCGCGCACCACGCTGCGCACCGGCTACGTACGCGTGCTGGTGTTCTGCAGGTCGTGCCGCCACCAGGCCGACGCCGATCTGCGGGCGATCGTGGAGGCTGGGCGCGGCGACGTGCCGCTGACCGATTGCTGCGTCTGGTGCGAAAGATCGTGCTTCTCGATAGAGGCCCGGGCGGCCGTCTCCCCGATGCCCTCGAAAAACGGGATTGCCACTGGG
>DATMMA010000345.1:0-8895 GCA_035570295.1 Streptosporangiaceae bacterium
GAGAGACGGCCGGAGGCGACGCTGGCGAGGCTGCCGGTGAGCCGGTAGCCGGCCAGTTCGTCGGGCGTGTGATGCAGCGAAGGCCCGTATTCTTGTGCCATCTCGCCCACGAACACCCCGGTGCGGGTTTCCCTGGCCGCGGCGGGATTGATTCCGGCCCGTTCAAAGGCCTCCCAGCCGAGTTCGAGCAGCAGCCGCTGTTGCGGGTCCATCGCCGCCGCCTCCCGCGGGCCGATGCCGAAGAAGGCTGGATCGAACTGATCGGCATCGTGCAGGAATCCGCTGTGCCGGGTGTAGCTGGTCCCCGGATGTTCCGGATCGGGGTGGTAGAGCACGTCGATGTCCCAGCCCCGGTTGACGGGAAAGCCAGAAATGGCGTCGGTGCCGTCGGCCGCCAGCTGCCAGAGCCGTTCCGGAGTGTCCGCCCCGCCGGGATAACGGCATGCCATCGCCACGATCGCCACCGGCTCATCGCGGTCGACCCGCGCAAGGTCGGCCCCCCGCGGTTGTACACCCGCGAGTTCGGCCCGCAGGTGCCGGGCAACGGCAGCGGGGCTGGGGAAGCTGAACAGCGCCGTGGCGGGAAGGGTGAGCCCGGTGGCGGCGACGAGCCGGTCCCTTAGTTCCACGAGCGAGGGTGAGTCGAAGCCGAGTTCTTTGAACGACCGTCCGGTGTCGATGGCCTCCGCCGTCGCGTGGCCGAGGACGATGGCCGCGTGGGTGCGGACAAGCTCTGCCAGCGCCTGCCCCGCTTCCTCGTCTGACAGGCCCGCCACCCGCGACGCCAGCCCGCCGTCCGAGGCCGGCGCGCCGTCCGACGCCGGCACTCCGTCCGACGCCGGCTCGCCCTCCCGCTCCGCCGAAGCAGCTAGCCAGTAGCGCTGCCGTTGGAAGGCGTAGGTCGGCAGCCGCACCGGTCGCGGCCTGGCCGAGGACGCGGTCAGCGTGCCGGTGACCGCGCCCCAGTCAACACTGGCCCCGTTGACGTAGGCGTGCGCGAACGAGGTGAGCAGCCGTCGCCAGCCGCCTTCACCGCGCCGCAGGGTGCCGATCACGGCGGCGGGTTCAGCGTTTGCCGCGTCCACGGTCTGGCGGATTCCCGGAGTGAGGATTGGATGCGGGCTGACTTCCGCGAACAGCCGGTATCCGTCGGCCCGCAGCGCGCGGGTGGCCCGCTCGAACTGCACCGTATGCCGCAGGTTGCGGTACCAGTACTGGGCGTCGAGCTGGCCGGTGTCCAGCCGTCCGCCGGTGACCGCCGAATAGAAAGCGATCGCGGACGCCCGCGGCGTGATGTCTTCCAGGCTCGTCAGCACGCGGTCGCGGACGAGTTCCACCGCGGCGGTGTGCGAGGCGTAGTCCACCGCGATCATCCGTGCCTGCACGCCCTCCGCGCACAGCCCCGCCACCAGCTCCGTCACCGCACCCGGATCACCCGCCACCACGGTAACGCCTGGACTGTTGATCGCGGCGATGGCCACGTCGTCCTGACGACTGCTCAGCCGTGCGCTCACCTCGGCCGCTGGCAGCGGCACCGAGGCCATGGCGCCCGTACCCGCCAGCACGCACAGTGCCTGACTTCGGAGCGCGACGATGCGCGCGGCGTCGTCAAGCGACAGCGCGCCCGCCACGTAAGCGGCGGCGATCTCGCCCTGGGAATGCCCGATCACCGCGTCTGGGCACACGCCGGCCGCACGCCACAGTTCTGCCAGGCAGACCATGACCGCGAACAGCACTGGCTGCGTGACGTCAGCCCGTTCGGCTGACGGCGCGCCCGGCGCGCCGCGCAGCACATCGATCAGCCACCAGCCGGTGTGCGGGGCCAGCGCCCTGGCACAGGCCAGCGCCTGCTCGCGGAAGACCGGCGACAAATCAAGCAGCTCCGCCGCCATTCCGGCCCACTGCGAGCCCTGACCGGGAAATACAAATACGATCTGGCCCGCTTCTCCGGTCGCGCCCTGGACCAGGTTGGCGGCCGCCTCGCCGCGTGCCAGTGCGGCCAGGCCCTGCGGACCGTCGCCGGCCAGCGTGGCCGACTCCCCTGGGTCGTCCCGCGGGCCGGCGATGATGACGGCGCGGTGCTCGAACGCCGTCCTGGTGGTGCCCAGCGAGTAGCCCACGTCGGCCGGGCTCACGCCTGGATGCTCCGCCAGCCAGTCGCGGAGCCGTTGTGCCTGGGCTCGCAGCGCCGTACCGGTCTTGGCGGATACCGGCCAGGCCGTGACGACGGGTGCTTCGCCGGGCGGCGGCGCCCCCGGGATGTCGCGCTCGGCCTGAGCGTATTCCGACAGCACCACATGACAGTTCGTGCCGCCAAGGCCGAACGAACTCACCCCGGCCAGCAGCGGCTCGTCGGGGCGAGGCCACGCGCCGAGAGCGGTCTGCACCCGCAACTTCAGCTCGCCGAGCGGTATCCGCGGATTCGGTGCCTGGAAGTTCAGGCTCGCCGGGATCTGCCTGTGCTTGACGCTGAGCACCGTCTTGAGCAGCCCGGCGATCCCGGCCGCACCTTCGAGGTGGCCGACGTTGGTCTTGACTGAGCCGACCGCCAGCGGCGATTCGGCCTGCCTTTCCGTGCAAAGGGCGGCGCTCAGCGCGGCGGCCTCGACGGGATCCCCGACGGGGGTGCCGCTGCCGTGCAGTTCGACGTACTGGATATCCGCCGGGTTCACCGCTGCCTGCCGGCACGCCAGCCGTACGACTTCCTGCTGAGCCAGGGGATTCGGGGCGGTAAGGCTGTCACCGCCGCCATCGTTGTTCACCGCGCTTCCGCGGATCACGCAGTAGATCAAGTCGCCGTCGGCGACGGCCCGGGCCAGCGGCTTGAGCGCGATGATGCCGCCGCCGTCGCCGGGAACGTAGCCGTTGGCCCTGGCGTCGAAGGTAAAGCAGCGTCCGTCCGGGCTCAGTCCGCCGGAACTCGCCGAGCTGGCCGCGACCTCAGGAACGAGGTTCAGGTTCACCCCGCCCGCCAGGGCCAGGTCGGACTCGCCGGTGCGCAGGCTGGTGCAGGCCATGTGTACGGCGACGAGGGATGAGGACTGGGCCGCGTCAACGGTGAGGCTCGGTCCGCGCAAGCCCAGGGTGTAAGACACCCGGTTGGCGATGAAGCTCCTGCTCAGCCCGGTGACGGTGTGCAGCGAGCCGCCCCGGTCGGCGTGCCGGTCGAGCAAGATAGCGTAGTCGTCTCTTATCGCACCGACGAAGACTCCGGTGCGGCTGCCGTCGAGCCTGGCCGGGATTATCCCGGCATCTTCGGCCGCCTCCCAGCACAGCTCAAGCATCAGCCGCTGCTGCGGGTCCATGTCGGCCGCCGCCCGCGGCGGTATGCCGAAAAAACCAGGATCAAACTCGTCGACATGATCCAGGAACGCACCATGCCGGAACCCTCGGCCAGGTGCCTCGGTGACGGCGTCTACGCCGTCGCACAGCAATTGCCAGAATTCCTCGACGCCAGGCGCTTGCGCAAGCCTGCAGGATACGCCGATTACCGCGACCGCGTCGATGGCATCTGGGTAAGGCACCGTGCGCTCCGTTTACAATACAGATAAAGAATTATTCAGCCGGGGCTATACCGAACTCGCTATTCGTGTTAACGGTAGCCCAGTCTCCAGCGATAGGGCTAACCCTTCCACGCTCGACGCTTTGGCTTTCCGCGCGGGCGTTCAACTGCGACAGCGTCGCAATTGAACTTGAACACCACCCCGTACTTAAATACGCGGCACAAATCATTCACCAGCGGCAGCCGCTGGGCATTAAGCGCGCAAGATGACGATGGCGGCGGCGACCAGCCCGTCACTGACCAGCCAGCGGCCCTCGAACCCGGTCAGGGCGGCGCCGTTCACCACCGGGCCCTCGACAAGCAGCCGGGCGGTGAAGGTCCGCCGGACCGGATCGAAGTCGACCGCGGCTTCCTCGAAGCCGAGCCAGCGACCAGTGAGCGGGAACCACGCCTTGTAAACCGACTCCTTGGCGCTGAAGAGCAGGCGATCCCAGCACACCGCGGGAACGGCCGCCGTTAGGGCGGCTATCCTGGCGCGCTCGGCCGCAGAAGAAATGGCGCCAAGGACCCCGTCCGGCAGCCTGTCGTGCGGTTCGGCGTCCAGGCCGATCGTCATGACGTCACGCTCATGGGCCGCGGCGCAGGCCCGGTAGCCGGCACAGTGCGTGATGCTCCCAACCACCCCGGCCGGCCACTGAGGTGCCCCGCGCAAGCCGGGCACGATAGGCGCGGGCGGCAGGCCTAGCGTTGTCAGCGCCGCCCGCGCGCAGGCCCGGGCGGTCGCGAACTCCCGGCGCCGTTTGTCCACCGCCTTGGCTATGACCTCCTCCTCGGCGGGGTAGAGCACGACATCGGGCAGATCACCGAACACCTCGTTCACTGCCACGTCAGGCGGCAGAATGTCGCCCATCATCGAGAACTGCCGACGGGTTCAGGCAGTAGCGGCAGGATCTGCCGCGGGACGCCGATCCGATGGCCTCGGCGCTGCCACTCCTGCCACTCGCGCGGGTAGCCGATCGACGCCTCTATGAACCTGACACCGTCGTGCCAGGTCACCCGGGGAATATGCAGGTGCCCGTAGACCACCGCGGCGGCATTGAACCGCACATGCCAGTCGGAAGTCCGCGTCGTGCCGCACCACTGAGCGAATTGCGGGTACCGCAGCACTCTCGTGGGCTCGCGGATCAGCGGGTAGTGGGACACGAAGACGACCGGCCGTCCCGGATCAAGCTCCATGAGCCGCCGTTCGGTCGCCTCGATCCTCGCCCAGCACCAGGCTTCCCGGCTCGGGTAGGGATCAGGCTGCAGCATTAGCTCGTCGCTGCAGACGACACCGGTCTCGTACGCCAGAGCCAGCCCCTGCTCTTTAGTCAATGCTCCTGCTGGCAGGAAGCTGTAGTCGTACAACAGGAACAAGGGCACGATCGTCACGGGACCATCCGGCCCTTCCCAGACCGGGTAAGGGTCCTCCGGCGTAACGATCCCCATGCTGCGGCACATCTGGACGAGATACTGATAACGCTCCACGCCGCGCAGTTGCACTGGGTCCTTGCTATGCGTCCATAGCTCGTGGTTGCCGGGCACCCAGATAACCTTGGCGAACCTTTCGCGCAGCGTGCGCAGCACCCATTCAATGTCGGCCGTTAGCTCGCCCACGTCACCCGCTAGCAAAAGCCAGTCCGCGTCAGACTCGGGCCGCAGCTCACCTATAATCTGCCGGTTCTCAGGGAAAGCCACGTGAAGATCGCTGAGGGCTATCAGCCTCGGGCTTGAATCCGGCGAAGAATGCGGCATGCCACGAAGCATCACATATCACTGACCATTATCTCAAAGGACCGCCACTGGGCCGGAGCATCAGCACGGCAGGCACCCGTCCCGGCTGCCAGCGCATCAAGGCCGGCCCGCAACCGGGCCTTCGCCTCGATCATCAACGGCGCGCAAAGACGGGCAAGCCCCATGCCGCCGAACGAATGGCCGAGCCCAGGCGAGTCAGCCGCCTTCGTTCGGGATATCCCAGATTCGTGGCAGTCGGACACCTCGGGGAAGTCGGCTTCGGCCAGCATGGTCTGCTTCAGCAGCCGCATCCAGGAGCAAGCCGGCCGCTTCCGCCCCATGGCGACATCAGGCTGGCCGAGCAAGGTCAGCAGATCGGTCTCAAGCAGGCCGTCGGCGGCCAGCCGGGCCTGCCACTGCCCGTCATCAGCGAACGGGGGCTGCGTTCGCCACCGCGTCAGCCGGGCCGCCGCCTCCGGCGAAGGCGGCCCGGCGCACGCGACTGGCAGGCGCTCGCGAATCGTGGCTACGCGCAACAGGGCGTCAGGCACTTGATGGTGGTGTAGCCGGTTTCCTCTTCCGAGAGCGCGAACAATTGGCCAAGCTCGGCGTCCAGATCCCCAGCCGGATTCTCCGTGAGGTCGAATTCACTGGCTGCCTTTTCTGCGATCATGGCTATTCTGCCTTTCCGCGGGTCCTGGTCACGTAATTTCGCATAATTTTCGCCCGAACGAGCCGAGGCTGACGTTTCGAGGCTAGGGATTCCGCTCAGTCGGGCTGGCTCGATCCGGCGGGAATTCGGCCGGCGGCCAGGTCCGGAGTCGTGAGTTTCATGGTGGTCGGCGCCTCGCGCGGTGCCGCGGCCAGGTGCAGGCACTGGATGCCGTCGTCCGCGTTCAACGCGAGCCAGGCCGTGCACGGGCAGGGTTCGTCGCTAAACCCGGCGAACCGGTAGGCGATGTCCATCATCCGGTTGCGGTCAGTGGGCCGAAAGTCGGCGGCCAGGTGCACACCGGCGCGGGCCGCCTGATCGATCAGCCAGTTCAAAATCACCGCCCCGGCCCCGAACGAGACCACCCGGCACGATGTCGCCAGCAGCTTCAGGTGCCACATCGAGGGGTGATAGGCCAGCAGCATCACACCGACCGCGCCGTGGGGGCCGAACCGGTCCGACAACGTCACCGTCAGCACCTCATGGCCTGGATCAGCCAGCAGTCCATGGAGCGCCTCACCGGGATAATGCACCCCGGTGGCGTTCATCTGGCTGGTCCGCAGGGTCAGCTCCTCGACCCGGGAAAGGTCATCTTCGTCGGCTCGCTTGATCGTCATCACCAACTCAAGCGAGCGCAAGAACTCCTCATCCGGCCCGGAAAAGGACTCCCGCTCGGCATCGCGGCGGAAGCCGGCCTGATACATCTGCCGCCGCCGCCGAGCATCGATGGTCACGACCTCCGGGCTGAACTCCGCCAGCCCCGGCAGCGCCAACGCCTGATCCGCGGTGTAACAGCGGACCTCCGGCGCACCGAAGGCAACCTCGGCGCGCTCCGCCGGCTGATCGTCGATGAACGCGATCGTGCCCATCGCGAAGTTCAGCTGCTCGCCGATGTGGATCACCGCATCTGACTTACGTCCCCAGCCGATCTGCGGGTGAACGAAATACTCCGCCATCCCCAGCTGCTCAAGGCGTTCCCACGCGTGGTCGTAATCATTCTTGCTGGAAATCGACTGCAAAATACCGCGGGAGTCAAGCGTGCTGATGACCTGACGGATTCCGATGGGAATCCGGACATCGGGATCTTCCAGCAACGTGCCCTGCCACAGGGTGTTATCCAGGTCCCAGACCAGGCACTTCACGAGAGCTGGCTTATCGGGCATCGCCGATACCGGATCAGGCGGACCCGGCGACGGCCGGGACGGCGGAGTGATCTGCCGCTGACCTCGTGCTTGCCTGCCTGGTCCTCGGCTTCCTGGCGCTCTTCGGCACCGTCGGCTCGTCCTGGACTATCACGCCCTCAATCACCGAGGCCGGCTCTTCGGCCTTGGTGCCGGCCGGCTGAGCCGGGACGGTAAGGCCAGGAACGCTGAGATCCGGCACCTTCATTACCGCGTCAAGTCCCGCCTGGATAGCTTCGGCCAGGGTCGGGCAGGACGTAGTGTCGAAGTCCATTTTCGTGACCGGAACGCTGGCGTTGGTCGGCAGTGTGTCGGAGCCGAAGATTGCATTTTCGCAACCCGCCTCCCTCAGGATCGCCGACTCGTCGTCGTTTATCTCGCGATTGAGAATTAGCGTGAACTTATAGCCCACAGCCGTCACCTCTCGATATCGTGGGGTATTTTCCGGAAGCGCAGACTTAGGTACCTGACCGAAATTCACCAGTCAGCAAAAACCATAACCGAGCCCCGCGGACGGTGCAACCTCGTCGTGTGTCGCAGTCCAGCCCCTGGCGCGTGTTTAACTGCGAATAAGAAACAGTTGAACATCCCCCAGGAAGTGTCCATTCCGATATAACGCGGTCGCGGCGGTGCCTAGCCGGGGGAACTGCTCGGTGGAAAAGATCACCTCGACCGGGACCTCGAAGTACGCGGCTATTCGCAGCGCGAGGTGCAGGCTCGGACTGTACTCGCCACGCTCCAGGTAGCCGATCGTCTGGTAGTGCACGCCGAGCGCGTCTGCCAGTTCGCGCCGGGAGATCCCGCGCTCGGCGCGCAGCATGGCGATCCGGTTATAGATGACCTCGCTCATGCGCGCCCCATTACCTTATCGCGGCGGGCCGCGACGGCCGAGCCGGACTCGCGGCGCGCCATCCGCCGCAGCAGTACCGGCGCCAGCATGAGGCCCGCGACCGCCCACGCGGACAGGACGCCGAACGTGGCCAGGTGGCGCCACGAGTGGCCGAGTTCTACCGCCGCCAGCGCGTTCGGCAGAAGCGCCGAACGCATTCCGAGCCCCAGCCAGTACATCGGGAACACCTGCCCGATCCACTGGAGGAACACCGGCAGGTGCGTGATCGGGTAGAAGATGCCGGAGATCGCGGCAAGTCCGCCAAGCAGCAGCAGCCACCAGCGCCCGGCGCTGCGCTCGCTGGGAAACAGCGACCCGAGCACGGCGCCAAGCGGCAACGTGGCGAGCAGCCCAAGGACGAGCACCCAGGCCAGCGTGAGCCAGCTGCCAGGGCTGCCGATCGCCAGGCCGGTGAACAGGAAAGCGCCGATGAGCAGCGTGATCGCCACAACGAGCGCGACCTGCCCCGAGACGTTGACGACCTTGCCGACCAGGTAGCCGAGCATGCCGTTCGGGATGGCCTTGGCCCGCAGCAGCGTGCCGTCCTCGCGCTCGACCACGAGCAGGTCGCCCATTGTGACGACTCCGTAAACCACGACGTTTAGGCCGAGCACGCTGACCAGCATCGTGGTGCCAAGCGAGAAGTCCGTCCCCGGCACGTGCGTGTTCCTGGTCCAGATCATCGCAACGAGGAAGCCGCCGGTCGTGACCAGGATCGCGATCAGGTCATTCGGCCTGGTCAGGGTCTGCTTGAACTCGATCCAGCCACGGGACAGTCCCGCTCGCGCCGCCACCAGCGCGGGGTTCATGCTGCTACCGCCGTCAACCTGCGCGGCGT
>DATMMA010000346.1:0-11617 GCA_035570295.1 Streptosporangiaceae bacterium
CAGGCTGCGCCAGCGCAAGCTCAAGCGCGGTGAGGCCGCCCATGCTGCAGCCGGCGACATGCGCGCTGTCGACGCCGAGCTGATCGAGGACCGACAGCGCATCCCCGAGCAAAGTGAAATTCTCGGTCGGCTCCGGCGAACGTCCGAAGCCCCGCACGTCGTACCGGATCGCCCGGAAGCTGGCCGTGAGCTGTTCCCACACCGGGTCCCACATCCGGGCATCCCCGACCCCCTCGTGCAGCAGGAACAGCGGCGGCCCGGAACCCTCAGAGTCCTCGACCCAGATTTTGTCGGCACCTGCCGTCAGCATGGTCTGCATACTCCGACCGTAGCGGCCTGGTTCGGCCGGATCACGTCAATATCGAGCCACTTCAGTTTCGGGAGCCGTCGATGCCTGCGGATGTGCACCTCTGCCCGGGGCTTCGGGGGCGGGAGGGCGGGGAAAGGGACGCCGCCCGGCTGACCGGGTTGCTGCTTCGTGAGCCCTGGTTCGCGCGAGCGCTCGGCGCGGTGGCGGCGAGCGGCCTGCCAGACGCCTGGATCGGCGCCGGCGCGGTCCGGGACGTCGTGTGGGGCAAGTTGTACGGCGAGTTCAGCCCTGACTCGGTCAGGGACGTGGACGTGGCCTATTTCGACGCGGCTGACCTGAGCGCGGAGCGTGACGTTAGGGCCCAGGAGACGCTAGCCATCCTGGCTGACCTGCCGTGGGAGGCGACCAACCAGGCAGCCGTGCACACGTGGTATCACCGCTACTTCGGCGGCGCCGCGGTCGAGTCGTTCAGCTGCGTGCACGACGCCATCGCGACGTGGCCGGAGACAGCTACGTGCGTGGGCATCAGGCAGGGGCCAGGCGCGGTCGAGGTCTGCGCGCCGCACGGGCTGGCCGACCTGCTCGGCGGAGTGTGGCGGGTCAACCCGGTCCGGGTGACGCCCGCGATCTCGCGGGCGCGGCTGGCGAGGCAGCGCGCTGCGGCCAGGTGGCCGGGAGTGACGGTGGTGCCGCCAGGGTAAGCAGGGGCGTTCCCGCGAAATATCAGGTAACGAGCACTACTGCGCCGGTGCCTGGGCACCCGCTCCGTTTGCGGGCGGCCGTCGCCGGCCGGTGCTGCCCGATAAGCGCGGCGGGCAGGTGATCTAGGGTGGACTCAGCGGCTCGCGACTAGCCCCGTCCTGGCCCTCGGCCCAGCCATAAAGCGCGTCCGGGACGCCCGCGCCGTCGTGATCGCCGCGCAGCCGGGCCTGGCTTTCCAATCCTCAGTCTTCAGGCAGAGAGGGTTCCATGAGCAAGAACGCAGCAGCAGCAGGCACGATCGACATCGGCGGGGATCTCACGGTCAACCGGATGGGGTTCGGTGCCATGCGCATCACCGGCGAGGGCATCTGGGGACCGCCGCCGGACCGGGACAGGGCAAAGGCGGCCCTGCGGCAGGCGGTCGAGCTGGGCGTGAACTTCATCGATACTGCCGACTCTTACGGGCCGAACGTCAGTGAGGAACTGATCGCCGAGACGCTGCATCCGTATCCCGACGACCTCGTGATCGCGACCAAGGGCGGCCTGCTCCGGCCTGGTCCCGGGCGCTGGGAGCCCGACGGGCGGCCGGAGCATCTGCGGGAGGCATGCGAGGGCAGCCTGCGCAGGCTCAAGCTCGACCAGATCCCGCTGTACCAGTTCCACCGGCCTGACTCGAAGGTGCCGCTTGCCGAGTCCATTGGGGTCCTGGTGGAGCTCAAGGAGGAAGGCAAGATCCGCCATATCGGTGTGTCGAACGTGTCTGAAGATCAGCTCCGGGATGCGCAGAAGCTGACCCCGGTCGTTTCGGTGCAGAACCGCTACAACCTGAACGACCGGACGTCGGAGTCGATGGTTGACCTGTGCGACGCCGAGGGGATTGTGTTCCTGCCCTGGGCGCCGATCCAGGAGGCCGACGAACTGATCCCGGTCGTGACCGCGGGGCGCCGGCTCGGCGTGAGCACCCGTCAGGTGGCGCTTGCCTGGCTGCTGGCCAGGTCGCCGCAGATACTGCCGATTCCCGGCTCGGGCTCGGCGGGTCACGTCGCCGAGAATGTCGCGGCAGCGTCGGTGGAGCTCACCAGCGACGAGTCGAACGCCATCTTCGCGCTGGCGCGGTAAGCCGGGCGGGCGGCGCATGATACGACCCTGTCGCTCGATGGCCTGGCCAGACAGGTAGACGGGGCATCTAGGATCAGCTTCGTGAACGGCTCGCGCATCCTGCTTGTCGAGGACGACGAGGATATCGGCACTGAACTCGCCGAGGCGCTTAATAGCCACGGGTATTGCGCTCGCCTGGCCCGCTGCGGCGGCGAGGCCCTCCCGGCGGCCGCATCGGAGCGGCCGGATCTGGTGCTGCTTGACCTCGGGCTGCCAGACACTGACGGGGTGGGGCTGTGCCGTCGGCTGCGAGCGGCAGTGCCTGATGCGGTCATCGTGGTGCTGACGGCGCGGACCGGTGAGCTCGATGTGGTGGCAGCCCTGGACGCGGGTGCTGATGACTACCTGACCAAGCCATTCCGGCTGACAGAGCTCATGGCCCGGCTGCGGGCACATCTGCGCCGCAGGCCGGAGCCAGGTGAGCAGACGTCGATCGAGGCCGGGCGCTTGCGGCTGGACCTGCTGGCCCGCCGGGCGTACCTCGGCTCGGCGGAGATGGCGTTGCGGCCGAAGGAGTTCGATCTGCTCGCGGTCCTGACGGCGGGCGCGGGCAGGGTCATGACCCGGCGCGAGCTGATGGCGAGCGTGTGGGATGAGAGCTGGTTCGGCCCCACGAAGACCTTGGATGTCCACGTCTCGTCGCTGCGCCGCAAGCTGACGCTCGGCGGCGAACCCGCTGCGCTTATCACCACGGTGCGGGGCCGCGGCTACCGCTTTGAGGTCCCGGCGGCATCCTGAGATGCGGTCTGGTCACTGGCCGCGGCGGGCAGTGACAGCCTGAAAACCGGGCAGGGAGCGGAACGGCGCAGTTCCAGGCGGCCGCCCGCGGCACTGGCGAGGGAATGCGCCAGCGCAAGCCCCCGTCCGTGGCCGTCGGCCAGTTCCGCCGGGCTGGCAGGAAGTCCGTCGGGCAAGCCTGGTCCCTCGTCGGATACGTCAATGGCCACAACTGGGCCGGCCTCGCACGCCTCGATGGTGACCGTGCCGTCGCCGTGCCAGAGCGCATTGCTGATCAGGACGTCCAGGATCTGCCGTACCGCAGCCGCGGGCGCCAGGCACCGGGTCATGCCCGGCTCGGCCGCGGCGGCAAGCCGGCGGCCGCGGCTGGCAAGCGGCGCGTCCCATCGGGCGCGGATGTCCTCTAGCAGGGCGCCCGTGTCCACAGGGATGGCAACGAAGCCAGGCTGCCTGGCCAGGCTGAGGAGATCCTCGACGATGGTGGACAGATGCTCGCTGCGTGCGAGCGCGTCTTGCAGGGCTGACCGCGGGTCAGCGCCGGGACGCGCGAGCGCGGACTCGAGGCCGACCATGAGTGCAGTTATCGGCGTGCGGAGCTGGTGCGAGATGTCTGAGCTGAATGCCTGCTGGCGCTCGATGAGCCCGCCGAGATGAGTCGCGGTGTCTTGCAGCGCCTGGCTCGCGCTGTCAGCCTCACGGACACCCGAATGCTCGGCCCGGATCGTGAAGTCTCCGTCACCGAGCGCTCGCGCGGCGATGGTCAGGCGCTCTAGCGGTGCGGCGAGGCGGACCGCCTGCCGGCGAGCGACCAGGACGGCGAGAGCCAGCGCGGCGAGGGCGAACAGCGCCATCGCCACCCAGGCCCGGTAGACGCGCTCCGTGACACTGATGTACGGGACTGCGGCGCGCACAGCCCCGGCCGCCTTCTGGTCAGAAGGAATCGGAGCGACCACCGCCAGGTCCACACCCTCGATCGCGGTGCGTACCTGGGATTTCCCGCTGGCCGCAGCCAACACAGACCGGCTAGGGCCCGAGCCGGCCACCCGGCGGCCGGCGGTGTCGTAAACGCCGACGACGCTTGCCTGCCAAGCCGCCCCGCGCGGCAGCCTCACAGCTGCGCCCGGAATGCCGTCGGGCACTACGGCGGCCACCCGTGTCGCTTCCTGCTGCAAGGCCGTCACCGCCTCCGTGCGGTACAGCCGCTGCACCGCGAGGCCGAGCGGAAGCGCGAACAAGACCACCGCCAGGGTGGTCACGGTCAGGATCGATACCAGGACACGGCGGCGCAGCGGCTCGCCGCTGTGTTCACTGGTCATGAGGTAAAAGGTATTTCACCTCGCGCAGCGGCGGCGCTTACCAGCCTCTTTGTAGCGTCCCTGGCATGGAAAACGCTAGTGCCGCGGGCACGGCCAAGCGCCGCCTCGTGCCCGCCCTCGTGGTCTCCGTGATGGGCCTGATGGCCGCCGGGTGCGTTAGTAGCGGCACGGGAAGCGCGGCCACGCCGCAGCAGCAGTCGCGGGCGGCGAGCGTGCCGGCCTCCGGCGCAACGAGCGCGCCTACCGTCGCCGCGGCCGGGACGGAGTCGCCGCCGCCTGGGGACATTCCGGATAGCACGGTCTACCTGGTGTACCGGCCCGCTTCCGGCCAGTACCAGGTGAAAGTGCCGGAAGGCTGGGCCCGTACCGAGACGCCGGGCGCGGTTTCATTCACGGACAAGCTCAACCACATTGCCATCACCACGGTTCGCGCGGCGGCACCGACGCTCACCTCGGCCCGCGCCACTGAGGTGCCGCAGATCCAGGGCTCGGCACGGCATTTCGCGCTGGCAGGCATCAGCGCGGTGAGACGGTCCGCCGGTTCCGTCATCCTGATCCGTTATTCGGCCGACAGCCAGCCCGACCCGGTGACCGGGAAGGTCTACAGGGACGCCGTCGAACGCTATGAGTTCTACCGGAATGGCACCGAGGCGATCGTGACGCTGTCCGGACCCGCTGGGGCCGACAACGTGGACCCGTGGCGCATCGTGACCGATTCGTTCCGTTGGCTGCGGTAAACGTGCTCCGCGCCCGCGATCTCTACCGCTTCTACCGGGTCGGCGAGGAAGAGACGCTCGCCCTCCGCGGCGTCTCGCTTGCGGTGGCCGCCGGGCAGCTCCTGGCCGTCTCCGGCCCGTCGGGCTCCGGTAAGTCCACGCTTCTGGCCTGCCTGGCGGGCCTGGACGAGCCCGACGGGGGCAGCGTCTACGTGCACGAAACCAGGATCAGCCATCGTCCCGAGCACGAGCGCTCGGCGCTTCGCGCCCGGCACATCGGCACTTTGTTCCAGGCCGCCAACTTGCTTGACCATCTGACTGTGCTGCGCAACCTCGAGCTTGCGCAGCGTATCGCCGGGCGCCGCGACCGTAGTCGCGCAGAAGCCCTGATCGAGGCCGTCGGCCTGACCCAGCGAAGTGGCGCCCGACCCAGCGAGCTGTCCGGCGGTGAGGCGGTGCGGGCCGGAATCGCCGTGGCTCTGGCCAACAGCCCAGATGTGCTCATCGCGGACGAGCCCACCGGGGAGCTCGACGGGCAGGCCGAAGCGGCCGTGCTGCAACTCATCCGCCACCAGGCCGACCGCGGAGCCGCCGTCGTCATCGCATCCCACTCCGCCGCGGTGACCGCGATGGCAGATCAGGTCATCCAGATCAGAGACGGACAGGTAGAGCGATGACGGCCTGCTCAGACACCCTTGAGCTGGTGCGCTGCACTGGCATCACCCGTACTCACGGTTCGGGGGCCGCGGCCGTTACCGCTGTGCGCGAGGCCAGCTGCACGCTCACAGCAGGCATGCAAGTCGCGCTCACAGGGCCGTCCGGGTCGGGGAAGTCCACCCTGTTGCATCTGCTGGCGGGGCTGGACACGCCCACCAGCGGCACGATCGCATGGCCAGGGCTTGACGGCACCCCGTTCGGTCGGCCTGGCGTTGTCGGCATGGTGTTCCAGGGACCGAGCCTGCTGCCGCCGCTCGACGTCACCGAGAACGTCTGCCTCCCGTTGCTCCTTGCCGGAGTTGACGAGAACCAGGCCAGCGAGCGGGCCCAGGCGGCGTTGCGTGACGTCGGGCTAGCGGAGCTGGGGTCAAGGCTCCCAGAGGAACTATCAGGAGGCCAGGCTCAGCGGGTCGCGGTGGCCCGGGTGCTGGCCACCCGGCCGCGGGTAATCCTCGCCGATGAGCCGACCGGCCAGCTCGACTCCGCGCACGCCGCCGAAGTCACGGCGTTGCTGTTGCAAGCATCTAGCCAGCTCGGCGCCGCGCTGGTGCTTGCAACTCACGACATGGCCATCGCTAGTCAGCTTCCGGTTCGCTGGCAGATGGCCGACGGCAGCATGGTTACGGAGGAAGGGAAGCGGTGCTGACCCTGATCTGGCTACGAGGCCTGCTAGGACGGCGCGGCGGCCGGCTGGCTGCCGCCGCCCTGGGAATCACCTTCGCGGTCGCGCTGCTGGCAGCGCTCGGCAGCTTTCTCGAGGCGTCCAAGGCGACGATGACGCAGCGCGCCATCCAGCAGGTCGCCGTGGACTGGCAAGTCGAGGTGCAGTCAGGAGCGAACCCCGCCGCCGTGCTTGCCGGTCTGCGATCGGGATCCCCGGTGGCCGCGGCGATGCCCGTTGGCTACGCCGCTACACCAGGTCTCACGGCTACTCACGGCGCCACTACGCTCACCACCGGCGCTGGGATGGTCCTCGGTCTGCCGCCCGGTTACCAGACTAAGTTCCCTGGCGAACTGCGCTATCTGGACGGCTCCGGGAACGGTGTTCTTATCGCCCAGCAGACCGCCGCCAACCTGCATGCCGCCGTCGGCGACCTGGTGAGCATCGCCCGGGCGGGCCTGAATCCGGTGCAGGTACGGGTGAGCGCCATCATCGACCTGCCGCAGGCGGACTCGGTCTTCCAGAAGGTCGGCGCCGTCGCCGGAGCGCAACCGCAGGCGCCGCCGGACAACGTGCTGCTCCTGCCGAGCGCGCAGTGGCACCAGGTCTTCGATCCGCTCGCCGCTCGGCATCCCGACCAGGTCAAGACGCAGTTTCACGTGCGGCTCGCACACAACCTGCCGTCGGATCCGGCGGTGGCGTATACCACGGTGACTGCCGCGGCCAGCAACGCCGAAGCGCGGCTGGCCGGCGCCGGCCTGGTGGGCAACAACCTCGGCGCCGCTCTCGGCGCCGCACGCGAGGACGCGCTGTATGCCCAGATGCTGTTCCTCTTCCTCGGCGCACCCGGCGCCGTGCTCGCTGGAGTGCTCACCATCATGATCGCGGGCTCGGGATCTGACCGCAGGCGCCGGGAGCAGGCGCTGCTGCGCGCCCGTGGCGCCACCGCTCGCCAGGTGCTCCGCTTGGCGGCTATCGAGGCGCTCGTTGCCGGGCTCGCTGGCTGCATCGCCGGGCTCGGCCTGGCCGCAGCTATCGGCAAGGTGGCATTCGGATCGCCAAGCTTCGGCGCTGGCGCGGCCACGGCGGCGGTGTGGGCGGTCAGCGCCGCGGTGGCGGGTCTGCTGATCGCGACGGCCGCCGTGCTGATCCCGGCGTGGCGTGATCAGCGGGCCACCACGGTGACCGGCGCTCGCCGGGTGCTCGGGCGACCGCGGCGCGCGACCTGGATGAGGTACGGCCTCGACTTCTGGCTTCTGCTCGGCTCCGCCGGCGTCTTCTACGCCACCTCAAGGACGGGCTATCAGCTGGTCCTGGTCCCGGAGGGCCTGCCCACGCTCTCCGTCAACTACTGGGCTTTCGCTGGCCCCGCGCTGTTCTGGGCGGGCGCGGCGCTGCTGTGCTGGCGTGTGACCGACCTGCTGCTCAGCCGGGGCCGGCCGCTGCTGGCGAGGATCAGCAAGCCGCTGGCCGGAAGCCTGTCCGGAACGGTCGCCGCCAGCATGTCGCGGCAGCGCCGGATAATCACCAGGACAGCAACGCTGCTCGCGCTCGCGGTCGTCTTCGCCGCGTCCACTTCGATCTTCGATACTACGTACCGCGCTCAGGCCCGGGTCGACGCGCTGCTGACCAACGGCGCCGACGTGACGGTCACTGAATCACCCGGGGCGCAAGCGCCACCTTCGACAGCCAAGGCGATCGCCGATGTCCCAGGCGTCGGCTCGGTAGAACCCCTGCAGCACCGTTTCGCCTACGTTGGCGCCGACCTCCAGGACTTGTACGGCGTGCGCCCGTCCACGGTCACGGACGCCACCGGGCTCCAGGACGCCTACTTCAGCGGCGGCTCGGCCCGCCAGCTCATCTCGCTGCTCGCCAAGCGACCGGATAGCATCCTGGTCAGCGCGGAAACGGTACGTGATTTCCAGTTGAACCCGGGCGACCTGCTGCGCCTGCGGCTGCAGGACGCGCGCAGCGGCCAACTCATCACGGTGCCGTTCCACTATGTCGGCATCGTCAAGGAATTCCCCACCGCTCCGCGCGACAGCTTCTTCGTCGCGAATGCCTCGTATGTCGCGACGCGGACCGGCAACTCGTCGGTCGGTGAGTTCCTCGTCAACACCGACGGCACTGCGCCGCCCGTGGTGGCGTCCCGGCTGCGCGCGGCGCTCGGGCCGACGGTCGGCATCACCGACATCGTGACCTCGCGCCGGGTCGTTGCCTCCACGCTGACCGCCGTGGACCTGTCCGGGCTGACCAAGGTCGAGCTCTCGTTCGCGGTCGCGCTGGCGGTGAGCGCGACGGCGCTGCTGCTAATGCTGGGATTCGTCGAACGCCGCCGCACCTTCGCGCTCGCCCGCGTGCTCGGCGCGCATCCGCGCCAGCTCGGCGGCTTCGTCTGGTGCGAGGTACTAGTCACCGGCGTCACCGGCGCTGTGCTCGGTGCCACCGCCGGCTGGCTCCTGTCGCAGATGCTGGTGAAGGTGCTTACCGGAGTCTTTGATCCGCCGCCGGCGCACTTGTCGGTGCCGTGGGCCTACATTGGCGTGGT
Organism: Streptosporangiaceae bacterium; assembly: GCA_035570295.1. Lineage (GTDB taxonomy): Bacteria > Actinomycetota > Actinomycetes > Streptosporangiales > Streptosporangiaceae > JAJYUU01. Next base: position 8,867 of record DATMMA010000346.1, read on the forward strand.
CGCCGGACTCGCGATCGCCGGCCTGATCATCGCCGCGCTCACCGCGATACGGTCTGCGCGTCGCCCTCCGCTGACCGTCTTGCGCGAGCTCTAGACGACCATGCGCGCGGTGCCACTCGGGCGATTTATCGAATAGAAGTTCGAGCTAAAGCCAGGCTGTCAGAGCCCATCGTTACGATAATCGAGTAGGTTGGAGTGGCCGAGAGCACTTGACTGGCCCGGAGTTACGGAGGGCAGAGGCATGGGCTGGGATAACCCGCCAGTGCCGTGGCGGGAGTTCGAGCGCCGCCTGTCCTGGAGCAAGGGCACTGGCCAGGCGCCTGCTGCAGGGGGCGAGGAGCCGCGCCAGCCGGTGACCCGCCTGCCAGTCGGGCCGCAGTCCCCGGCTGACAGGGAGGGCGGCCGGGAGCTTGCCGGGGCGGAGCTGCACTGCCACTCCTCCTACAGCTTCCTGGACGGGGCGTCGAGCCCTGCTGACCTGGTGTGCGAGGCGGCGGCGCGCGGCCTGGCCGCGCTGGCCATCACCGATCACGACGGCATGTACGGGGTACCGCAGTTCGCCCAGGCGGCGGCGCGATTGCGGGACGGCGGCATCACGCTCGGCACCGTGTTCGGCGCCGAGCTCAGCCTGGATCTGGCGCGCCGGGCAGCGGTGGCCGGACGCCGCTCCAGCGTCAACCGCTCCGGTGCCCCCCGCTCCGGCGTCAACCGGACCGCCCGGCTCACCGGGACCCATCGCGCCGGCGCTCAGGCGACCGGTGCCTGGCCTGCCGGGACGCCTCGGGCGGGCGTTCCCGACCCGGTGGGACGGCACCTTCTCATCCTCGCTCGTGACCCGGAGGGGTACCGGCGGCTCTGCCGGGTCATCAGCGCCGCGCAGCTGGCCGGCGGGGAGAAGGGCCTGCCGATCTACGACGAGCCCGCGCTCGCCGGCGCGCACGACGGGCACTGGGTGATCCTTACCGGTTGCCGCAAGGGCGCGGTCCCGGCGGCGCTGGCGGCGCGGGGCCCTGATGCGGCCGCGCGCGAGCTGGCCAGGCTGATTGAGGCATTCGGCCGGGAGAACGTCAAGGTCGAGCTCACGGTCGGCAATCAGCCAGCTGACGACGAGCGCAACGACGCGCTGGCGGCGCTGGCGGAAGCTGCCGGCGTGGACACCATTGCCACCGGGAACGTGCACTACGCCGCCCCTCAGGACGCGAGACTGGCGCAGGCGCTTGCCGCCATCAGGGCCCGGTTCAGCCTGGATGAGATGGACGGCTGGCTGGCGGCGTCCGGCGGCGGTTACCTGCGTTCGGCCGCGGAGATGGCCGTCCGGCTGGACCGTTACCCCGGCGTGGCAGAGCGGACGGTGGAGCTAGCCGCCGACTGCGCGTTCGACTTCCACGTCATCGCGCCGAGACTGCCGGATTTCGGAGTCCCGGAGGGCCACACCGAGGCCAGCTGGCTGCGTGAACTGGTTGCCCGGAAGGCGCCCGGCCGTTACGGCACCCCGGAGGCGGAGCGCGTCGACGGCGCCTACGCGCAGATCACCCGGGAGCTGAGCGTCATCGAGCAGCTGGGCTTCCCCGGCTACTTCCTGATCGTGCACGAGATCGTGAAGTTCTGCGAGGACAACGGCATCTTGTGCCAGGGCCGCGGCTCGGCGGCCAACTCGGCGGTCTGCTACGCGCTCGGGATCACCAGCGTCGATCCGGTGCGGCACGGGCTGCTGTTCGAGCGGTTCCTGTCCGAGGGCAGGGACGGGCCGCCGGACATCGATCTGGACATCGAGCACCGGCGCCGCGAGGAAGTCATTCAGCACGTCTACTCCAAGTACGGCCGCCAGAACGCCGCGCAGGTCGCGAACGTGATCAGCTACCGGCCGCGGATGGCCATCAGGGACGCGGGGCGCGCGCTCGGTTACGAGCCAGAGCAGCAGAACGAGTGGTCCCGGCAGGTCGGCCCGCGACAGTACGGGCCTGGGCAGCCAGTCCCCCCGGACGCGGGCGTTCCCGATGCGGTAGTGGAACTGGCAGGCCGGATGCAGCGGTTGCCGCGGCACCTCGGCATCCACTCCGGCGGGATGGTGATCTGCGACCGGCCGGTGGGGGAGGTGTGCCCGGTGGAGTGGGCGCGGATGCCGGAACGCAGCGTGCTGCAGTGGGACAAAGATGACTGCGCGTACGCGGGGCTGGTCAAGTTCGACCTGCTCGGCCTCGGCATGCTGACCGCCTTGCGGGACTGTTTCGAACTCGTCGAAAGCTCGCACGGAATCCGCTGGACGCTGGCCTCGATCCCGCAGGAGGACCCTGGCGTCTACGCGATGCTGCAGAAGGCTGACACCGTCGGGGTGTTCCAGGTCGAGTCACGGGCTCAGATGGCGACGCTGCCGCGGCTGCGCCCGGAGAAGTTCTACGACCTGGTCGTCGAAGTGGCGCTGATCCGGCCGGGCCCGATCCAGGGCGGCTCGGTGCACCCGTACATGCGCCGGCGGCACGGCGACGAGCAGCCGGACCTGCCGCATCCGCTGATGGAGCATGCGCTCGGCAAGACGCTCGGCGTTCCGCTGTTCCAGGAGCAGATGATGCAGATCGCTATCGACTGCGCCGGGTTCAGCCCGACCGAGGCCGACCGGCTGCGCCAGGCGATGAGTTCCAAGCGCGCGCCGGAGCGGATCGAGGAACTGCGCGAGCGGCTGCTGGCCGGCATGGCCGAGCGCGGCATCCCGCTCGATGTCGCGGAGGACATCTACGTCAAGATACTGGCGTT
>DATMMA010000347.1:0-2045 GCA_035570295.1 Streptosporangiaceae bacterium
GCTGGACTACTACGCCACCCTAATGCCCGGGGCGGCGCGCGCTGTCTACGACCTGCTGCCCGACGCCGCCACCAACACGGTCGCGCTGCTGTTCGGGCAGGTGAACTACGGCGGGCCCATGGGCGGCTTCGGCGAAGTCGCACCCGGGCTGGCCTTCGCCATCCTCGCCGCCTACGCCCTGGCCTGTTTCGCGCTTCCGGTCCTCGTGACACGGCGGCGCGACATCCTCTGATACACCAGGCTCTGGCACACCAGGCCGCGCTGATCGGTGCGCAGGAACGGAACGCAACCGTCAGCGCCAGCTCAGCCACCAGTGATACGCCACGCCAGCGTCCTCGGCCGGGGCATCCGGGTGCCTGCCGCCGGACGCTCAGAACTACCCGCGCTACACGTTGCGCGCCTAACTTAGACGTCAACCAGAACGCAGGGCAGCGGAATCCAGGACGCGCTTGACCGGCAGGATGCACGGCGCTTGCAAGCACCTGGGCCACTCGGCCACTGACAGCCAGTGCAGACAACTTCGGTCATCAGTGCACCATCAGCCGCTGACCGACCACCAGGCCGACCATCCGTTCCACCCTGGCCCGCACGACGATTCCCACGGCCATCTCTAGGCCGAACGAAGCGTGGTGCCTGCCTCAGGTCTTGAACCTGTAGCCCATGCCGGACTCGGTGAGCAGGTACTTGGGCCGGGACAGCTCGGGCTCTAGTGCCGCGTCAGATTGGGTTTGCCCCGGTGAAGCGCGGAAGACCGAAGTGCTCGATTACCCGGTCGGCGACCTCGCCGGGCGTCAGGAGTGTGTTGTTGATACGCAGGTAGTCTTGGCGCTCGTCGAACTTCCCGCCGGAATTGAGCTGGTACCGTGCGTCGGCTTCGAGCAGGCGGCGCCGGGACGCTTGGAGGTCACGCTTCGAAGGTTTCTCGGCCAGCCGCGATACGCACTGATTACGCTTCAGCCGCTCAGCCTGGGTCGCTTCCAGTTCGGCGAACAGCACGCGCGCGCCGCGCTCGCGGAACGGCATCGCGTACTCGTCGACGGCTGCCTGGTCCGCGGGCAGGTTGAACGCCCAGGCAAAGGTGAAGACCAGGCCTGGCAGGTCGCTGGCTGCGACCTCCTCGATGATCCGCCGGCGGATCTCAGCGTCGATGCGGTTGAATGCCGGGGTGCCGTAGTCGAAGTAGCGCAGCGCGAGCTCGATGGAGATGTGGTTGTGCAACAGCCGCAGGCCGGTGCGCTCGGTGATGGCCTGCCCGACGGTCATCTTGCCTACGGCCGGCGGGCCGACAACGAACAGAAGCAGGGGCGGAGCGGCATCGTCCATGGCTGGACAGTAGGCCAGCCAGTCCGCTGAGCGTCAACGCATTTTTGCTGCCACGATCCCCGGTGCGCTACGTCCGCGACCGGGCGACCGCAGCTTGCTGCGGCAGTGCCGTAGCGGGTGAGGTTCACCGGCAGCGGCCTTTGCCTGCGGGTGCTGATCGCTGAGACTGGGCCAGTGACAGATCGCCTGCGTGTGCGTGAGATCGACGATGATGAAGGACAGCGGCTGGTGCGGATTATCCGCCGGGGCGCCGGGTCGGTGGTGACCTGGCGGCGGGCGCAGATGGTGCTGCTGTCCGCGCAGGGCATGGATGTGGCCGCGATCGCGAAGGTGGCCTTCACCAGCCAGGACCGGGTACGCGATGTGATCCGCAACTTCAACGCCGACGGGTTCGGCTCGCTCTACCCGAGATACAAGGGCGGCCACCCGCCGAAGTTCACCCTGGCGCACCGGCGCGAGATCAAGAAGATCGCCAAGTCCAAGCCGGCCGAGCATGACCTGCCGTTTTCCACCTGGAGCCTGGACGGGCTGGCCGATTTCCTGGTAGCCGAGGGGGTGGTCGATGACATCAGCCACGAGGGCCTGCGGGTCCTGCTCCGCCAGGAGGGCGTCACCGTTCAGCGGCTGAAGACGTGGAAGGCGTCAAAGGACCCGCGGTATGCGGCGAAGAAGGCGCGGGTCGAGCAGCTGTACGCGATCGCCGACCGGGAAGCAGTCCCGCG
>DATMMA010000348.1:0-12691 GCA_035570295.1 Streptosporangiaceae bacterium
GTCTGGTGGCTGCCGTGGACCACCGTGAACGGAGTAGCCGTCGGCGGCAGGAAGTTGTCCGGATAGACGGCGAGCGAGACGCCAAGCTTGCCGCGGACAGACAGGGTGGCGGTCACCTGGCCGCTGCTACGGTGGACGACCGCGTCGGCGTGCGGCTGGTGCAGACTCGGCCGGTGGGGTCGGAGTCCCGGCTCCTGGACAGGGAACGTCTGGCTGCCCTCGGGCGGCGTCGTCACGGGAGGGAAGCTTTTCTCCTGGTCAGACTGCGTGATCAGTGGCACCGTGTCCGGCAGATCCGGGATTGAAAAGTCGGGGTGAGCGAAGTCGAAGGCGGTCGTCAGGTCACCGGACACCGACCGCCGCCAGTCGGTGATGTTGGCGGCTCGCACCCCGGTCCAGGTCTCCAGGAACTGGAGCATCGAGGTGTGGTTGTAGGTATTGGAATCCACGTAGCCGCCGCGTGTCCAGGGCGAAGCGATGATCATCGGCACCCGGTTGCCGAAGCCAATCGGCAGACCGTCGATAAACTCGTCCGTCGCGCTCGAGTCCGGTGCCGGGGGCAGCGTGTGGTCAAAGTAGCCGTCGTGCTCGTCATAGGTGATGAACAGGGCGGTGGTGTTCCACAGGTCCTGGTTCCCCATCAGCGCCTCGAGCACCGTTCTGACGTAGTGCGCGCCGTAGCTCGGGCTCGCCGCCGGGTGCTCGGAGTAGTTGTCCGGGGCCACGATCCAGGAGACCTGCGGCAAGGTGCCCGCAGTGGCGTCGGCGAGGAACTGGGCCAGCACGTGGTTGACATGGTTGGGTCCAAGCGGCGTGCCGGCGTTTGGCTGCCAGGGCTGAACGGCGCCGCGGATGGCCAGTTCCTGCCCCGCCGCGGTCGTGGCGTTCTCCGAGTCCTCGTACTGCTGGTAGAACCACAGCGGGTTGTCGCCGAAGTCGCCGACCCAGGCGTTGACGCCGCCGCCGTCCCCGACCTCGCGGTTGGTGTAGACCTGCCAGGTGATGCCCGCCTTCTGCAGGAGCTCGGGGTACGTGGTAATCGCGTTAGTGCCGCTGAAAACCGCGGCGTAGTCGTCTGGGTTGGTGATGAAGCCGCCGCTCGTGGCGGCCCAGAAGTACATCCGGTTCGGGCTCGTCGGAGCGAGAATCGCCTGATGGTAGCCATCGCAGATGGTGAACGCGTCGGCCAGGGCATACTGGAACGGGATGTCCGCGCGCGTGAAGTAGCCCATCGTCTGCTCAGTCTTGGCCGGCACATAGTTATTCCAGAGGCCGTTGTTGCGGGCGCTGTGGTCGCCGACCCAGCTGTGGTCCAGGTCCCGCGCATTTTGGGCGTTCACCTTCGTCGAGTCCATGCGGAACGGCAGCAGGTATCCGAGGTCCGTCCTGGCCGCGTCCGGCTGCTGGAAGATGGTGGTGCCGTTCTGGTACTTAAGCGCCTGCTTGTCCGCGAAGCCGCGTACTCCCTGCAGACTGCCGAAGTAGTGGTCGAACGACCGGTTCTCTTGCATGAGGATCACGACGTGCTTGAGATCGCGGATCGTGCCGGTGAAGTGGCCCGGCTTCGTCGCCGCGGCAGCCTTTCGCGCCCAGGCGATCCCGCCAAGTTGGGCGCCCGCCCCCGCAGTGAGCGCTACGCCGGCCGCTGTGCCGCCAAGACTAAGGAACCGGCGGCGGGAGACGGCTGCCTTGAATGGCGCTAGTGAGCGGTAGTCGGTAAATGGGGCGGCGGGGCTGGCTGGCTCCCCTTGGTGGCCTGCGTTGTCCATGTCGATGACGTCCACGTCCTCTCAGCAGTGACGCAACGAAGCCATCCCAGGCAACGCGAATCCCGTGAACAACGGCAGACAGTGGGCCGGGGGCGTAGACGAAATTGAGATGAACGCAGACGATACTTGCGGGGTGAAGCCCTGCACCGTCCGGCACCGCCCTCGGCGTGGTCTCGGCATGTAGCAACGTGGCCGATGCTGGACGCGCCTAACGTCACAGAGAATCGGAACTATGCGAGTAAGTGGCACGGCGGCCGTGATCGCCTGCCTCGGGGTTCTCGGAGTCAGCGCGTGCAGCCATGGGCAGTCCTGCACCGTCACCGATTATGGCGGAGCGGGTGCAGGTGACTTCACAACGCCGCAGCAGGCCCTCAGATCCGTGCTCGCCACCCATCCAAAGTGGCTGTCTGGGCATGCCTGGGTAGAGGCCGAGCATGCCGCTCACGGTGTCACGTACCGGTCAGGCAATGACAGCATCGAAGTGGTGAAGACATCTGGCGGCGGCTGGATCGTAGGTGGAGTGACGGCCTGCCAGTGACACTCGTCACGGCGAGCGGGTGTGTCGTCCGCCACGACGACACACTGGGGGTAACAACGATGCGTACCAGATGGTCGCCGGCCGCCGCGCGCCAGGTCCAGCGCACTCGCTGCATTCACCAAGGTCAGCCCCCCAGGCCAGCGCACCCGCTGCCGAGGCGGAATGCGTGGCTGGCCTTGGTGGGTCGTCGCTGACTCTCATGAGCCTCAGGTGATCATTGCGCGCCGCGCTTGACCCTTCCCCGCAGGGCTGCGAAGCACATGGTCATGCTGATCACGCCCACGATGGCGATTGCCGCAAGCGCCTGGCCCAGCTGGGCCCACTGCCAGGTGTTGCCGAACACGAGAGCTCGCAGGCCACCGAGCAGGTAGGTGACGGGATTGAACCCCGCGACCGTGTTGAGCCAGCCCGCCAGCTGGCTGCGGGGAACATAGGAAGAGGTCAGGAACAAGAACGGGAAGAACAGAAGGAAAGTGGAGTTCACCGCCGCGGGATTTCCGGTCTTCAGCGCGATGGCGTAACCGAATCCGGAGAAAGCCAGGCTCCACAGCGCAGCTAGCAGAACGAACGCCGCAACGCCCAGCACTCCGGCGTGGAACCGCACGCCGAGTGTGACCCCGAGGATCAGGATCGGCGCCGTCAGCACTGCAGCTACTGCGACGTCGGCGGTCATGTGGCCGACCAGGATGGCAGTTCGCCGCACGGGCGTCAGGAGTAGCCGGTCCAGGTAGTGGGTCTGCACGTCGAGAACGAGCGCCGGAGCCCGCGAGACCCCGGTCACGCCGAGAAGTACCGCCGTGGCCATCTCGAAGGCCGTGTAGCTAAACCCAGGGTGGTTGCCGGTCAGCTTCTTCAGCGTGGCGATGTTCACGATGAAGAAGAACAGCGCGATGAAAATGGGCGGCATCACGGCCGCGGGGTCGCGGGGCACGGCGCGCAGCGCCCTCCCAGCGATGGCGATCAGGTCATGCAGGACGCCAGCCGGGCGCGCCAGGCTCATCTCGCTGCTCGCGGGACGAGCGATAGTGTCGGTGACGGCGGTCATGACGGGTCCTCCTGGGTGCTGGTGGTGCCTTCCATGTGGGTGCCGGTCAGCTCGAGGAACACGTCGTCGAGCGTTGGCGTGCGCAAGGTGAGGTCGCGGACGACAGCCCCGCTTCCGGCGAGCGCCACGGCTACCGGGCTGATGACAGCCGCGCCGTCGCCGGTGGTGACGACGAGCTCGTTCCGGTGCGCCTCGACACTGAGCACGCCGGCCAGCGCGTCGACCAGCGGCCGCACGCGGGCCGCATCGCGGTCAAGGCGCGCGACGATGACATCGGACCCGACGGAGCGCTTCAGCTCGGCGGGCGTGCCTTCGGCGACAATCCGGCCGTTGTCGATGATGCCGACCCGGTGGGCCAGCTCATCGGCCTCCTCGAGGTACTGCGTGGTCAGGAAGATGGTCATGCCCAGCTGCTGGTTGAGTCGGCGGATCTCGGACCACACGCGCGCCCGGCTGGCCGGGTCCAGCCCGGTGGTCGGCTCATCAAGGAACACGACCTCTGGGTCATGGACAAGCGCCGCCGCCAGGTCCAGGCGGCGCTTCATCCCGCCCGAATAGGTTCCGATCGGCCGGCCGAGAGCGTCGCCCAGGTCGATTAGTTCACCTAGCTCGCCCATCCGCCGAGCCAGCGCCCGTCTGGACAGGCCGTAGAGTCGGCCCTGCAGGCGGAGCAGCTCGGTGCCGGTCTGCTTCGGGTCCAGCGCAACGTCCTGCAGCGCGACCCCGATGCGAAGCCGTACCTGCTCCGGCTGAGTAGCGACGTCATACCCGGCGACCTGCGCCCGCCCCGAAGTGGGAGCCATCAGAGTGCACAGCATGCGGACGGTCGTCGACTTGCCCGCGCCATTGGGTCCCAGAAAGCCGTAGATCTCGCCCGCCGGGATCCGGAACTCGACCCCGTCGACTGCGCGCATCCCGCCGAAGTCGCGAACCAGCGCCTCGGCATAAACGGCGTAGCCGGTTACCGGAAGCTGGCGGCCTGACCGGCCGGTCGTGGGCGTCGAAGACGCCGCCTCCGTGGCTATCGTTCCCATCGACTGTCTCCTTGTGGTTGACGGGACGGTGGTGCTGGGAGTGGCTGCCCAGGCGGTCCCTCACCACAGACGTCGAACGGAAACCAGCCAGATGGACATGGCGGCTCAGGTTTTTCCGGTGCCGGCCCTCATTGGCCTCCAGCGCAGGACGCCGCACTGAGCGCAGACCGCCTGCTCGTCATAGATCACCCGCAGCATCGCGGCCTTCTCGCTGCCGTAGACTCCTCGCGCGGGCTCTTAGCTCAGCGGTTAGAGCGTCCGGCTTACACCCGGAAGGTCCACGGTTCGAACCCGTGAGAGCCCACTAGCTAGCCAGCAGGTTGGCCATCTGGTCGCTGGTCCCGCTCCCCCGCTGCTCGTGCCGTTCCAGTGTCTAGCCGCCAGGCGACCTTGCCGCAGAACTCGTCAGGGCACCAGGTGCTCCAGCGCGAGCTCGGCCACTTCGTCTGCGACTGCCAGCCGGTTCTCCAGCCGCGACAGCCGCGCGTCCATGGCCGGACCGCTGACGCCGGACAGCAGCGCCAGCTCGAAATGCACCGCGCCCACCACGGCGGCCGCGAACTTGACCGCCGCGGGCAGCAGGGCCAGCTCAGCCGCGGACAGCCGCCGGACGCTGGCATAGCCTGCCGTAACTTCCCTGATCCGATCCTCGTCCGGCGAGATCAGCCAGGCATCGGGCTCATGGTCTGGCACAGCCCCGTCCAGGTGGCACTCCAGCAGGCAGTTGCCAAGATCGATCACAGCCAGGCCGAGCCCGCCGGTCTCCCAGTCGATGAGCGTCACCGGACCGCTATCGGCCTGCACCGCGTTACGCGCCCAGACGTCGCCGTGGACCACGGTCTCTGCCCAGGAGGCGGACGCACCTAGCACCGTCTCCGCAGTCTCCCGGCAGGCCGCATATAGCGGCCGCCACGCCGCCGGGACGAGGCCGTCCACCCCGTCTAGCCGGGCCAGCGCCGCTCGTCCGGCGACCGCCGGGTGCCGTGAGGCCAGGTCAGCCTTGTCGCTGCGCCCGGACGGCAGGGCAGGCCAGGGAGCGACTTCGTGCAAGCGCCCGAGCGTCACGCCGAGGCTGCGAAGCTGACTCAGCGTCGGCAGCAGCAAGTCACCAGCGACAAACGAGGTCGCCCAGGTCAGCCACGGCCCAGCCACGCCGACGAGCTCGCCCGTTCTGGTGCGCACCGGGCGCGGTGCCGGGTATGCCGCTGCCTCGAGCCAGGCAAGCGTGTGCGCGCGCCCGATCAGCCAGTCCGCAACGGTCAGGTTGCGCGAATCACGGCCGTGCACCGGGACCAGCGCATCAGCGCGGAACGCGCGGATGACCTGACCGGACCCGTCCGGCAGGGTCAGCACATAAGTGACGCGCGTCTCGTGCTCAGAGCCGGAAGCGACGTGGATGTCCGCTGGCGGAACCGACCGTTCGTGGTACTCGTCCAGCAGCCGGCCGACAAGCGCTGCGTCAGTCACGACATCGCGTACGGCGGCCGCTGCCTGCTGCGCCCGAGCACTTTCGCCAGTGCTCGCTCGACCTCGTCGGCCAGGTCAGCCGTCGGGCGGTCGGCAATGCTGCCATCACTGACGCCGGCCCCGGCCCGCTGGCCGACGGCGCCGCAGTCCCGGCATTCCACCTCACCGAGCCGCCGGACCAGGTGAACGCTGGCGCACACCTGGCACCGGTCGAGCTCGGTTGCCCAGTCGACAGCACCCTGGCAATCCGGGCAAATCAGGACCTGACGATCGCCGCGAACGCCTCGCCGCCAGGGGCTCTCCCCCCGGTCAGGGTCAACCTGCCGGGTTCCGCACCGATAACAGGGCATTCAGCCTGTCCCGATTCTGCCGCGCTGCCAGCAGTCACCGCGTTGCCAGACCAGCAAAGAAGCTAATCCAGCTCAGCGAGGGCCTTCTGGTAGTCGGCGATCTCTCGCGCCTGCGGGATGGGGTTTGCGACCTTCCAGCGCACGACGCCGGTCTTGTCGATGATGAACGTCCCCCGGGTGGCGACGCCCATCTTGTCATCGAACACACCGTAGGCCTTGGCTACGCCACCATGCGGCCAGAAATCAGCGAGCATGGTGAAATCGAAATGTTCGCGCTCGGCCCATGTGCGGAGCACGAACATGGAATCTACCGAAACCGTCAGTAGCTCCACGTCCTCCCTGGTCACTTCCGGGAAGTCGTCGCGCATGGCGCACAGCTCACCGCTGCAGACCCCGCTGAATGCCAGCGGGTAAAAGACCAGCACCACGTTCTTACTGCCGCGAAAGCCTGACAGCTTGACCGGGTTGCCGTGCTGGTCCTTGAGCTCGAAGTCAGGGGCCTCATCGCCGACCTCTACCGCCATGTCCTGATCCTCTCAGCGAAAATTCCGGGGAACGAGCAGTACCCGCGACTCACCAGGGTCGCGCGCCGGCCCGGCCCGCATTCCGTGAACGGACTCAGTGTGTCAGGAGCGCGGCGTCCGGTCTGAGCCGGATGCCGGTAAGCCCCGCCACCGCCTCAGCGGCGCGCCTTAGGCGTCACCAGCCGAGTGCCGGACCAGTTGCGACCTGCGCTCACTGTCGATGTCTGGGACAGGCCCGCGGTCGGCGCGGCCTCCCCGATCTCGCTCGGCTCTACGTGGCCATCCCGCCCGGCTTTGGGCGTGAGCAGCAAGATATAGCCGCCGTCGGCGAGCGGCGTGAGTGCATCCACCAAGGCGTCAGCAAGGTCGCCGTCGCCATCCCGCCACCACAGCAGCACGCCGTCCACAACCCCGTCGTAATCCTCGTCGACGAGCTCAGTGCCTTCGAGTGCCACGACTGAATCGCGTAGGGCCTCGTCGGCATCATCGTCGTACCCGATCTCCTGCACCACGTGGCCTGGCTTGATGCCGAGCCTCTCGGCCAGGTCGCGCTGGTCCTGCGCCTGACCCGCGGTCGCGCTCACTTAAGTCCTCCCAATCCTTTCTGCCCCGGCTGGGGCCGAACCCCTAGATCTCGGCACATGCCCAAGTCTGGTGACGGCTACACAGCCGCAGCATTGTCGCTGCTCTTGATCGGACAGTTCACACTGGGTCGGCGCGGTGCGCAAGTCACAATTGGTGCTCAGAGCGAAATCCGTTGCCCGGCAGGCCGCCAAGACCGCCTCCGGGCGCCTCGGCTACCCTGTTATCGGGCATTACGCGCCTTATGCGATGCCAAGCGCCGGCCGCATGCCTGCGCTGCCGGACCGCCTACCGGCCGGTAGTGATGCGTTTACCTGCATGGCCGGCTTGAATTAGGACAGGACAACCCGACAGGGCGCAGCCAGACCGGCAGCGCCCGCCAATAACGTGGCGTGCAGCGCCCCCGGCCGAGCCCGGCCCAGCCAAGGACCTGGAACAGCGCCCGCCGGCCTGCCCGCCCGCCGAATGCGAGGAAGTACTCGTGGCCTCCGGACGCCAGCGCTTTTCCATCATCAGCGACGGACTTCCCACTCAGCTCCCGGACATAGATCCGGATGAAACCAGGGAGTGGGTGGAGTCCTTCGATGACGTCGTCCGGACCCATGGCCGGGCCCGTGCCAGGTACGTCATGCTGCGGCTGCTCGAACGCGCCCGTGAGCAGCAGGTCGGCGTGCCTGGCCTGCGCAGCACCGACTACATCAACACAATCCCGCCAGAGCGGGAGCCGTGGTTCCCCGGCGATGAATACGTAGAACGCCGCATTCGCGCGTATATAAGGTGGAACGCGGCGATTATGGTCAGCCGCGCCAACCGGCCCGGTCTCGGTGTCGGGGGGCACATCGCGACTTACGCGTCGGCGGCCAGCCTGTACGAGGTCGGCTTCAACCACTTCTTCCGCGGCAAGGACCACGGCGAGTCCGGCGACCAGGTCTTCTTCCAGGGTCATGCTGCCCCCGGCATCTACGCGCGGGCGTTCCTGGAAGGCCGGCTAACCGAGCAGCAACTGAACGGGTTCCGCCAGGAGCTGTCTCATCCGGGCGGTGGCCTGCCGTCCTATCCGCACCCGCGACTGATGCCTGACTTCTGGGAGTTCCCGACGGTATCCATGGGCCTGTCCGCGATCAATGCGGTTCACCAGGCCCGGTTCAACCGCTACCTGCTGGCCAGGCAGCTCAAAGACACCAGCCGGTCGCACGTGTGGGCCTTCCTGGGCGACGGTGAGACCGATGAGCCGGAGGTACGCGGCGCCATCGGGCTGGCCGCGCGCGAGGAGCTCGACAACCTCACGTTCGTGATCAACTGCAACCTCCAGCGCCTCGATGGACCGGTCCGCGGCAACGGCAAGATCATCCAGGAACTCGAGGCATCGTTCCGCGGGGCTGGCTGGAACGTGATCAAGGTGATCTGGGGCCGGGACTGGGACCCGCTGCTGGCAAAGGACACCGACGGCGTTCTGGTGAACAAGATGAACACCACACCGGACGGCCAGTTCCAGACCTACGCGGTCGAGTCCGGCGCGTACACCAGGGAGAACTTCTTCGGCGGCGACCCGCGCCTCCGGGCCATGGTCGAGCACCTGTCCGACGACGAGATCCGCAACCTGTCCCGCGGCGGGCACGACTACCGGAAGGTGTACGCGGCTTTTAAGGCCGCCACGGAGCATGTCGGCCAGCCGACTGTGATCCTCGCGCACACGATCAAGGGCTGGACGCTGGGTCCCGACTTCGAAGCCCGCAACGCCACACACCAGATGAAGAAGCTGACGGTGGCCGAGCTGAAGGAGTTCCGCGACCGGCTGTACCTGGAGATCCCGGACGCCGCGCTGGAAGCCGAGCTCCCGCCGTATTACCACCCCGGCGAGAAGTCCGACGAGATTCAGTACATGCGCGAGCGCCGGGCCGCGCTGGGCGGCTACCTGCCTAGGCGGGTAGTGCGAGCCAAGCCGCTGGACTTGCCCGGCGACGCGGTCTACGACGAGCTGCGCCGCGGCTCAGGCAAGCAGGCCGTCGCCACCACGATGGCCTTCGTGCGCCTGCTCAAGGACCTGATGAAGGACCCGGAGATCGGCGCGCGCTTCGCCCCGGTCATCCCGGACGAGGCGCGCACATTCGGCATGGACTCGCTGTTCCCGACGGCGAAGATTTACGACCCGCAAGGCCAGACCTACGAGGCAGTCGACCGCAACCTGCTGCTGTCTTACAAGGAGTCAGCCCGCGGCCAGATCCTGCACGAGGGGATCAGCGAGGCTGGCGCGATGGCGTCTACTGCCGCCGTCGGCACCGCCTACGCCACCCACGGCACGCACATGATCCCCGTCTACATCTTCTACTCGATGTTCGGGTTCCAGCGGACCGGCGACCAGATGTGGTCGTTGGGCGACCAGCTCGGCCGCGGCTTCCTGCTCGGGGCGACCGCCGGCCGCACCACGCTCACCGGCGAAGGGCTGCAGCACAATGACGGCCACTCGGTGCTGCTCGCCTCGGTGAGCCCGGCATGCGTGAGCTACGACGCGGCCTGGGCGTACGAGCTGGCCTACATCGTCAAGGACGCCCTCCGCCGGATGTACGGGTCCAGCCCCGAGCACCCCGATGGCGAGGACATCTTCTACTACCTGACCGTGTACAACGAGCCGTACGTGCAGCCAGCCGAGCCGACTGACTTCCCGGGCGGCGGCGAGGCACTCGAGCGGGCGATCCTCAGCGGCTTGTACCGCTACTCGGCGGCACCCGAGATGCCCGCGGACGTCTCGGCCGGCATCTCCAGCACGGGCGCGCACCCCCAGGCGCAGATCCTTGCCTCCGGCGTAGCGCTGCGCTGGGCGCTTGACGCCCAGCGGCTGCTGGCCGAGGACTGGGGGGTCAGGGCCGGAACCTGGTCAGCGACGTCCTGGACTGAGCTTCGCCGCGAGGCGCTCCGGTGTGAGGAATGGAACATGCTTCAGCCTGAGGCCGAGCATCAGGTCCCGTACGTGACGCGGGCTCTGGACGGGCATCCGGGCCCGGTCGTCGCGGTCAGCGACTGGATCCGAGCCGTCCCCGACCAGGTTGCCCGCTGGATTCCGGCGCCGTTCACCTCTCTCGGCACCGATGGCTGGGGCTTTTCCGACACCCGGCCAGCCGCCCGCAGGTTCTTCCACGTCGACGCCGAATCGATCACCGTGGCCGTCCTGGCGCAGCTCGCCCGGCTGGGCGAAGTCAAGCCGGAAGCCGTCGGCCAGGCCATCGCCAAGTACGGTCTCGACCTCGCCGTGAGCGAAGCACTCTAGCGGTGGCGTACCGGCTCCGGATGAGCGCGGAGCTCAGCGACTGGCTCGTTGAGCTCTGCGCAGCCGGACCGGGCTCCCCCAAGTGGCTCGCCGCGACGGAGACGGGTGCCGCGATCGCCGCGGTCATATCGGCCACCGATGCGGGCGATCTCGCGCTGGTCACCGACCTGGCGGCCGGCCCGGTCATGACGTGTCCCGACGATCAGGTAGTCGAGCTCGACTACGCCTATCAGCAGCTACTCGAGGGGCTCGGGCGGCTGCGACGTCAGGTCGCGGAGGCCCGGAGCTTCCGGCATATGACGCGGCAGCGGATCACGTCAGCTGGAAGGTTCCCGCTGCCGTTCACCGCGGACGAGATGGCGGCAACCGAGCGCGAGCGCACGCTGATCGAGCGAATGCAGCGCTACCACGCCGCGATCGACCAGTTCAGGACCAGGAAAGAGGTGGCCAAGGCGCGCTACACCGGGGCCTGCGCGGCCAGGGACGTGCAGCTCGCGCTGCTCACGTCCGCAGCCGAGTCGGGCGCCTCCCGCGAGCTGGACCAGGCGCAGGCCGAGCTATCCAGGGCGCAGGCTGGCCTGGCCGCAGCTTCCGCGCAGCTCGCTGCTGCGCTCGCCGACGCCGCCCGGCTTTCCCGCGGGCTAGCCCGCGAGGCTCAGGCCTCTGCTAACGATGATGCACACGGCAGCGGCGACCCGCGAGCTGCCGCGGCGCCCCCAACGGACGAGGGCGACGAGGACCAGATCACCGCAGGGCTACTGGAGCTGCGCGTGGATCCGCTTGGAGCGGACATCCGGATCCTGCTCGCCATCGAGCCTGCTGACACCGTCACCCTGCTCGCCGTGCTTGACGGCTCGGCTGCCGTCAGCGAACACCGCCGCCAGGCGACAGAACTGGCCGGCGAATTGCTGGCCGAGCTGCGCGCGAACGGCTGGCCGCGGGCCGACGCGGGCGCCGGAGAAACCAGCGGCGCCGAGCTCACCTTTGCCTACCCGGCTGCATTCCTGGCCACGTACTTTCCGCATTGTGAAGCTGAGGTAAGGCGGTGGTCGGCCCGGCTTGCGGCCTCCCGCACGCTCGCGGCCTTGCGCCGGCAGCACCGTGCCAGCCTCGACGAACTAGCCGAGCGCACCGGTCTGTCAGCGACTGCGCTGCGGCGGCTTGAGGACGACGATCTCGGGTCGGCAGAACTCGCCGACATCGCGGCTTACGTCAGGGCCCTTGGCGGCCGGCTCCGCCTGACCGCCGAGTTCGACGGCCAGCAGCAAGTCCTGGTCTAGTGCCGCCTGGCCCCGGCGGCCAGCACGATCATCTCCTCGCTTGCGGCATACCCGAACCGGCTGACGTCGATCACCAGGTCGTACAGCTTCGGGTCGCCGGGGTGCACGCCATAGAAATGGTGCGTGTAAGCGTCGCGGGCGCGGTCGGTCTGCACCTGCATGCGCCGCGCGGTGGCCAGGTCGAATCCGTCGTGCGCGACCGCCTGGGAGATTCGCCGCTCCACCGGACCGTCCAGCCGGACCCGCAGCACGCCCGGGTGGGCGGCCAGGACCACGGTCGCGGCCCGGCCGAGGATCACCCCGCCGGTCTGCGCCGCCATCTGCCAGAGCACGAGCTCGGTTGCCAGCTGGAAGGTGCGCTCATCACAGAGCACGTCGTCACGCTGCAGCACCCCGCTGCCGTACAGGGCCGAGCCGCGGGCCATCGTTGAAATCAGGCGCTCCATGCCCGCCTCGGATCGGTCATCGTGGCCAGCGGCGGCCGGCACCGGCGTGCGCAGCGCCTCGGCGACCTCGGCCGGTATGGACTGGTCCAGGTACGGCAGGCGGAGGCGGTCCGCCACGATAGGACCAAGCACTGTGCCGCCAGCGCCGTACGCGCCCGAGATGGCGACGACAAGCCTGGGAGTTTCGGCGCGGATCGCCTGCTCCCGCAAGTGCCCGACCTGTCCCGCCAGGTCCTCGGCCAGGTCGTCCGGGCACGGCACGGCCGATACCCGGGCCGGGACCGGGACCGGGGCCGGTGGCGCCGGGGCTGCGGCCGGCTGTACCCGGCCCGGCGGCGCCTCGACGTGCAGGTACTTCCCGCCACGCAGCCAGGACGCGACCGCGGCGACC
>DATMMA010000349.1:0-5430 GCA_035570295.1 Streptosporangiaceae bacterium
TGAGCGCCGCTGTCGGCTGACCTCGCGAACGCGCGCGCCAGGATTCGCTGGTCACGGCTGCCTGGCTGGGCTCGTTCCGCCGCGGACAGCGCCGCTGCCGCTAGCTGCTGGCGGCCCGCAGCCCGCCGAGCCGGGGAGGCGTAGAAGTCGGCCCCGGTGAGCGCACGATCTAGCAGTTGCTCGAATCCGGCAACTGGCCGCCCGGTGATCATTCTGCGCGCCACGATGGCAGCGAACTCGGCAGCGTCTAGTTCCGCGCGCTGCACCTTGTGCCAGGCGGCGGTCCAGCAAACGGACTCGGCCACTGGGTCGGCCAGATCCATCGCGGAAGCGACCAAGGCCTCCCAGGACAGCGGATCGAGGGCGATGGTGGCGAACGTGAGGTCCGCGTCATTGAGAATGAGTGCCGCTGGCATCGGGAAGCCGGTGAGCTCGGGTACATGCGTCCACTCGCCCTTGACGGTGACCGCGACGCGGCGTTGGCACCGCAGGCCCGAGGCAGTGGGCTGGTAGATCCCGACCGTGAGCCGGTGGGTGCGCAACGGGCCGTCAGGGTCCGTCTGTGGCGGGTCTTGCACGATGGCGAGCGACGTCAGCACGCCGTCTGGCCCGGCGACGATCTGCGGCCGCAGTGCATTCACGCCGGGCTGCGTCAGCCACTGGGCAGCCCACTGGGCCAGGTCGCAGCCGCTGGCCGTGGACAAGCAGTCGATCATGTCCGCCCGCGACGCCGTCGACCAGGCGTGCCTGCTGAGGTAGTCGTGCAGGCCGGCCTGCATGTTCTCGTCCCCGATGAACGCGGCCAGTTGGCGGATGGCTGCGGTGCCCTTCGAGTAGGTCGTCGCCACCGGCCGGGTCAGCGCGTGCGCCGCGCTGTCGACCGGAGACGAGATCGGCTGGGTGCTCGGCAGCCCGTCGGCCTGGTATGCGCTCGCCTTTCCGAGCATGCCGAACTCAGCCCAGGCGTCCGGCTGATCAAGGACGGCTGTCGCAGCGCCGTAGCTGAGGTAGCTGGCCATGGCTTCGGCCAGCCAGAGATCGTCCCACCAGCCGCCTTCGACCAGGCACCCGAACCACAGATGTGCGGCCTCGTGCGCGATCACGACCGCGACGTGATCATCACCGGGATCGGCCGCTCGCTGGAGCAGGGTTTCGCTGACGGACATCAAGGCGGGCGATTCCATCGCCAGCGGCCCGAGTTCCGGAGCGAAGACAACGTCGAGCTTGTCGTACGGGCAGCGCATGCCGAGCAGTTGCTCGTAGTAGCGCAGCGTGGCGCTGACGATTGCGGAGATCCGCGAGAGGCCTGGAGAGTTAGCCAGAGTAGGGCGGCACCGCACTGTCAGCCGGGTCGGGCTGGCCGCCTCAGACTCGCCGGCACTAAGGCTGAGATCCGGCCCGATAACCGCGGGGGCGGTGACGTACGGCCCGGCGCAGATGGCGAATTCGTACGGCTTCATCGCCAGTACCGTCGAGAACCGCCAGACGCCTGCGGCGCCATCGGCCGGGCGATGGAGAGCCTCGCCGTTGGCGATACAGGTCCACCCGGCCGGCGCCGTCACGATAAGAGTGACAGCTGCGCGCAGGTCCGGCTGGTCGAAGCAGCAGAAAACCCGAGGCGCCGCGGTCGGGTAACAGCTGGCGAGGACGTAGCGGCTGCCATCGGCGGGGTCGGCGTACTCCGTGAGGCCGGTGCCGCCGCGAGTCAGCGCCACAGTTGCGTCGACCGTCAAGGTGTTGCTGGCCGCGAGGCCTCGCAGCGGCAGGCGCGCGTCAGTGATCGAATTCGGGTGGACGGGCACTCCGTTGAGTACCACCTCGTGCACCGCGACAGCGTCAATGTCCGCGAAGGTCGTCGCGCCCGGCTCACGGCAGCTGAACCGGATCTCGGTGCGCGACCGAGCGGTGTCGATGCCCGTGGTGAGGTCAAGGAAGATCTGATACGACTCGACCTGCAGCAGGGCTGCTCGCCTCGCCGCTGCTGCCTGCGTAAGCGCCGTCGCCACGTGGGAATCTTAGTGAAATCGGCGCAGATCGTTAGGGTTGTCGCAGGTTAGCGGCGCTAGGGTGGCCGTTGATTACCGGGGGGCCGCCGGATGGTTACCACGGGCCGCGGGCTGGTTACCGCCGGACACTGGTTGCTTACCGCGAGCTGGCGGGCTTACTTAGGTGGCAGCTCCCGGTAGACCTTGTACTGCGCGGCCTGCGCCCTCGGCCTGATCACCATCAGGTCCACGTTGAAGTGCGGCGGTCTGGTCACGGACCAAACGACGGCGTCGGCCACGTCCGCATCAGTAAGCGGCTCGGCGACCCCTGCGTACACGGCGGCGGCCTTGTCGGCATCACCGCGGAACCGGTTGACCGCGAACTCGGCTGTCTTCACCATGCCTGGCGCGATCTCGATGACCCGCACCGGCTTGTCGTACAGTTCGAGTCGCAGCGTCTCGGCAAAGGCATGCGTGCCGTGCTTGGCGACCACGTAGCCGCCGCCGCCTTCGTAGCTGATCAGCCCGGCAGTTGATCCCATGAGCACGACCGTCCCGGCCCCGCTGGCGATCAGCTTGGGCAGCAGCGCCTGGGTGATGTGCAACGTGCCGAGCACGTTCACGTCGTACATGGCCAGCCAGTCATCGGCTGAGCTATCGGCAATCGTGTCAGCGCCGACCGCCCCGCCCGCGTTGGCGACCAGCACCTCGCACCTGTCCAGCGAGTCGGCCAGAGCGTTCACCGCCGCGCGATCGGTAACGTCTAGCTGGTGCGCCTGCGCGGTCCCGCCCGCCGCGGTAATCCGCTGGGCCACCTCGTCGAGCCGGTCCGCGCGCCGAGCCGTCAGCACTACCCGGTACCCCGCCTCGCCGAGTTTGACGGCGGTTGCCGCGCCGATCCCGCTGCTCGCTCCGGTTACTACTGCTACGGCGTCCATGCCCCAGATTCTGCCAGCAGCCACTCCGGGACAGCCGGCAGACTGGCTTACGATCAGGCTGTGGCCGAACTGCGCGGGGTAATCACTGACTGGGGTGGCGTCATGACCAACCCCATCTCACACACCGTCAATGCCTGGCTAGCCGCCGAATGCATCAGCCGAGATAGCTACGTCACAGTGATGAAGCAATGGGTGCATGAGGCCTACGCCGACGGCCAGGCCGGCACCAACCCGATCCACGCCCTGGAGCGAGGCGAATGCACCAACGACGAGTTCGAGCTGGCGCTGGCCCGGGAACTGGTCACTGAAGACGGCGGCCCGGTAGCCGGCCCCGGCCTGCTGACGCGCATGTTCGCCGGATCGGCGCTGGACGAGGCGATGATGCGGCTGTTCCGCACGCTGCACGCTGACGGAGTGCCGACCGGCCTGTTGTCCAACTCCTGGGGCGGCGGCTACCCGACTGAGCTGTTCGGCGAGATGTTCGACGCCGTGGTGATCTCGTCCGAGGTCGGCATGCGAAAGCCAGAGCCGCGGATCTTCTTGCACGCAGCCGGCCTGCTCAGGCTTGACCCGCGGGAATGCATCTTCATCGACGACATTCAGGCCAACATTGCCGCGGCGGAGCAACTGGGGTTCACCGGCGTGCTGCACGATGCCGCTGACGGCACCGCCGAGCGGGTAGCCGAGCTACTGGGAGTCCGGCTGACCTAGCCCAGCCGAGGTGGCCCGGCGTGCCCCCGCCCGGCCGCGAGGGGGTGAATGCATGGGGCAGCAGCTGGCGCGTTCCCGCCAGAATTTCGGTTGTCGCGCCGCTAATGTTTCCGCTGTGGCTGACTACCCGCACCCGCTTAATCCGGGCCGTTCGGCCAATATGCGGGCCAACCGGCGGAAGGACACCAAGCCCGAACTCGCGCTACGCCGGGCGCTGCACGCACAGGGATACCGCTACCGCAAGGACTACCGGCTTGAGCTGGCCGGAGCCCGGGTTCGGCCGGACATCGCGTTCACCGCGCGGCGGGTGGCGGTTTTCGTCGACGGGTGCTTCTGGCACTGCTGCCCCGAGCATGGCAGTCAGCCGGCCAACAACACCTGGTACTGGGCGCCCAAGCTGGCCCGCAACGTGGAGCGAGACAGAACTGCCGACGGGGCGCTGACGGCAGCGGGCTGGAACGTGGTGCGGGTATGGGAGCACGAATCGCTAGAGGCCGCCGTCGCGGCCGTTGTCACCGCGCTCGCCGCGGCCGGGCTGCCCGGCACGGGGCCGGCCAAGACTGGGCCGGCCAAGACTGGGCTGGCCGAGACTGGGCCGGCGGGACCAGGGCGGGCACTCGGTCGATCGCCGGGGCGCACCACCGTCGCAGTACCCGGAGGCGAGCGGCATGTCGCCCCGGCGGAGCCGGTCAATTAGCTGACCTGGCAGGGACCGGACTGGCACACTCAAGGTCTATTCGGTTGCGCTTGGAATCAAGTTGCGCTTCCCTGTCGCGCTTCGGGGCGTGGTTTGCGCGTATATCTACCCTCAACCCTGTCAGCAGTGGCGGGCCTGCTGAGCGCCGGCGAGATCGCGGACTCGCCGGTTCGCGGCTACGCGGTCACGCCTGCCCTGCGCGAGTGGTACTCCAGCGGCGATATCGAGGAACTGGAGTACGTCGCGATGACACACGCGGCCCGCGAGTCGCTGCGCCTGCTGGGCGCAGACCCGGCAGCGGCGCCGCGCCGGGTAGTGCTGGCGGCAGAGTTGGCCAGCGAGCATGTCGCCGCGAGCGCGGGCTTCGAGGAGCCGGCGCTGGTTCAGGTTGACGGCCCGGTCCGGCTGCGGGACATCGTGTCCGGCCACGTGGACGATGCGGCGGCAGCGGACGAGATCGCCGCCGCAGTGACTGCGCTGGCAGCAGCAGACGCCGGTGACGACGATGCCAGGTTCGTGGTCGACGGTGCCGAGGGTTACGAACTCCAGTGGTATGCGACACAGGAACTGGAGGAACTGGCCGGTCACGGAGAGTAAGCCGCCGCAGGCCAGCCCTGGCAGCGGATTGAGCTCTGCGATAGCTAGGCGCTAGCCGCGGTCGTCAAGATCATCTCCGCGTCAGGCGGCTGGCGCTGGTACTTGCGCGGTCGTGGCACGATGGGTGATGCCGCCACTGACGTCGGGAAAGCAAGGAGCGCGGAATGGATTCCGTTACTAATGTCCCGTTTCCGGGGAACGAGCCGATCAAGGGATATGCCCCCGGCAGTCCGGAACGTGCCGCGCTCGAGCAAAAAATCAAGGAACTAGCGGGGGAACGCGCCGAGCTGACGATGACTGTTGGCGGTCACCAGCGGCACGGCGGGGGCGAGCCCATTGATGTCGTACAGCCGCACAGCTACCGGCACGTGCTCGGCCAGCTGCGAAATGCGACCGGCGCCGACGTTGCGGCCGCCATCGAGGCCGCGCGCCAGGCGGCACCTGGCTGGCGGGCGCTGTCGTTCGACGATCGGGCCGCGATCTTCCTCAAGGCGGCCGACCT
>DATMMA010000350.1:0-10187 GCA_035570295.1 Streptosporangiaceae bacterium
CAGGATGACGTTGCGCCCGGCATCGCGGATCTCGGTCAGCGTGACCTGAGCGGTCACCACGTCCCCTGCCGCCAGCGGCCGGGTGTAGGTGAAGCGCTGCTCGCCGTGCACGACCATCGCGTAGTTCAGGCCCAGGCCGGGGTCGGCCAGGGCCGCACCCGAGCCGGCCATGCTGATCACGATGGCAAAAGTCGGCGGCGCGATGACGTCGGCGTGCCCGGCGGCCTGAGCCGCCGCCCGGTCGCGGTAGACCGGGTTAGCGTCACCAATGGCCGCCGCGAACTCGGCGATCTTGACGCGAGAGACCTCATACGGCTCCGACGCCGGGAACACGCGACCGGCGTATTCGCGGTTGATGGCCATGCCACTCCAGCCTGGGCAGCCAGCTCGCTCGCGTGCTGCTAGCGCGTCTCGCGATGCGGCTGGTGCTTGCGGCAGAACGGGCAGTACTTGCTCAGCTCAAGCCGGTCGGGGTCGTTGCGCCGGTTCTTCCGCGTGATGTAGTTGCGGTGCTTGCATTCCTGGCAGGCCAGAGTGATCTTGGGCCTTACATCAGTCGCAGCCACGTGGGGCGCCTTTCTCTCGTCCAATCATTGGAAGCCCGCCAGGGCAACCTGGCCACGGGCGTTGAAACCCGGAGGCGCCGCGATGCCAGCGTGATTCCGTAGCGGAGGCCGGACTTGAACCGGCGACACAGCGATTATGAGCCGCTTGCTCTGCCTGACTGAGCTACTCCGCCGCCTTGCCCGCCAGGCGCAGGGCAGACCAGGTGAGCTTCAGGTCAGACCCCCGCCATAGCCTAGGGCTGACCTAGCTTACCGGAAAGAACCGCGACCAGGATTCGGGCGCCGCCCGCAGCTAGCAGCCAGAGCCGGGGGCCGGCCGACTAGTGGCGGATCGATCACTTATTCTATCCGCCCCGCCAAGTGCGCCCGAGCCTGGCGGCGAGCCCATGGTGTTACCAATTTGTCACCAAATCCCGCAGGTCTGCCGATTCGGTGGTGACCAGCGGGTAGATTTGGGTACTGTACTGAGCCGATGTGCTGCCGGAGGCCGACCAGCCAGGTCGCCCGCGGGGATGCGATTAAGCCCTGAGCGCCCGGTGTGACTACTTAGCGCAGCGAACCCGTGGGTTAGCACTCCTGAGCTGGCCACTAGTTGTACGGTCAGTAACTGGCACGGCCCGGCACGACTGTGCTGGACCTTGATTTACTGAATGATGTCGACGCGTCCAAGTTGCGGCTATTGTGGACCGTCATAACCGTTCGGCCGGACTGGGAGATACGACGTAGATGCCGAGGCGAGAGCAGCCAGCGGACGTTACATATCACGGGTTGCGCGAGGCGCCGGACACGTTGGCTGTCACCTCCGCTGCGCTTAAGGACTTCGCTGAGACGTACCCGGACCTCAAGCTGCAGCCGCTGGTGGTCGTGATCGCCGCACTCAACGAGGCGGACAACATCGGCGCGGTCCTGGACGAGGTACCCCAGCAGATTGCCGACATCCCGGTCTCGCTGCTGGTCATCGATGACGGCAGCACGGACGGGACCACAGAGGTCGCCCAGCGGCACGGAGCGCTGGTGTGCACGCTCAAGGTCAACCGCGGCCACGGCGTCGCGCTCAGGCTGGGTTACCGGATAGCCCGTGAGGGCAGTGCCCAGTACATCGCCACCCTGGACGGCGACGGCCAATGGGACCCGGCCGACCTTCCAGCGATGGTGTCGAAGATGGAGTCCGGCGAGGCGGACTTTGTCATCGGCTCGCGCCAACTCGGCCAGACCGAAAACACCGACCTCTTCAGGAACCTGGGCGTGAAGTTCTTCGCGCGGGTCATCAGCCTGCTCACCGGCGCCCGGCTGACCGACACCTCGAGCGGCCTGCGGCTCATGCGAGCGGGCCTGACCGGAACCGTGACCCAGACCCAGCCGCAGTACCAGACCTCTGAATTGCTCATCGGCGCGCTGCTGCAGGGCTACCGGGTCGCTGAAGTGCCGACCGTCATGCGCCAGCGGCTGTCGGGCGAGAGCAAGAAGGGCCGCAACCTCGCCTACGGACTGCGGTACGCACGGGTCATCGGCGAGACCTACCTGCGTGAGCGGCGGGCAGCAAAATCGAGGCCAGGGCAGGCCACACGATCTGCCGCAGTTGCGGCTGCGGCCGCTGAAGAGTCGACGCCCGTTTCCCAGTCCCAGTCCAGCTGACGCCACTCTGCGTTACCGCCCGCGTTGACGCCCCCGAAGGCTGGCGGGCCCCACAGCGGGCTGCCACACCCTCCCGCGTTGACGCCCGGAGGCCGGCGGGCGCGGCAGCGGGCGTAAACGTCGCCTGGCTCCACCCCGAGACCTCCCGCAACGGGCCGACGCTGCGGTTAGTCACCGCTGTCGGTTGCCAGCCCGCCGAGCGCCCGTCGGCCTTCGGGGACGCGTCTACCTGCCCCCTAGCACTCGATGACGTTCACGGCCAAGCCGCCGCGGGCTGTCTCCTTGTACTTGATCTTCATGTCTGCACCGGTCTCACGCATGGTCTTAATGGCCTTGTCCAGCGACACCTTGTGCTCGCCGTCGCCGCGAACTGCCATCCGGGCGGCCGTGATGGCCTTAACCGCGCCGATCGCGTTCCGTTCGATGCACGGGATCTGAACCAAGCCGCCGACCGGGTCGCAGGTCAGGCCGAGGTTATGCTCGACGCCGATCTCGGCTGCGTTCTCCACCTGGCCGGGCGTGCCGCCGAGCACCTCTGCCAGGCCGGCGGCGGCCATCGAGCACGCCGAGCCGACCTCGCCCTGACAGCCGACCTCGGCACCGGAGATCGACGCGTTCTCCTTGAACAGCGAGCCGATCGCTCCAGCCGTCAGCAGGAAGCGGATCACTCCGGCGCTGTCAGCTCCGGGCACGAAGCTCGTGTAGTAGTGCAGCACGGCCGGGATGATCCCGGCAGCTCCGTTAGTCGGTGCGGTGACTACCCGTCCGCCGGCCGCGTTCTCCTCATTCACGGCCAGGGCGTAGAGCGTGACCCACTCCATCGCGTAGAGCGGGTCGGACGTGTCGCCGGCCTGCTCGAGGTTCTCCCGCAATGCCCTGGCCCGCCGCCGGACCTTTAGCCCGCCGGGCAGCACCCCGCCGGCCGAGCAACCACGGGTAACGCAGTCCTGCATCACCGACCAGATCTGCAGCAAGCCGGACTCCACCTCGGCCTTGTCCCGCCGCGCTAGCTCGTTCGCCAGCATGATGCCGCTGACCGGCAGCCCGGTCCGGCCGCAGCTGGCAAGAAGCTCGGCCCCGCTGGCGAACGGATAAGGCACTGGCGTCGGGTCTGCCACGATCGCAGGCCGGCCAGCCTCGTCCTCGCCCAGTACGAACCCGCCGCCGACCGAGTAATACGTGCGCGCGGATAGCTCTGCTCTGGCTGCATCCAGCGCCGCGAACCGCATGCCGTTGGAGTGGAACTCCAGCCGCTTGCGGCGATGCAGCACGACGTCCTCATCCACATCGAACCGGATCGGCTGACGGCCGAGCAGCACCAGCTCGCGAGAGGTTCGCAGGCGCGCGACCATCGGCTCGGCCGCGGCCGGGTCGGTAGTCTCCGGCTGCTCACCGGACAGGCCGAGAACCACTGCCTTGACGCTCCCGTGCCCGTGGCCGGTCGCGCCGAGCGAGCCGAACAACTCGGCCCTGACGCTGCGCACTTCAGGCAGCAGCCCGTCCTGCTCCAGCGAGGAAGCGAACATGAACGCGGCCCGCATCGGGCCGACGGTATGCGAGCTAGACGGGCCGATGCCGATCTTGAACAAATCGAAGACGCTGACCGTCATCGGTCACTCCCACTGGTCGAGGACCACAGTGTCCTGGGCGACATTGTCTTGGACATTGTCGTGGTGGACGGTTGTCGTGGTGGACAGTGTCCTGGTGGACAGTGTCCTGGTGGACTAGGCCGCCGCCGGGTCCTGTGCTAATCCTTAACCTTTCTTCCTGCCGGGTCGTATGGCGGGCGCAGCCCGACGACCGCGCGGGCAAGCTGACCACCGATATTGACCTCGTACTGCCCGGCCTTGACGAAGCCGGCTGTGACCACTTCGCCCGCGGGATCGCGCAGGTAGGCCAGGCCGACCGCCGCGCCGAGGGTCTCGCCCCAGGCCGCCGCAGTGAGCTGACCAGCCGGCTCGCCGTTGCGCAGCAATAGCTCACCGCCCCACATCATGGCATCCGGGTCGGTGAGTACGACGGAGACCAGACGCCGGCGGGGCCCGTCGGCC
This sequence comes from Streptosporangiaceae bacterium, assembly GCA_035570295.1. GTDB lineage: Bacteria > Actinomycetota > Actinomycetes > Streptosporangiales > Streptosporangiaceae > JAJYUU01. Next base: position 4,253 of record DATMMA010000350.1, read on the forward strand.
TTGGCCTTCTCGACTGCCTCCCGGCCGAGGAAACCGGTGCTGCCGCCGAGCTTGCAGGCGAAGGTGAGGCCGGCCTCGACCGGGTTGTAGTCCGGGGTCAGCTCCCGGCCGAACGCCCGGTACCCCTTCTCCAGCCGGAGCGACTCGATCGCGTAGTAACCGGCGTTGACGGCGCCAAGATCCGCTCCGACGGCCATCAGGTCCTGGTAGACACCTACCGCGAACTCCGCCGGAACGCACAGCTCCCAGCCCAGCTCGCCGACATAGGTGATCCGGGTGGCCCGGACAGTGGAGTAGCCGAGGTCGATCAGCCTGCTGGTTCCGAACGGAAAGCCAGCCTCGCTCAGGTCGGCCCTGGTCAGGCGGGACAGCAGCGGCCTGGAGGCCGGGCCCATCACGCCGTAGACGGCGTAGGCCGAAGTCACGTCGGTTAGCGTGGCGCGGTTCCCCGGCGGCAGGTGCCTGCGGATGTGGTCAGCGTCCCGCTCGGTCGTGGCCGCGCTGGCAACGAGCAGGAACTCCGTTGCTGAGAGCCGGGTCACGGTGATGTCCGACTCGTAGGTGCCGCGGTCGTTCAGCATGCCGGTGTACACGGTGCGTCCCGGCGGCACGGCCACGTCGTTGGTACACAGCCATTGCAGCGCTTCTTCAGCGTCCTCGCCGCTGACCAGGTACTTGGAGAACGAGGTCTGGTCAAATACCGCCACCCGCTGCCGGGTGGCCGTCTGCTCGGCCGAGGACCAGGGCTGCCAGTTCTGCTTGTTCCAGGAGTACTGGATCACTGGCGACTGACCAGGGGGTGCGAAAAAGTTGGCCCGTTCCCAGCCCATCTTGGCGCCAAAGCATGCATTGGCCTCACGCAGCAGCGCGTGCGCCGGAGACCGGCGGAACGGCCGCGCAGTCTCGAGCTCCCGGTTAGGCCAGGCGATCGCGTAGTGCAAGCCGAGCACCTCTCCGACGCGGTCGCGAAGCCACCGGGAATTGCCGTTGAAGGCGGCGAACCGGCGAATGTCAACCGTCGTCAGATCGCCGTCCGGCTGGCCGTCGATGATCCACTGGGCGAGCGCCAGCCCGGCACCGCCGGCCGACGCGATGCCGACCGAGTTGAACCCGGCCGCGACGAAGAAGCCGCGCAGCTCAGGCGCCTCGCCGAGGATGAACTGGTTGTCCGGGGTAAAACTCTCCGGCCCGTTGTAGAACTTGCGGATCCCGGTGTCGGCTAGCACCGGCAGCCGGTGCAGCGCGCTGTCCATCAGTATCGCGAAATGCTCCCAGTCCTCGTCCAGCAGCTGGAACTCGAACGGGTAGGGCAGCTCGTCCGGCGACACCCATGGTTTTGCGGTGGGCTCGAAGCCGCCAACCACCAGGCCGCCGACCTCTTCCTTGAAGTAGGTGTACCCGTCGGGATCGCGCAGCACCGGCAGATCCGGGTGCACGCCCTCTATTTGCTCGGTCACCACATAGAAGTGCTCAGCTGAGTGCAGCGGCACCGTCACCCCGGCCAGCGCGCCGACCTGCTTGGCCCACTGGCCGGCGCAGTTCACCACGACCTCGGCCTGGACGTCGCCGTGGTCTGTCCTGACACCGCTGGCGCGGCCGTCGCGCACAGTGACGCCGGTGACCCGGACCCGCTCGCGGATGCTGACACCTCGCTGCCGGGCGCCGCGGGCGAGCGCCGCGGTGAGGTCGACCGGGTTCGCCCTGCCGTCACCGGGCAGCCAGATCGCCCCAGCCAGGTCGGCGGCATTAAGCAGCGGGTAACGGTCGGCTGCCTCAGCCGGGCTGATCAGCTCGCAGTCGATGTTGTAGGCCTGCGCTGTCGCCGCGGTCCGCGCAAGCGCGGTCATCCGGTCTGCTGTACGGGCCACGGTCACGCCGCCGCACCGGCGGAAACCGGTGGCTTGTCCAGTCTCGGCCTCGAGCCGCTCGTAGAGCGCGGTGGAGTACTGAACCAGCCGCGTCCCGGCTTCGGACGCCCTGAGCTGCCCGACCAGGCCGGCTGCATGCCAGGTCGTCCCGCACGAGAGCTGACCCTGCTCGAGTAGCAGCACGTCAGTCCAGCCCAGCGCGGCCAGGTGATACGCCACGCTAGTGCCGATCACGCCACCGCCGATGATGACAACCTGCGCCCGGTCCGGCAAAGCCGCGCCAGTCCCGCCATCGCCAGTTCCTACCGCGGGCGTCACGGCGGTGCTGGCTGCGGCGGTGCTAGCTGCGGCCGTGCTAGCCCCTCCGGGGCCAGTAATGGCCGGCCCATTCTCAGACATCGTTCCCGTCCTCGTCAGTCCTCGTACTGCACGTCATCGAGCAGGCGGTCGAACCCGGCACTGCCAAAGCCGGCCGCGGCGACCTCGAAGCGCTCCATCCCCCAGGACCAGAAGTCGAAATCGAGCTGGCTTGTACCGTGCTGGATCGCGCCCCAGAGCGTCCAGCCATACCGGGACACCAGGTTGAACAGCTGCGCACGGGCGATCCGGCTCCGGCGCGGCCTGCCGTAGTACGCGGTCACCAGCGCAGCCACCGCTTCGGCGTCGAGGCCACACTCGCCCGCAATGTTGCCGAGCTCGAAGCAGGGGTCATTGTTCCCGGAGTACTCGTAATCGATGAGCCAGATCCGCTCGCCGTCGTCGATGAGATTGGCCGCAAGCAGGTCGTTGTTGCACGGCACCGTGCCCTCAGCCCGGACCGCGAGCGCGTCCCGTGCAGCAGTGAAAGCCGGCAGCAGTTTGTCATACCCGGCGGGGATTGCCAGCCCGAGGCTGCTGACCGTCGACCGGTACGCGGCCTGCACCTCGAACATGTCGAAGTCCCCGGCAAAGCGGCCCGCGCCATGCAGCGTGGCGCAAACCCCGGCGATCCTGGCCAGGACAGCGGGCTGCGCCACGTCAGCGTTAGTCAGCGTCCTGCCCTCGACAAAGCCGAGCACGAGCACCCGGTCCTCCGGCCTGTACTCGACGACAGGCGCACCGACACCGGCCGCTGCCGCGATCACCGAGTTCCGGTACTCGTGCTCACGATTAATGCCCAGCAGCTCGCCACCACCGGAGAACAGCCGCGCGACGAACACCCCATCGGGCGTCGTTACCTTGAAGTTCTGGTTGGTCAGACCGCCTGGCAGCACCGTCACCACGCGCGGCGTCCCGGCCAGGCTCGGCACTCGTGCCAGCAGAGCAACCGGGTCCTGGCCAGCCTCTAGGCTGGCGGCCTGGCGCGGGTTGGTCACGATGGCACACTAAGGGCGATCAGCGCAAAGGTCTAGACGTCACCGCGCCGAAGCGCCGCCGGCAATAGGCGGACAGCAGGCGGGAACGCGCGCGCTGTCGCGAATGTCTGGTCTTAGGGTCTGGACATATATCTTGCTCACGCCCTACGCTCCTGCTTTACAACGGGCGCAGTGTTACCTCCATCACATCGGCAGTGCACCCGTTCCCAGCAGCGTTCAGCCCGCAGCAGTGCTCAGGCCGGTTCCCCGGCAAGCCAGACGAACAGGAGTCCGTCGTGAGCGCAAGCCCAGAGGTCAGTGCCGGTCACGACCGGGACTCTGCTGACCTGGCTAAGTTCGGTTACAACCAGGAGCTCAAACGGTCGCTGGGCACGTTCAGCTCGTTCGCGGTCGCGTTCAGCTACATCTCGCCCTCGACCGGCATCTTCACGTTGTTCTTCCTAGGTCTGACCATGATCGGCGGGGTCTTCATCTGGACCTGGCCGATCGTCGCGCTCGGTCAGTTCATCATCGCGCTGAACTTTGCCGAGGTCACCAGTCACTACCCGCTCGCGGGCTCGGTGTTCCAGTGGTCGAAGTACATGGCGAACCGGGCCTACTCCTGGTTCACCGGCTGGATCTACCTGTTCGCCGGAATCCTGACGGTCACCTCCGTGGTGGCAACGCTTCCCCTGGCGCTGATCCCGGCGATGCAAGGGCTCGGCTGGAAATCCCTCAACTTGAGCCTGCACACCGAGCTTGTCGTCGCGTTGATCACGCTGGTCGTGATCACCGTGCTGAACATCTACGGCGTCAAGTTGGTAGCGATCATCAACAACACCGGCGTGCTGTTCGAGATCCTCGGCATGTTCGTATTCGCGATCGTGCTCATGGCCTTCCATAACCACCAGGGCTTCGGTGTCGTCGCGCACAGCGGCGGACTCCATGTGGGTGCGAACACGTTCCTGATCGCGATGTTCATGAGCCTGTTCGTCATCTACGGCTTCGACACCGCCTCGACACTGGCCGAGGAGACCCGCGACCCGCGCCGGGCCGCGCCCAAGGCCGTGCTCTTCTCCGTGATCGGCGCGTTCATCATCGGAGGCGTGTTCCTGCTGGCCACGCTGATGTCGATCCCGAACTTGCACACGGCGATCGCCGGTGCGTGGGGCCCGGCCAACATCATCGAGGCGAACTTCTCCTCGGGCTTCGCGACGCTGTACTTGTTCGTCGTGTCGGCGGCAATCTTTGTCTGCTGCCTGTCGATCATGGCAGCGACTATCCGGCTGACGTTCGGCATGGCAAGGGACAACCAGCTGCCGTTCTCCAAGCCGCTGGCCAGGGTCTCTCCCGGCCTGCACACGCCGGTCTGGACCTGCATCGCGGTCGCAGTGCTCGCGGCGATCCCGTTCATCCAGTTCACTGGCGCCGGCATCATCGCGATCGCGGCGACCGCGATGATCTACCTGAGCTACTTCCTCGGCAACCTGGCGATCCTCCGCGACCGGCTTCGCGGCTGGCCGCGCACCAAGGCGCCGTTCCGCCTGGGCCGCTGGGGCCTGGTGATCAACATCATCGGCCTGGTGTACGGCGGCGCGATGCTGGTGAACTTCGCCTGGCCGCGGGCAGCCAGCAATCCGCAGCCGAAACAGGAAGTCGTCGCTAACTCGCAGCTGCTGAACTTCCACGTCGGGTTCCTGAATGACATCCCGATTCTGTGGACGGTGCTGATCTTCATCCTCATCGTGGGCACGCTTTACTACCTGATTACCGGCAGGCGCAAGGACTTCGCGCCGGTGACAGTTCCCGACGACGAGCCAGTGCCGGCTGCCGGAGCAGCGTAGTAGCCGGCGCAGAACCGGATGGCGTGCCGTAGAGCCAGGCCTGGTCCGCGGCGACCGGGCCGACGGCGGGGAGGGCGGCGCGCCATCCGCCAGGCGGCGGACCGCAGCGGCCGGACGGCATCTGCGGTCCGCCGCCTGGGCGTTCCCGCCCGGAGGGCTATAGTCCGCATGGCGCACGGGCCAGGCTGGCAGCATGCCGCGGAGGAGACACTGAGGGATATGCAGCGACGGCAGCACTCCTGGCGCGGCACGGCGGTCGCCAGGCTCGCCACGCTGCCGCGTAAGCCGCCGATGATCGTCAGGCAGCCAGGTACTACCGCGCATGCCCAGATCGAGGACTGGCTGGCCGACGAGATCGCAGTCGGCCACCTCAAGCCTGGCGACCGGCTGCCCACCGAACACGACCTGGCGGCCTGGCTCGGGGTGAGCCGGATGACGCTGCGGCACGCGCTCAGCGAGCTGTCCCAGCGTGGCCTGGTGACCAGGACGGTTGGCCGCGGCGGGGGCACCTTCGTTGCCGAGGCCAAGCTTGAGCAGGACCTGACGACACTGGCCGGATTCTCCGAGCAACTGCGCAGGCACGGCAAGGTCGCGAGCGCCCGGGTGCTCGCCGCCACGCGAATCCCGGCTAGCCCTGCCGCCGCGGCGGCTCTCGAACTGCCCGAGGGGGCCGCCGTCCATGACGTCAGGCGGATCCGGCTCGCCGACGGCAGGCCCATCGTGATCGAGCACTCGCAGTTCCCGGCCGATCTGTTCCCCGACTTGCTGGACTGCCGGCTCGACGGCTCACTCTATGAACTGCTCGCTGACAACTACGGGCAGCGACCGCACCGTGCGCGCGAATCGCTGGAGCCGGTCGTGGCGGGCGTGCGGGAAGCCGAGGCACTCG
>DATMMA010000351.1:0-3596 GCA_035570295.1 Streptosporangiaceae bacterium
ACACACGAATGTAGAAGTTCGCTGTGCGCACTTGGGCTTCGGCGTCGACCCGGCCACGCTCTGGATCATCGCGGACCGGCTGGCAGTGCCGTCCGGCGAGCGGCGCGAGTTCCGGCCGCCCGCCGCGCTGCGCTCGCTCTATCCCGGCCGTGACGCACGTCAGGAGTAGGCCGCCATGCAGCAACTCACCGGACTGGACGCCGCCTTTCTCGCGCTGGAGACGGCCAATTCGACCGGGCATGTCGGCGGCGTCTGCATCCTCGACCCGTCCGGTGCACCCGTGCCGCTGACCCTGGCCCGGCTGACCGACGTGCTCGCCACGCGCTTGCCGCTGGTCCCGGTGCTGCGCCGCAAGCTGCTGACGGTACCGCTCGGCTTAGACCAGCCGTACTGGGTCGACGATCCCAACTTCGACATCGAGTACCACATCAGGGAAATCGCGCTGCCGCGGCCAGGCTCGGACGCGCAACTCACCGAGCAGGTCGCCAGACTGCACGCGCGGCCGCTGGACCGCAGCAGGCCATTGTGGGAGATCTACCTGATCACCGGTCTCGCCCGTCGCCGGGCCGCGGTGTACACGAAGATCCATCACGCTGCGATCGACGGAGCGTCCGGCGCGGAACTGCTGACGATCCTGCTCGACCTGACTCCGGAGGGCCGCGAGCTTCCCGCGCCGGAGCCGTTCGTGCCCGCCCGCCCGCCTGGCTATGCCGCGGTCACCGCGCTGGCCGCCGCCCGGCTGGCCTGGAAGCCCGTGCAGACCGTGCGCTTCACGAACGAGCTTGTGCGCGTGCTGCCGACGCTGGCCCCGACCCTCGGCAACCTGGTCGGCGGACTGCTGGGGCTGAACCGGGGCGACGGAGAGGTCATCCCGACGACGTCTGGCAGGGCGCCGGCTACCCCGTTCAACCGGCCGATCACGCCGCACCGGCGGCTCGCGCTGCGCAGCGTGGATCTGGACAGCGTCAAGGCAGTCAAGAACGCGTTCGGTGCGTCCGTGAACGACGTAGTGATGGCTATGTGCGCGGGCGCGCTGCGCCGCTGGCTGGCTGACCGCGGCGCGCTTACCGATCTGCCGCTGATCGCCATGATCCCGGTGTCGGTCCGCGATCCGGCCAGCAAAGCCGCCATGGGAAACAAGGTGTCGGCAATGCTGGCGGCACTGCCGACCAACGTCGACGACCCGGCCGAGCGTGTCGCGGTCGTGCACGCCACCACGAAGATCGCCAAGGCGCGGCAAGCAGCGATCCCGCAGGGCCTTGTCGATCAGGTCAGCGATTTCTCACCGCCGGCCCTGACCGCGCGGGCCGCGCGCGTGGTGTTCGCTACCGGCTTGCTGCACCGGCTGCCGCCGTTCAACCTGTGCATCTCGAATGTGCCGGGCCCGAACGTCCCGGTTTACCTGTGCGGCGCCAAGTTGCTGGCGCACTATCCGGTCTCGGTCATCACCGACGGTCAGGGACTGAACATCACCCTGGTCGGATACCTGGGCCGGCTGCACTTCGGGCTAGTGTCATGCCGGGAGCTTGTGCCCGACCTCGAGGTGCTGGCTGACTACCTGGTAGCGGAGCTGGCCGCACTGGTGAAGGCGGCAAAGCAACGCGGTGGTGCTGGCGATGTAGGGAGCTGAGGGTGCGCAGGCATGTCCGCGACGACGTGCGCGTGATACTGCCGGGCGGAACGGCTCCGCCCGCCGCGGTCCCGTCGCAGATGTTCGCGGCCGCTGCCGATGCGTACGCTTCCGGCCGCAGGCTGGACATGCAGTCGCTGGCAAGGCATCTCGGCGTCGGCCGTGCGACTCTGTACCGGCGGGCCGGGAATCGCGAGGACCTGCTCGACGAGGTGATCTGGTGGCGCGCGAGGCGCGTGGTAACTCTCCAGTTGCTAATGGCAGGCAATCAGTCCGGCGCGAACCGGATTGCTGCCGTGGTGGCCGGCGTGCTCCGCGGCATCGAGGCGGACCAGCCGCTGCGGGCCTTCATCCAGTCGGACCCCGATACTGCTCTGCGCATACTTACCGGCCGCAGCGTGACGGCTGCGGGCCTGACCGCAGCCCTGGAGCGGCTCATCGACCTAGAGCGCAGCCGCGGCTGCTTCGACGCCGGACTGGACACCAGCGCGCTCGCTTACGCCATCATGCGTATCTGTGAGGGCTTCCTCTACGCGGACGTGTTCGCGAACGGGGTGCCCGACAGCGGCCGCGCGGCGACGGTGATCCGCGCGCTGCTGGCCGGCCTGGACCGAACGGAACCCGCTGCGGTCCGGTAAGCGATGGCCGGTACCGCGCTAACCCCCGGCCCGCAGGCCGAGCTCAGCCAGTATCGCGGCGGTGTGCTCGCCGAGCGCCGGGACGTGGCCCATCGCAGTCTCGCGGCCGGGCACGGTCACCGGCGGCAGAAGCGCGCGGACCGGGCCGGCCGGGGTGTCCACCTGCCGCCACCGGTCGCGCGCCGCAAGCTGCGGATGCGCGGCGAACTCGGCCGGTGTCCGCAGTCGCGCGTTCGCGATGCCCGCCTCGTCGAGCCGGCGCTCGACCTCCGCGGCAGTCAGCTGCCGCAGGACGGTCTCGATGATCAGCGTGAGCTGCTCGTCGTTCACGACCCGGTCGGTGTTGGTCGCGAATCGCGGGTCACTGATGAGCTCGGGCCTGCCGAGGATCTCCCGGCACAGCACCGCCCATTCCCGCTCGTTCTGCAGGCCGAGGAAGACCTGCCCGTCAGCGGCGGCGTAGGGGCCGTACGGCGAGATCGACGCGTGCCTGGCGCCGGTCCGCCGTGGCGGCTCGCCGCCGTACACGCTGTAGAGGTAGGGCTGCGTCATCCATTCGCCGAGCGCGTCCAGCATCGCTACCTCGACGGCTGAGCCCTCCCCGGTTCGCTCCCGCTCGTACAGCGCCGTCAGCACCCCGGTGAACGCGTACATCCCGGCAGCGATGTCGGCTACCGAGATCCCGGCCTTGGCCGGCGAATCGGCCGTCCCGGTGACTGACAAGAGCCCGGCTTCGCACTGCACCAGCAAGTCGTAGGCCTTCTTCTCCGCATGCGGTCCGTCAGGTCCGTAGCCGGAGACCGAGCAGCAGATCAGGCGCGGATGGCGGGCGAGCAGTTCGTCGGCGGCGAAGCCGAGCCGGGCCGCGGCGCCGGGGGCGAGATTCTGCACGAACACGTCCGCCTTGGCCAGCAGCGCCGCCATGACGTCATGGCCGCGCTCGCTCTTCACGTCCAGCTCGATGGATTCCTTGCCGCGGTTGAGCCAGACGAAGTAGCTCGACTGGCCGAGAACGGTACGGTCGTAGCCGCGCGCGAAGTCACCGCCGCCTGTCCGCTCCACCTTGATTACCCTGGCGCCCAGATCGGCGAGCTGGCGGGTGGCGAACGGGGCGGCCACCGCCTGCTCGAGTGAGACCACCACGATGCCGTCCAGCGGCAGGGCCGTCACGGCACGAACCGGCGGAGTACGTCAGCCGCGTTCTGCCAGGTCCAGGCTGACCAGTCGGTGTCTAGTCCGGCAAGGCAATCAGCTAGCTTGCCGGACAGCTGCTCAGCGGTCGGCGGTCGCGCCGGGCTGCCGGGCGGGAACACGAGAACCGTGTCGTG
>DATMMA010000352.1:0-5964 GCA_035570295.1 Streptosporangiaceae bacterium
GCGTAGAGCCCCTCATGAGCCAGTGCTCGGTTGAGGGTGAGAGCCCATTTGCGCAGGGCCGCGCCCGCCATTCCCGCGCTGACGAACACCGGCGCGGGTGCGACCGAAGAGCCGCCGGTGGTGTACAGCAGCGTTCCGGTGCCGGCGGCCAGCATGGCCGGCAGCACCGCGCGGGTCGCGGTGATCGCGCCGTAGCAGGTGCTTTCGACCTGTGGACCGAAGTTCTCCACCGTGACGTCCAGCGGTCCGGTACTCCGCAGGCTCTCCGTGGTTCCCGCGCCCGGGCTGGCGTAATGCAGCACGTCGATTCCGCCGAACCGTGCCGCGGCGCTGCTCAAGGCTGCGGCCAATGCCGGGCGGTCGGTGACATCGGCGGCAAAGCCGGCCGCCGTGACCCCCTCGGCCGCGAGTTTCCCGGTTAGCTCATCGAGTCGCTCCGTCGAGCGAGCGATCAGCGCGACATCGAAGCCGTGACCGCCGAAGGTCTTGCCGAGGGACAAGCCGAGGCGGGCACCGGCAGCCACGAGCGCGATTGCGGGCATGGTGATCTCCTTGGGATGAGAGTCGTGCGCTGGCCATGCGGGTGAGACGGCCTCAGCTCATCACCGGTGCACGCCGTGCGTCCAAGACCGGCCCGGCTGCGACCGATAGCCTGGAGGAATGGACCGGCTCGAAACTCGGGAACTGGCGTACTTCCTGGCGGTGGCCGACGAGCTTCACTTCGGCCGCGCCGCGACCCGCCTGGGCATCGCGCAGCCCGCACTGTCCAAGACGGTCCGGCAGCTGGAACGCAGGCTGGGGGTCACCCTGTTCGAGCGGACCAGCCGCGCGGTCGCGCTGACCGAGGCCGGCCGGGTACTCAGCCGCGAGGCACGCGTCGCACTGGAGGCGGTGTCCGCCGCGGCGCTGCGCACGCAGCGGGCCGGCACCCGCGACAAGCGCCTGATCCTGGCCATGAAGCCCGGCGGCGACGCGGGCCTGCTCCCGGCCATCCTCGCCGCATACGAACGCGAGCCGGAGGTACTGCCGGTCGAGGTGGTCTTCGGAGCCGGCCCCTCCCGCATGCTGCGCGAAGGACAGGCTGACGCCGCGCTGCTGTACGCGCCGCCCGACGAGCTGGGCGGGCTGGACACCGAGGCACTGCTGACCGAGGCGCCGGTCGCCGTGCTGCCCGCGTCCCACCCGCTCGCGCAACGGGCGAGCCTGCAGATGGCCGACCTGGCGGGCGAAAACCTGCACAGGAAGCCCGCCGATCCCGGCGCGATGAAGAGCATCAGCGAACTGATGCACCTCATCGCCCTGGGACGCAAGGTCGCCGTGCTACCCCGGGTACTGACCAGGCCGCTGCGCGACGACCTGGTCACCGTTCCGGTAGCGGACCTCCCCCCGGTCGACCTCCTGCTCGGCTGGCCCGCCCACAGCACGTCCCTGTCGGTGGCGGCGCTAGCCCGCGCCGCCGCGGCCGCCATACGCTCCAACGCGGTCGCATCGTCCACGACCACACGCGGTGGCTAGCTCAGCCCCAACCGCAATCACTAAAGCCGCCGAGTGGCATCGCCGGGTATCGGGGCGCTGGGTGCACGTGGGGCCGTGATCCGGATCCTTGCGGTTAGCCGGTAACTCCTTGCTCCAGTCGCACAGGCAGAACGGATGGCCGGCCGGATCCAGCATGACACGCCATCGTGTGGGATGCGGCTGCTCGCCGGCCCGGCGGGCCCCCAGCCGGATGGCCTCCGCCTCGGCTGCGTCCAGATCGTCGACCGCAAGATCGAGATGCACCTGTTTCGGGATCGCGCCGCTCGGCCAGGTCGGCGGCTGGTAACCGGGTACCCGCAGCGCCGCAACCGGGGTGCCTTTATTTTTCACCATGACGGCATCGTCGCCTAGTATCGGCGCCACTTCGCCACCGAGGAGCGCCGCCCAGAACGCCGCGAGACCAGCCGGGTCCGCACAATCGAGGCAGATCATTCCCAGGCGAGCCAGTGCCACGGCACGATGCTAACACCGGCGCCCCGCGGCACCATTGGCCAGCTCTCCGTGGGGGACGCCTCGTCCTTGTGACAAGTCCGCATCGCTAAGGCCGTTGAGCTCTGCTGCGCAGCCAATCAGCCAGCTCGGGGGCCGACATCGGCCGCCCGTAGTACCAGCCCTGACCGATGACCCGATCGAACGTAGCAAGGATGTCCACGGTCGCCTCGTCCTCGATCCCCTCCGCAACGGTACGAAGGCCGAGAGCCTGCGCACAACCGTGGATCGCTTTCACGATCGCTCGATCAGGCCCGCTCTCCGCGACTTTGCTCACGTAGGCGCGATCGATCTTCACTTCGGTGAGCGGCAATCGACGCAGGCGACGCAGTGAAGAGAAACCTGTACCGAAGTCGTCAAGGGACAGGCCGACACCCAGCTTCGCTATCCGGTGGGCGGCTTCATCCAGTACCGCGCTATCCTCGATGATCGCCCGCTCGGTTACCTCGATGTCGAGCTGCTGCGGGGTGATCCGGTGACGTTCGAGCATGTCCCTGACCTGAGAATCGAATCCCTCGGCGGTCAGATCGAACACGCTTACGTTCGCTGCGGCGCGCAGCCGGATCCCCGCTCGGTTCCACTCAGCGAGCTGCGCGACAACTCGGTCGAGCACGTGCAAGGTGAGCTGCTGCATCACGCCCGTCGGCTCCACCGTCTGGATCAACTCATCAGTTGGCACCAACCCGCGGCCGGGATCGGTCCACCGCAGCAAGGCCTCCACCGAGTCGACGCGACCGGTCCGAACCGACACCTGCGGCTGGAACAACATCGCGATCTCCGACGCGCGGGCCGGATCGTGCAATGCCCCGCTCAGCCTCTGCAGGAGCGTCAACCGGGCATCCACGTCGAGCGGCGTCTCCGGGGCATACACCTGAGCGGTCGACTGGCAGGCCACCGCATCGAACAACGCCGTCTCAGCACGCGGAACAAGATCGGCCAGATCGTGCCCGTGCTGATGCGCCACGGCCACACCAGCGCGCGGGTCAAGCCGGAGCGGAACACCCTCGACCAGATCGATCGGAGCAGAGAGCTCGTCGACAATCCGGCGAGCAGCGTCTTCCGCGCCTGCACTCGGCTGATTGGGGCGAACCACAATCATCTGACTATCCGACAACCGGCCGATCAGGTCGCTCGGTCCAGTCACCCGCCGGAGGTGCCCAGCCGCCGCCACCAGCATGTGCTCAACCGCGTCACGGCCGAAGCTTCGGCTGATCTGGCCGACGCCGCCTAGCTGGATCACTACCACCGCAAAATCATCCGGGGCACGCCGGTGAGACCGCGGCAGGTTGAGCAGCGCCATGTCCAGTCCGTGGCGGCTGAGCAAACCTGTCACCGGGTCGTGTCTCAGTCGCGCGTCCTGATCGCGCAGCAAACGTGCCAGCTGCGACCAGCCGAGAAGGGGAACGAACACCAGCGATAGCGACCATACGCTGGGGACCGTCGCAATTACCGTTCCCAGTATGAGCGCCGAGCCTCGGGCAAGCACCTCGAACCGAAGTTGCGCCGCGATCTCGCTGCCTGTGGCGCCTGACCACCACGCCTGACCCGCGTTGATCGCGCAGCTGACGGCCACGAATGCCACGATCATCACGACGACGCGACCGATACCTTCGATGGTGAGCGGACTCCTGAAATCCGCGCCGGTCACACCAAGCAGGCTGCCCGCCAGCCCGGCCACCGCCAGCGAGCACGCCAGCCGTGCCGCCAGGAACGCCGCCGCACCCGCCTTCAGGTGCAGCCGCGGGGCCGCAACCGATACCGTGAGGACCTGGATCACGATCGCGTCGGCTGTGCCGAAGAGAAGCAAAACCGCGAAGCAGAAGCAAACTGAAACCACGAAGGTCGCCGAGCTTCGCGCGGGCGCCGGAAGCCGAAGCGGACGGCTGTCAGCCAAAGAAGCGAGCGCGGCGAGGACCCAAAGCTCCGCTGGAGCGGACGACATTGACCTAATCGCAAACGGCACCGCGACGACTGTCACCACCGCGCCAGCGGTGACGACGAACCAGTAAGTCGTCACCGACAGCCGTCGCAGCCGGACCGCAGCCCGATCGACGGGCCGCGATGCCGGAGGCGGAACAAACGGTGGCATAGCACCACCTCGTCACAGGTACGGGGTTGCGAACGTTAAGCAGCGGTTGCCAAAACCAACCCGCTTCACCCCATTAGCACAACATTTTACATTTAGCGCCACAGCCACACCAGTCGCTGCCTGCCTAGATCTGAGTAGCGTGGCAGTCATGAACTGGATGCAGGACATGACGGCACGCTGGGTGCGGATTTTGAGTGCGGCAGGCGGTGGCAGTACGCCGCTGGATGAGGCCGTACACCAGATCAGCGAGATCGGCGGCACGCCCGGGAAGAAAGGCAGGTTCAGCGGACTGAAACGGAATGCCGCTGCCCCGGCCGAGGCGTCAGCAGTCACGGTCCTGAGTCGTCAGCTGATCGCCGGCGTGGTGGTCACCAACCTGATGATGGACGAGCTCTGCGCGCTGGCGGGCCAGACCCGCGAACAGGTACTTGACCGGCTGTCCGTCGGCTTGCCGCAGCAGTTGCAGGATCAGCAGGTGCTTGCCCTCCAAGAGGAACTGTCAGGTGGCCGCACACTGCCGCAGGACCCTGAACGCGCATCGTCCGCCGGGCTGGGCGCCCGCGTCGAACAACTGCTCAGGCTCGCCGAGGAACAGGCCTCAGCGCTTATCGATGCGGCCCGCGCGGAAGCCGCCGAGATCACCTCTTCTGCTGGCACGCAGCAACCCTGTCCCAGGTGCGGCGCGCGCTGACCGGATGTCCGGAACGACTTCGCGGCTCCGACGTCTCAGCTGAAGGACGCCGGCCAGCGGCGCCCGTACCGGAAGGAGACGCTCATGAAGTACATGATCCTGGTGTACGCCTCGCAGCGGGACTACGACGCCATGGTCGGCAAGCCGGCTTCTGGCGAGCCCGGCTGGACCGGGGCGGATTTCGAGGCCCTGGGCCAGTTCATGGAGCAGTTCGCCAAGGATCTCGCCGAGTCCGGGGAACTGGTGGACACCCGCGGCCTGACCGCCCCGTCGCAGGCCAGGCGGATCCGGCTGGCCGACGGCGCGCCGGTGGTCACCGAGGGCCCGTACGCCGAGGCCGAAGAGGTGCTGGCCGGGTACTGGATCGTCGAGTGTGACAGCCTGGACCGGGCGGCCGGCATCGCCAGCAGGCTGGGCAGCGCCCCAGGGCCCGAGCACGTCCGCGCCCGGGCGTACGTGGACGTCCGGCCGCTCGCCGAGTCGCGGCACGAACTGGACGGCTGACGTGCCCGAGCAGGGGACCAGGATCGAGGACCTGCTGCGCGACCTCGCGCCGCAGGTCCTCGGCGCGCTGACGCGGCGATACGGGCACTTCGACCTCGCCGAGGACGCCGTCCAGGAGGCGCTGCTCGCGGCCGCGAGCCAGTGGCCGGCCGACGGAATCCCGGCCAGCCCCCGCGGCTGGCTGATCACCGTCGCCGCCCGCAGGCTGACCGACCTGTTGCGCGCCGAGCAGGCCAGGCAGCGCCGGGAGGAGGCCGCGGCCAGGCAGGTCCCGCCCGGTAGCTGCCTGGCCGCGGGTGCCGACGCGCCGCCGGACGCCGACGACACGCTGGTCCTGCTGTTCCTGTGCTGCCACCCCGCGCTGTCGCCCGCCTCGCAGGTCGCACTGACCCTCCGCGCGGTCGGCGGCTTGACCACGGCCGAGATCTCGCGCGTGTTCCTCGTGCCAGAGGCGACGATGACCCGGCGGATCACCCGGGCCAAGCAGGCCATTGCCGACGGTGGCCACAAGTTCACCATGCCGGAGCCCGACCAGCGCGCCGCCCGGCTCGCCGCGGTGCTGCGGGTCATCTACCTGATCTTCACCGAAGGCTACGCCAGCACGTCCGCGCCGGACCTGCTCCGCCCGGACCTGTCCGCCGAGGCCATCCGGCTG
>DATMMA010000353.1:0-23985 GCA_035570295.1 Streptosporangiaceae bacterium
ATCTCCACCATGTTCAGCCATGAGCAGCCTGTCGGGGTGAAATGCAGGGTCACCCGCGGGTTCTCCGTCAGCCAGACCACGACCTGGCGCACCGTGCCCGACCGGGGCCTGGTGCTCGCCATCCACGCGAACGGCGGCCACGCCTCGGCCTTCATCGACGAGGTGCTTGCGAAGTCCTCTCGTTGCCGTCGGGGGTGCTGCCGCCGGACACCCCGGTGCCGTTCCGGCCCGAGACCTACGCCGCACCGCAGGTCACCTACGAGGTAAAGGCCGACGCCGACGGGCTACGTGCGGCCCGCCAGGACGGTGCGGCCATGGCGGGATCGTCGGAGATCACCGACATCCCGCACGGCCTCGCTGCGCAGTTCGGGGAGGGTGGCACGACCGCCAGCTACGTCCACGCCGGCGACAACCGCTTCGTCGGCGTCGAGCCGGACGAGGGGCTGCACCCACTGATCGCCTTCCTCCAGGAAGAGCGCTTCCTCTACAACGAGGGCGCCGTACCACGTGTCACGGACTAGGGGTCGAGGCGGCGCCGGCCGGGCCCGCTCGGAAGACCGGCGGCGTGGCCCGGCAGGTCGGCCTAGACCCGAGGGGGGCAGCGCTCGCGGAGGGCGGGTGCTGTCCCCTCCCGACGAATTTACGAAGAAAGTCGACCCATGACGGTTCTTACTTCGCATCATTTCCCGTCCGGCACCGGGATGAACGGGAGGCTGATCCCGTGGCCGTCGACGATCCGGCCATCCGGATCGCCGGGCTGGTTCGGGTCAGTGACGCTGGCGAAGGTGTGTCAGCCCGACGGCGGCGACCGCCATCGGATATAGTGACCGCGAAGGGGAGTAGTCCTTTCGCTGGCAGGCCGACATACCGGCGCGATGCGCCCGGCTGCCAGGCCACCGGAGGAGTGGCGGACGAGACCTTCGGCTGTTGAGTCAGATCCGGCCGAAGATGCTCCCAAACGGGGTCTCCTCGGGCGGCCGAGCGTAAGGACGCCTGCTTCATGCTCCAGCTTGCGGTGATCGGCATCGCGTTCGCGGTGACCTTCCTTGCCGAGCTGCCAGATAAGTCGATGTTCGCCTCGCTGGTGCTCGCCACCAGGCACCGGGCTGGGTGGGTATGGGCCGGAGCAGCGGCGGCGTTCACGGTGCACATGGCGATCGCGGTCACGGCGGGCCAGTTGCTCACCCTCCTGCCGCACCGCATCGTTGAGTGGGTGGTGGCCGGGCTCTTCACCGTCGGGGCGGCGTACCTCTGGTTCACCAGCTTCCGGCCGCAAGGCAATGAGGAGGCGGATGCCGCCCGGCAGGGCGGCGCGGCGCCATCATTCCTGCGCGTCGCCGCCACCAGCTTCGCGGTCATCTTCGTGGCCGAGTGGGGTGACATTACGCAGCTCGCGGCGGCGAACCTGGCAGCACGGTACAACCCGGTGCTGGTCTTCGCCGGGGCGACCGCCGGCCTGTGGGCTGTCGCCGCCATAGCGGTCAGCATCGGCGCCAAGAGCCTCAGTCTGATCCCGATGGCCTGGGTCAACCGGATCACCGGGCTCATCTTGCTAGCTCTGGGCAGTTATGCGGCATTCTCCGCAGTCACCGGCTAGCCCGCGAGCCAGGGAGGACAGGGACCAGCAGTAAAAGTTCAGTAACTAGATAGTTGGTGTAGCTGTACATTAGATCGATGAAACCAAGGTCCGTGGACTGGGCAGCACTGCGGGCTGACCGCGAGCAAGATGGCGCGGAAGGGCTTCGCGAGCGGAAAAAGCGCCTGCTACGCCAGCGGCTGAGTGACACGGCAACGGAGATGTTCCTCGATCGCGGGTTTGACGCCGTCCGGGTCGTTGAAGTGGCAGCAGCGTGCGATGTCTCCGAGAAGACCGTCTACAACTACTTCCCGACCAAGGAGTCGCTGATCCTGGACCGGTGGGAGGCCACGACGGCTGCCATCCAGGCGGGCATTGCTGACACCCGAGTGAGTCCGGTCGACGCAGTGCTCCGAATCCTGGCCGACGAGCTCGGCGCATTGACGGCCTGGCTCCGGGCCCAACCGGACCTGGCCGAAGCGATCGCGTCGGTTCGCCGGTTCGGCGAGCTGATCGCGTCGACGCCGGCGTTGCGGTCCTATCAGACCGACACGCTCACCGGATTGACGGCCGTCGCTGCGAAAGCCATCGCCCGCCGCTACGGCCTCAGCCCCGATGATCCGGAGCCGCAGATCGCAGCTGTCGCCCTGCTGGGGCTATGGCATATCCACTTTCGCGCGCTGGGCAAGTACCTCGACGGCACTGTGACACCCGATCAGGTTGAGAAGGCCATCAGCGGCGAGGTCGAGCGAGCAGGCCATCTCATCGCCGCTGGCCTGCGGACACTCAGCGCAGAATAGCTAGCCAGGTCTGCGGCTACCGCGCCGGCCTGAGTCACTTGCCGGACCGCTGCTTGCTATCGTCGCCGATGCTGGCAAGAGCGGCGGGAAGTCCCTTGTCGAGCATCCTGCGGCGGACCGGACCCAGGATCAGCTTCGCCATTACGAAGCCTTCGGCACCTTGGAAACCGACATGGTCATAGCTGAAGCGCGTCCCGTCGCCGTCCAGCTCAATTCGGTAGGTCACCTGCGTGGTCTTGCCACCGGAAGCGCTCCAGGCGTAACGCAGGAGCGCCGGCGGATCTACTTCGAGCACCTCGCAGTTGACGATGCCGTCCCATCCGGGGACCGGCTTGCCGACGAACCGGAACCGGTTCCCGACCTCAGGGGAGAAGCCCTCCGGCGTCCCGCCGCGGCCGGTCGATGTCCACAGCGGGACAAGTCCAGGATCTGTCACCGCGCGCCACACTTGCTCGGGGGAGTAAGGGTAGACGCGGGAGATGTGAATTTCCGGCATCGAGCGCTCCCAGCCTGCCGCGGGTCCGGCCGCAGCGTCGCAGTTAGATTCAGTAACTGAAAATTTACTGTAGCAGTATGTTAAGACCCAGGCAACGCCTCCGTCAGCCGCGCCCGCGCAGCTCCGCAGCGCTTGACGGCCCGCTCGCCGCTGTGACTGGATTGTGACGAAAGATGCATCGCGAATAGGGACTGATCGTGGCTGAGACAACGTACGAGGAACTGCGCCGCAAGTACGCGCACGAGCGTGACAAGCGGTTGCGGCCCGATGGCAACGATCAGTACGTGCGGCTGACCGGCCAGTTCGGCCACTACCTGGCCGACCCGTATGCGGAACGGGTCGAGCGCGAGCCCAAGCGTGATCGCGTAACGGTGGCGTTCGTAGGCGGGGGATTCGCTGGCCTGCTGACCGCCGCACGCCTCAAGGATGCCGGGATCGGCTCGGTACGCATCGTGGAGAAGGCCGGCGGATTCGGGGGCACCTGGTACTGGAACCGCTATCCGGGCGCGCAGTGCGACACCGCCGCGCTGATCTACATGCCGTTGCTGGAGGAAACCGGCCATATGCCGTCCGAACGCTACGCGCACGCCCCGGAAATCCTCGAGCACTGCGAGCGCATCGGCAAGCAGTACGGCTTGTATGACGACGCCCTCTTTCACACCCAGGTAACGGGCCTGGAGTGGGACGCGCCCGGCAGCAGGTGGATCGTGCGCACCGACCGCGGCGACGAGTTCACCGCACAGTTCATCGCAACGGGGACCGGCCCGCTGCATGTCCCGAAGCTGCCGGGCATCAGCGGCATCGGGACGTTCGGCGGCCACTCGTTCCACACCAGCCGGTGGGACTATGTCTACACCGGCGGCGACCCGGCCGGCGCGCCGATGGACCGGCTGGCCGACAAGCGGGTTGCGATCATCGGTACCGGAGCGACCTCGGTGCAGTGCGTTCCGCACCTCGCCAGCTCCTGCCGCGAGCTGTTTGTGTTCCAGCGCACGCCATCGTCGGTGGACGAGCGCGGGAACGCCCCTTTGGACCCCCAGTGGTTTGCCGGCATCGCGGCGCCCGGCTGGCAAGAGCGATGGATGCACAACTTCGTGGCCAACATGTCCGCTGGCGAGCTGCCCGACGAGGATTTGGTCAACGATGGCTGGACCGATCTGGCCAAGCGCATCAGAGGCAGGCTGTCGGCACCGCACTCGAGCCCGCGGAGCTTTGAAGACTTGCTCGCGGACTTCGAGAACGCTGACCACGAGAAGATGACCGAAATCCGTGCCAGGATCGACACGATCGTCAAGGACCCGGCGACGGCCGAAGCACTGAAGGCCTGGTACCGCCAGCTCTGCAAGCGGCCCTGTTTCCACGACGATTACCTCAGCGCTTACAACCTGCCGTCGGTGCACCTGGTCGACACGGACGGCCATGGAGTGCAGCGCATCAGCCCGGCCGGAGTCGTGGCGGCAGGTACCGAGTACCCGGTCGACTGCATCATCTACGCGTCCGGGTTCGAAGTCGGCACGGAGCCGACCCGGCGCTACGGGTTTGACCTGTCAGGCCGGGACGGCGTCCGGCTCTCGGATTACTGGTCCGCCGGGATGCGCAGCCTGCACGGCGTCCACGTGCACGGCTTCCCGAATGCCTTCCTGGTGCAGCTGGGCCAGGGCGGTAACTTCGTCGCCAACGTCCCGCACAACCTCAACGACGCGGCCAAGACAGTCGCCGCCGTCGTCGCGCACATGGCCCGGAACGGCTTCGACACCGTCGAGGTAACCACTGACGCGGAAGACGCCTGGATGCAGCAACTGGCCCCGAACCCGGTCATGACGTCGTTCCTCGCCAGCTGCACCCCTGGCTACTACAACAACGAGGGCCAGGGACCGAGCCCGCACTCGCTACTCGCCGGGTACTCGGCGGGTGCGCCAGCGTACTTCCGCTATATCGAGCAGTGGCGAGACTCCGGAGACTTCGGGGGCCTCGAGTTCACCCGGCGCGGTTGATCGGCGCCAGCATCCCGGTGCAACCGGTCGGCCTGCTCGAACTGCGCGGCGCTGCGAGGCCGACACTGCGATTGACGCCGACGCGCAGGAGGACGCACAACGGACGGGTGCCAGCCCGCAGAGCAGCCAGTGCCGTAACGTCATTCGTCCCGGCATCGCTCAGCTAAGGGCCAGCCATCTGATTGCCACCTTTAAATATATATATACCTCAACATTTCCTACACATTTCTAATCGGGCCTGGATGGATGGCTAGCGAGGTGGTCGCCGACATCGAGGTCCGTATCCTGACGGATACGGACCTCAAGCGCCGACTGCGCGCTGCCCGAGATGCCTATCTGACCTGGTAGGGTACCGTCGGCTTGCCTGGCCGATCCTAGGTCCCGTGCCTCTTGACGACGCCGAGGTTAAGCGTCAGCCTGGTGAAGACTACGTCAGCTTATGGCTAAGCAAACGCCGTAAGGATGTCAATGATTTCGCGGGGACCGGCGACAACACTGCCCTTTTCACAATCGGGAGCGCGGTATCGCAACCGATTCGGACTGGGGCGCCATCATGCAGGACCAAGTGCCAGTGAGTGCCTTGGATGTCTGAGGTGCGCTGCCATGGAGTGTGATTGATGGCGGGGGCATACGCGCCCATGCCGGCGCCTGACCGCAAAGCGGCGGAGGCTGCCGAGCAAAAGGCCGCGGAAGAGCGAGCCGCCCGCCAGCGTGCGATGGCTGCGGCGCAGAAGGCGGCCGCCGAGCGGCAAGCTGCTGAGGAAGCGGCGGCCAGGCAGCGTGCCGCCGAGCGGCAAGCCGCTGAGGAAGCGGCGGCCAGGCAACGGGCCTCCGCACGACAAGCCGCTGAGGAAGCAGTAGCCAGGGAACGTGCCGTCGCGCAGCAGACCGCCGAGCTGGCCATGTCCCGTCGGCTCATGCAGGCAAGCAACACTGCGACTGCTGTGCTGGAAGCCGATGCGGCGTTTAACAAGGCCGCGCGCAGCCGGCTCTCACCGTACGACATGCCCTTCTTTCAGGAGCAGGCTCAGATCGAGCGAGAGCAGTACCTCGAACGGATGATGACTGCTGCAGGCCGTGGCCTGCTCGACGCTTTCACAGAACTTTTTGATGCTGACGAACTCTGGGAGCGTCTGGCAGGGCAAGAGGAGGTCCTGAGGGGGTCGAGCAGCACAAGTTTTGAAGCTGTCCGAACCCGGATGGAGCTCGCAGAGCTCTTGACGCACCACATTCCCGAGACTCTGGTAAGCCTTGGCTACCGTCCGCCGCCGACGGCAGAGTACTGGACCGACGTCGTCGAGAATGCAGTGCAGGTGATATGTGCTACGCGTCCCGACGGTGGACGCGTCGCCAGCAGTGCTGACATCGCTAGGCAGGAACTAGCTGCGTTCAAATACCGACTTCGGATTGTGGTTGAAGACGCCGAGCAAGCGCAGGCAGCAGCCGCGATGGATCCCGACTCAAGGTCCCGACTGCCGGGGCTGCGCGCGATTGTCTCGGCGGCCCGCGACAAGGCCGTGCCAGCGGCGCTCGCGGCGGGAACAAGTGCTGCTATCGGCGCAGTTGCCGGTGGCCCGGCCGGGATCGCAATCGCTTTGCTGTCCGGCAGCGTGGCCTCGATTGTCGGAGCTGTAACCGAAGCAGGCGCGACGGCTTTGCTTGCGGAGCGCGGCCCGCAAGCCTTGGCGATGTCGGCAGCTCAGCTAGTACGGACCGATCTGGAAGCACTGGACGAGTGCGTCCAGCTGATGTGGTCTCAGACTCAGTCGACAAAGGAGAGCATCAGTTTCATCATCCGGCGCGGTGTTTTCCAGACATTGCAGGATGCGGCTGCGTGCTCGGCTCCGGCCAGAGACTTCCTCTGGGAGTGGAGCAGAGTCTTTCTGACGCTGCTAGATACCGATGATCTGTCTGCGGTCCAGGCACATGAACTTGTCAATAGCGCCAGGCAGACCATGAGCTGAGCCTGGCACACGCACTTGCTCTACCCCGGGTCGAGGATCGTATCTGGCAGCGCGTCAAGGCCTTACAGTGTGTCGCGGATTACCGGAGCGCGGCCCTTGGGCTCCTCCCAGGCTTCCTGCCGTCCGAGCGCTGTCATGTCCAGGAAGCCGTAAGCGAAGTCGAGGTGGTCCAGGCCCCGGGCATAGGCGGAGTACGTGTGGAAGATCTCGCCGCCCTCGCGCAGGAAACAGCTGGCGCCCGGCAACTCGGTCGACTGCGCGCCGTCGAGCAGATCGGGTTCGCGCCGGTAGTTGTACTCCAGCGGGACCGACTTATCCAGGGTGACCTGGAAGTCGTAGTTGAAGTCGCTTCCGTAGGAGGAGTACCAGGGCAGAACCCACCCCCGGCCGGCTGTATAGGCCGCGATCTTGGCCTGCGGCGCCCGGCACACCATCGCGAACGCCGTGTCGCGGGAGCGCAGCCGGGCGACAAGCGCGCCGGCGAACTCGCTGGTGTACTCCGTGCATGACGGGCACCCCGCGTCCCAGTCCGGGCCGAACATGATGTGGTGCACCACGAGTTGCCGGCACTCGCCGAACAGCCCGGCGAGCGTGACAGGCCCGTCCGGGCCGTCGAAGGTGTAGTCCTTCTCCACCAGGACCATCGGCAGATTGCGCCGCTGGGTGTTAAGCGCGTCGCGCTTGCGGGTCAGATCCTTCTCCTCAGCCAGCAGCGCCAGCCTGGCCTGCAGCCAATGCTCACGCGAGACCACCTCGGGCAATGCCATTCCAGCCTCCTTTGCGAGACGACATCACGCATGCCTCTGACAAATGAGACTGGCGGGCGGGCCAGAACTAATCGGCCTGGCTGGCGGAACTACGGGCCGCCGGGTTTATTGCAGTCAGCGGCCTGAGTCGCTCGCGTGTTCGCTGCCCCCGACCCGGCCGGGCTGGCGCTCGGCAGCGGCCGCCAGGCTTGCGACGACCTCCGGGTACAGTCTGCGCAGCGGGCGGTAGACCAGGCGGCCGGCCAGGGTCTGGTCCCAGGACGCCTCCCAGCGGATTCTTGTCCCGTCGGCTGCGGGCGTCAGGGTGATATCGGCGCGGTAGTTGCGGACCGGGAGGCCCCGGACCACCGTGTAGGCCAGGCGCCTCCCCTCCTCGGCGTCGAGGATCTTCTCGACCATGACGGGGCGGACGAGCCCGTAGCGCCGTGAGGACCGCAGCCAGTAGACCGCACCCGGGCCGCGCGGTGAGGCGTCGCCGGGGGAGCGATACCCCGCGTCGCTCCAGGGCCCCCACTGGGGATACGCCGTGGCATCGCTGACCAGCGCCCAGACATTGTCAGATGCCGCCGCGGTCGTCAGCTCGGCTTCGACATGCAGCTTGCCCACTAGTCCACACTCCAGCCATCTCATTCATGTACCACTTGGCACATGAACCAGATGGTACATTGAGTTATGGCGACATCGCAAGCACGTGAACGTCTGCTGGCCGCCGCGATAGAGCAGGCTATGCGCGGTGGGATCGCGGACCAGAGCTTGCGCGAGCTAGCCGCGGCTATCGGCACCAGCCACCGCATGCTGCTGTACCACTTCGGATCCAGGGAAGGCCTGCTGACCGCAGTCGCCAGTGCGGTTGAGGAAGCTCAGCGCGCTGAGGTGTCGCAATTGATGACCGCTAACGCCGCCGACGCCCGGCGCCTCTGGGAGCACTTCAGTGATCCGCAGCTATGGCCCGCCGAACGGCTGTTCTTTGAGCTGTATGGCCACGCGCTTCTCGGCCGACCCGGCACTGAAGGATTCCTCGACAAGGCAATCGAACCGTGGGTCGCCGAGATCGCATCCGCCCTCAGCAGGGAAGCCGGGCTGGACGACGAGACCGCACGGGTAGAGGCCCGGCTCGCCGTCGCCGTCTCGCGAGGCCTTCTGCTAGATCTGCTCGCCACGGGCGACCGCCGCGGCGTCACCGAAGCCTTCGAACGCTACCTGCGACACACCGAAGCCAGCTACGCCCGCGATGCGAACCAGCCCGCCCAGCCCAAGCCGCGCACATGACCAGCCAGGACGCTCGCTATGCGATCAGGCGGGCACCCAGTTGGCAGCCTAGAGCCAATGCATCCAGCCGCCGTGTCCCTCGGTGATGGCCAGCGTCGCCTGGCCGTCTCGGACTAGCACGAACGGCCCCGGACCGCGGTAGCCGTCCGGTTCGGGGACCCCGGGCACTACGCCGGGTGCTTCGTTCGCCAGCCAGACGCAGTCGAGTTCGCGGACCGTGCGGGCGAATCGCTGACGGTCTTGCGGTGACAGATACGCCAGCACCGCCGAGTGGTAGATGACCAGCGTGGCGCCTGCAGGCGCGCCGGCGGCTAGCGCCGGCAGGTCGGTGCGCAGATCGCCGCGGTGCACCGGAGGCGGATCGCGGCGCGCCGTTGCGATCGCGGCCGCCAGCCGCTCCTCGCGATCGCCCTCGCCGGGCCAGACCAGGCACGATAGCCAGCGCATGTCGTTGTCAGCAGTCACGTCGAGCGGATTCAGGTCAAGCCCGGCTCGCCAGACAATGTTCGGAACCCGCGCCGGCACGGGCACCGGACCGCGCACCCCGCAGCGCAGCGTCGGCGCATCGTGGTCAGTGCCGGCGACATGGTGGCCGTCATAGTCGTAGGAGTACCGGTCGAACAGCAGCGTCAGTCCAGCGCTGGCGCCGACTTCGATCAGCGCCAGCGGCTCGGCCAGTTGCGCCAGGGCGGGCAGCAGCGTTGCGCAGCGAGCGGGCTCGTTCGTCTGCGTCCGGCGCGCCAGCATGAGCTGGGACAGTTCTGCAGGTCGCTCGCTGACCAGCGAACGCAGGTCATCGATCGCGGCCGGCCTGCCCACTAAGTACCGTGCCGCAGCGAACAGCAGGTTGGGCTGCCGCTTGAGGGGCGGCAGGACACTAAGAAAGTCCAGCACGGCTCCCTCGCCTGACACCGCGTTCGCGAGCGACTCGTAGGCCGGACTCAATCCGCGGGCTTCACGCGCCCACCGCCGGTAGTTCTCCGCAGTACCGACGACCGGATCAGTCCCGCCCATGCTCATGTTCCGACGCTACCCCTGTCGAGGCGTGGCGCCTCCTGACGCAAATTACAAGGCAAGCCAGCTGCAACTCGCGACATGCTTGCTGGTGACCGGCGCGGCGGCGGTGCTCGCGCTGTGGTGGGGGACCCGCTGCTACCAGCGTGCGATGACCCGAACGTCTAGGGACGTCGATCGGCGCGTGCCGCGGTGACCACCACGGTGGCGTAGGACATCGTGAAGCTGCCGCCGATCGCGTCGATCGCGGCCCCGACCTCAGCCAGGACGTATGTCACCTTCTCCGACGGCAGCTGGGTCAGGCTGCCGAGGGTCGGAAGCTGGTCCAGCCATTCGTCCCGGCTGTAGGTGCGCTCCCAGTCGAACTGCCACTGCTCAGGTTCGCTGAACTCGCCCGCCTCCCTGATCCCGTCGGCGATCTTGGCGAACAGCGGCTGGTAGAGATTCAGGGCCGACCCGGCCGACTGGTCAGTTGGGTTGACGGGCGAGTCTGGCGCCACCTCGCCATAAGCCCTGGCGAGAGCCCCCGCCAGCTCGGGCGGCGTCTGGAACACGTGGTGGAACGGCGCGAGCCGGCCACCCGGCCGCAGCACCTGCGCCGCCTTGGCCGCCCCGGCAACCGGGTCAACCCAATGCCAGGCTGTCCCAGCCACAACTGCATCGAACTGCCGGCCGGCCGGCTCCCAGGCTTCGAACGTCGACACCTCAACCTCAAGGCCGCTGCGCCGCGCGAACTCAGCCATCCGCGCATCGGGCTCGACGCCGAGCACGGTGCAGCCGGCCGCCTCGAACTGCCGGGCAGCCGTGCCGGTGCCACAGCCGACGTCGACCAAGGCTTGGCCCGGGCTGGCGGCGACAATCCGGTCAATCAGGGCATCGGGATAGCGAGGCCGGGCCCGGTCGTAGCGCTCGGCATCGACGCCGAACGACACGGCGACCTGCCGGAGCTGGTGAGGTCTGACGTCGGCGGGCTGTGATGCGGACCGCTCGGGTTCTATAGTGGGCATGCGCCCACTGTAGTGGGCGAGTGCCCACCTGTCGATGAGGACGGGCAACGCTGTGAGCAGAAAGGCTGCATCGTGCCGACCGGGGTGCACATCCGCGACGTGCGGGACCAGCTATTCGACGCGGCGGAGCGTGTCCTGATCAGAGACGGGCCTAACGCTCTGACCAGCCGGGCGGTGACCACGGAGGCAGGCTGCGCCAAGGGCGTGTTGTACCGGCACTTCGACGATTTCGACGCATTTCTTGCCGAGCTCGTGCTGGATCGCCGTGACCGGATGGATGCGCAGGCTGCCGCCTTGCGCGCAACTGCCGGAACCGGCACGATCACCGGCAACCTCGCCGGCGCACTCACGGCGCTGTTCAGTTCGGTTGCGGTGGCGATGGTCGCCCTCGTGACTTTCCGATTTGAGCTGCGCGTCCGGCTACGCCGCGCGTGGCCAGCGGGCGTTCCCCTCCTGAGTGAAGCCGTTGCGATGGTCGCGGATTACCTCACCGCGGAGCGCGACCTCGGCCGCATTGCGGCCGATGCCGACGTCGACACGCTCGCTCCCACCCTGATCGGCGCCGCGCACCTGCTGTTCGCCGACCGGACAGCAGGTGCGCCGCCGAGGGCCGAAGCCGTCCGCAAGATGGTGATCACGGTCCTGGCTGGCGCCCTTCAGGAACCAAACTTGCCCGCCTGACCAGCTACTTGCGGCACAGGCCCGGGCTAGTCAGTTCTTGCCCCGCAGGGTGTAATGGACGGTCTGCACCAGGATCTGACCGTCGCGGAACACGAACGTGTCGACGCCGTCGTCGACGCGGGACTCGGCGGTATCAGCAGTCCACTCCAGCAGCAGCACGTCATCCGCGAAGGTCTGCTTACTGAGGTGCCAGGCTGCGTCCGGCAGGTCAGCGAGCAGTTGTCCGAATGCTTCCCGGACACCCTTCTTGCCGTACTTCACACCCGCAGGCGTGATCACTGTTGCGTCATCGGCGAAGTCGGTCACGATCTCATCAAGGTCCGCTGCACCCAGCGCCGGGCCGTGATGGGCGAACACTTCCTGCGGCGTACGCGTCATCGCATTCTCTCCCTCCGGAGTGCCGGCGATCGCGCTGGCAGTTTCCGCGCCATGGTCATGGCATACCCGCTGCGCGGCCCGCTGAAGGACCGGCGCCGTAGTCGACTGGCTGAGGCTCGTGTCGATGACCCTGCTACGGGGGATCCTCGCATGATGAGGAGCCTGGGTCACCGACGCCATTAACTGGAGCGATCATGACCAGCGCGGGTATGTCGGGTTCTGCCCAGCGGCAACCGCAACTGGCGGGACAGACCGTTGCCGTGATCGGCGGCAGCGCTGGCATCGGACTCGAGACGGCTCGAGTCGCCCGTGCTGAGGGCGCTGAGGTCATCCTCGCCGGCCGGAATCCCGACCGGCTCGAGCATGCGGCGCTCGCAGTTGGCGCACAGCGCACCACAGCCTTCGACGCCAACGATGCGGCTGCCCTGCGAAAGTTCTTCCAGGACCTGCCAGCACCGATCGACCACGTAATGGTCACAGCCGGCGGCCCGCGCTACGGACCCATGCTCGAGATGGACGCGGCCCAGGTGCGCGAGGCGATCAGTGACCGCGTAGTGCTCGCGCTCGAGGTCGCGCGCAACGCCGCAGCGAAGATCAGGCCAGCGGGCACGTTGCTGCTGATGGGCGGCACCGGCAGCCGGCGCGTCAGTCCCGGCACCGGGATCGCTTCCGCCACCACCGCAATGCTGCCCCCGTTCACGGCGGCCCTCGCACTTGAGCTCGCGCCGGTGCGGGTCAACCTCATCGCCGCCGGCTTCGTCGATACGCCATTGTCGGCGTCGCTGCTCGGAGACCGCCTTGAAGAACGCCGCGATGAGCTGCGAGCAACGCTACCTATCGGCCGCGTCGTCGGCCCCGCCGACGTCGCCGCGCTCGCCGTCCATATCATGACAAACACGGCACTCACCGGCGCGACCTACGACATTGACGGCGGGCAGCAGTTCGTTTCGTTACGCACCGAGCACCGTCGTCAGCTCAGGCTTTGCGCGCGACTCCGCAGAACTCGTCCACTTCCGCAGGCGGCTTGCCCGACGGGTCGGGCTCGGGACGCCACTGCGAACATGACACAACTCCGGGTGGCAGCAGCTCGAGCCCGTCGAAGAACCGGGCGATCTGCTCCGGGCTCCGGAGGGTCATCGACGGTGTGCCAACCTGGTTCCAGTGCCGCACCGCCTCCTCCATCGCCTCGCCGGAGACAGCGCTGGTCGAATGATTGATGGCCAGGAAACTGCCCGGCGCGAGGGCCGCTACGAGCCGTCTGACGATGGAATATGCCTCGTCGGTGTCGGGGATGTGGTGCAGGACGCCGAGCAGCATGAGCGCGACAGGCTGCGCGAAGTCGAGAGTCTGCGCCGCCTCGGCAAGGATTGTCTCGGGATCACGCAGATCGCCTTCGACGTAGGCACACGAACCCAGGGGAGTACTGCTTAGCAGAGCGCGGGCGTGGACGAGGACAAGGGGATCGTTGTCGGCATACACGATCCGCGACTCCGGCGCCACCCGCTGCGCGACCTCGTGGGTATTGTCTGCAGTCGGCAGCCCGGTGCCGATATCGAGGAACTGGCGAATGCCCTGCTGGCTGACCAGATAGCGGATTGCGCGCCCCAGGAAGGCGCGATCCGCCCGGGCTTGGACAACGATGATCGGCAGCATCGCGGCAACCTTGTCGCCAGCCTGACGATCGACGGCGTAGTTGTCCTTGCCGCCCAGCCAGTAGTTCCAGATCCGCGCTGAATGCGACACGGTCGGGTCGGGAACCGGACGAGGCTCAACTGGCGCCACCGCGTCTTCTGCCACAGCGCGTCATCTCCCGTCTGCTGAAGAACTTGTCATTGCGTGGAGCTCCAAGATCGGCTGCGGCTGAGAGGACCCAGACGATCCCGGCCGCTTCGCCTGACCAGGCACCATTGTGTCAGCCTGCGGGAGCGCGGGGGGCTTCGTCCGGACCAGCCGGGAAGTCATATGAAAAGGCTATGACCCAACCTGCGCGGGTCTCGCCAATTTCTACAAAGAACAACCATTGATTCGGGTTTGGACTAGGCAGATCGACGCCCGCGCTTCGGGCGGAGCGGCGCGGGCGCGGGTTCGCCCGCGGGCGGCGCGGGTTCGCCCGCGGGCGGCACGGCAGGGGCTGCGGGCGGGCAACGCCGGACGCCGAAGTCCGTCCTTGCTCAATGCTGAGACGCCGCAGGTGTTGATGTTGCCGTGGCGCCGGAATATCAACAAAGAACCGTACCCGCCTGCCGGCATACACATTGCCTGCCAAATCTGCCAAGCCGTGCGGAGCTGATCGCGGCGATTACCGCTAATCGCTGGAAGAAACATGCCTGGCGACATCAACTCTGATCGCCGCCGCTTCCTGGGCGCTGCAGGCGCCGGGGCTGTTGCGATAGGTGCCGCCCAGTTCGGTCTGACGGGTTGCACGAGCGCGCAGAAGACTGCCGCAGGAGCGGCACGCAGGGCCGCGCTGTCGCCGGTAAGGACTTCGTTCGGCCCGGTGAAGCAGACAAAGGCCGGGGTACTCAATGTCGGGTACGTCGAAGCCGGCCCGGCTGACGGCCGCCCGGTTATTCTGATGCACGGCTTTCCGTACGACATTCACAGCTATGTCGAGGTTGCGCCGCTGCTGGCGGCGAATGGCCACCGGGTGATCGTCCCGTACTTCCGCGGCTACGGAACTACTACCTTCCTGTCAGCCTCGACGCCGCGGAATGTGGACCAGGCGGCGTTCGCTCTCGACATCCTCGCGCTGATGGACGCCCTCAAGATCGATAATGCTGTCCTCGCCGGGTATGACTGGGGCTCGCGGACGGGCGACATCATCGCCGCGTTGTGGCCGCACCGGGTCAAGGGACTGGTGTCAGTCGGCGGCTACCTGATCACTAACCTGGCCGCCGAGAAGCAGCCGCTCCCGCCAGCCGCCGAGAACGCGTGGTGGTACCAGTATTACTTCGACACAGAACGAGGCGTCCGCGGCCTCACGAAGTACCGGTACGAGTTCGGGCTGTTCGTCTGGAAGTTCAACTCACCGACCTGGAAATTCTCGACGGCAACGTATAACCAGACCGCAGCGGCCTTTAACAACCCGGACTACGTCAGGATCGTGATCGGCAACTACCGCTGGCGGCAGGGCCGCTACCCGAGTGAGCCCGAGTACGCCAGCATCGAAAGCAAGCTGCAGAAGACCCCTGTAATCGCGGTGCCGACGATCACCATCGACGGCGAGCACGATCCGTTCACAGCTCCGGGGAACGGCGAGTCTTACCGACACCACTTCACCGGCAAGTACGAGCACCGGAAGCTGAACGTCGGCCACAACGTGCCGCAAGAGGCGCCCCGGGCGTTCGCGCAGGCCGTCGTCGACATCAGCCGGCTCTGACCGGGCGCGCCGATCACTTGCTTGGAACTGCCACGCCGGCAAGCTTCCCTTTCATGAGATCACCTGACTCGCTGTGCTCTGTCCGCGACAGGCAGTGCCCGTCGCCCACGCGGTGGCGGGCGATCCTACGGAGCATTTACCGTCGCGCGTTGCCGGCGGCGATTAGCCGTGACCGGGGGCGACGTCGAAGATCGGCCAGCCGATCTCCGTCCTCCATGCCTGCTCGTCGTCGGTGTCGTGACGGCCGACCAGGTAGTACTCGCGGACGGGCCCGTCGACTCCGAGGGCGCGCTCGCTGACGTAGGTCGCCAGCGCACCGTAGGAGCGGTCCACGTCGGAATGCGACCCGGTGTGGTTAATCACAGCCAGCTCAGCCCGCGGCGCGATGAACGGCACTACCCGGCCGACAGGTCGGACCTCACTGCTCACGGGGACGAACAGAGTGGCCTCGCCCCGTTCCCTGGAAAACAGCTCGCTGGCGAAGATCCCTCCGGGAGGCCCGCAGCAGACGATGCCCTGCGCCGAAAGCGTGCCGCGGATCTCGCCGATCGCTCCCTGATACCAGGCAGCTAGGTCGCCGGCATCGACCGTAGTCATGACGGCCGCCGCTTGAGTGGCGGGTACCCGGCGGTGCTCGATCACAGCCGGAGGTGACGGGTGTTCGAGGAGATCGCGCAAGGAGGCGACGGCCCGCTGGGTCTGCGTCAGACTCTGCTCCAGCCGGGTCAAGTGAGCGGCGATGAGCTGGCTACGGGTTGCCTGATCGGGCGCACGCAGGACCGAGCCGATCTCCTCCAGCGGCATGCTGAGATCCCGGAAGCGGCGGATCACCTGCGCAGTCGGGATCTGCTCGCTCGAGTAGTGGCGGTAGCCCGTGACCGGGTCGACATCTGCGGGCTCGAGGAGACCAACCCGGTGGTAGTGGCGCAGGGTCTTCACGCTGAGGAACGTGGCGCGCGAGAAATCTCCGATCGTCAGCGAACCAGGCACCCCACCAGTCTCAACCTTCCCCTAGCGGGAGAGTCAACGCGGCGGTGGCCTGTTGACCCTCCCAGGGCGGTATGGGCCAGCGTGATGGCATCGGGCCGCAATGGCCAAACGCGACTAGAGGAGAAGCCAGTCATGCCCATCGCCACGGAGCTGAGCGGCGTCGTCGCCGAGCACATCGCTGCTGTCAACGCCTTCGACGTCGATCGGATCGTCGCTACCTTCGCCCCCGACGCCTACGTCAATGACAACCGCCGCGAGATCTGGGGCACCAGAGCCATCCGGGCCTTCATCGCCAAGGAGTTCGTCGGGGACAGTGTCACGATGGAGGTTCTTGAGGTCTTGGAGCACTACGGCGACATCATCGTTCGCGCCCGCTACGACGGCACGTACGACAAGACGAACCTCCCTGATGAGTTCGTGATGACCAGCTACTTCGGTGTCCGCGACGACAAGATCACCAGTCTGACCGTCATCTTCAACCAGCCGAGCCCGTACTAGCGGGCCGGGCGGCCGTTCGCCTTGTCCGTCAGATGTCCTGCTGCCGGGGCTGCGCAGGAGCTCGCGCTCGCCGCCGGTCTTGAACTGGTCGGTGGCGCTGGCAGCATTGGCCATGATCGGCCTCGGTATCACTGTGGCCGTCACCGGCCTCAAGGACTACTGAATCGCCCGTCACCCCGCGAGCGCTTCCGGCAGCGAGCAGAGCCTGATGCCAAGCTCATCGATCAGCCCGCCGATGGCCGGATCGGTGAGCACCGCCAGGTCGGACAACCGGTACTCAGCGGCCCAGCGATACGGAACCGAGTCAGGCCCGGTCAGCGACTCCAGTTCGGTGCCCGGCACGCCCGGATGGGCGACGAGCAAATGCACGCCAGGTCCCAGCCCGCGCAGGTAGCCGGCTAGCCATTCCTTCTTCCCGCTGGCATCGCGCGGGCTGAGCTCGGAGAAGCTAGCCAGCCTGCCGCTGATCTCGTCGGAGTACAGGAACGGCACGCCAGTCTGCGCCGACACCTCGGCGTACGCAGCCGGCAGCGTAGAGCCCATGTGACAGTCGAGGTAGTCGAGGCTGAGCCCGGCCGAGCGGAATAGGTCGACCTGAGCCAGCAGTTCGCGCACCACGTGGTCGAACTCAGCGTGCTGCTGAGCCAGCTCGACGGACGGGAAGAAGGTGCCATCCGGCCCGGTCAGCGACGGCCCGCCGGTAACCGGCCGCCAGCGGAAGTAGTCCCACTCGCAGGTCAGCGTCTGATGCACTCCGAGCGGTATGCGCAGGTCCCTGGCGATCTCGATAGCCTCGCCGAACCACGGGCACGGCGCCATCGCAGATGACGTCGTAACGATGCCGTCGCGGAAAGCGGCGGCGATGCCCTGGTTCACCGCGTGGCACATGCCGAAATCGTCGCCGCGCACTATGAGCCTGATCTCCTCGGATGGATTCACGCATGCATCATCGGCCTTGCCGGGTCGCATCGGCAAACGGCCGGGAACACCCGGTTACGCCGACGCGCGCGACCTTCAGTTCATCGATCTCGATGTCGTCCAAAGTCGGATTACGTTCCTTCTCGTTGTTCTGGGCTGCCATTCGTCCTAACGTCTCAGGATGGTTCTTGCACGGCCCGACGCGGCTCGCGCGTCGCACGGTAGCGACACTCCAGCGATCGCTGCATCCTGCAACCGCCGATTCCGGCTTAGCGGGGCGAGTAACTGACCGACATGTCCGGCCTTAGTACATGACAACGATCCGGTCATCAACTCTTGCGACACCGTGGGCAGACCACCCGGCGGTGACGGCTTCGTCGTGCTCGGCCCAAGTGGTCACGGTGCCTGACAAGATGACGACACCGGAGTCCAGCACGTCCACCGACAGGTCATGAAGGCTTAGCGGAGCGTTCCGCCGGAACGCGGCCATGATCGCCCGCTGGATGTCATGGTCGGCCGGCACAGGGATCAGCTTGACGTCGTCGGCGACGGCGAGTACGCCAGCCACCGCTGCGCATCCGTGCTCAGCCTCTTCTCGCTGCCAGTGCCAGGTCGCGGTGCCGGAGAGGCGTACTACCCCGTTGTTTACTTCGGCGTTGACCGTGGCCGGGATAGTGCTATTGAGCATCAGCGCATGCTGCACCGCCGTGCCGACTTCGCGATCTTCAGCCTGCCCGGCCGTCACGGGTCGGACCGTCAGGCGGTTGCTGACGCTGGTCACGCCGTGTACCCGCCGAGCGGCGTGCATGGCCTCGCGCGCCTGCCGGAGGCTAGCGACCGTGCCGCTCAAGGTCACCGCACCCTCGTCCGCGCTGACCGAGATGTCACGTCTGTCAAGTTTGGGGTCCCAGTCCAGCTCGGCGTCCACGTTCGCCTGCACCTCTGCGCCTGAGTGAGCGTTGTCCAGCATGACTGCCTCCTGCGTTGTCACGATCTGTGGCCGGACGGCCGGCGCGTGCATGTTGAGAGTAGAAGCGCAGGTGGCACCGTCGAATCGGGGAAATTCCTAGCCTGGCCCCGCAGCGGCAAGCGCTTCGGGTGGCGTTCGGCCTGGAGGCCGGACCGCCGCCGGACCGTTTCCTGGTCGGACTGGCCTGCCTGACCCACCTGTCGCGCGCGGCTGTGGATCAGCCGGTGCGGTGCGTGGTCGATGACGCGCACTGGATCGACACCGAGTCCGCGCTGTTGCTCGGTTTCGTGGCACGCCGCCTCTATGCCGAACCTGCTGTACGGACAGTGGCTGCGCCGCGCCAAGCGACGGCGCGACGCTCGCCGCCAGCTCCGCGCCGCAGAAGACATGTTTTACGCCGTGGGCGCCGCCGAGGAAGCAGGAAACGAGCTACGCGCGACCGGCGAGAGAGCCAGGAAGCGCACCCTGGAGACCGAACTGGACCTGACTCCTCAGGAAAGCCCCGTCGCGAACCTGGCCGCCGCCGGCTCGACCAACAACGACATCGCCGGCCAGCTGTTCATCAGCCTCAGCACCGTCGACTACCACCTCGGCAAAGTGTTCAGGAAGCTCGGCGTCGGCTCCCGGACTCAGCTCGCCCGCCAGCTGGCGGGCCGCGATTGACATCGGCCAACGCGAAGACTGCCAGCGAGCGTGCTCGCGTAAATGACCACTCTTCCTTCTATGCCGGGAACGCCCTCTTGCGGGCGGCACCGGTGGGCCGGCCGCGGTCGATCATCCCTATGCACAAATCAACCGTGACCTCGGCGCTGGCGCACCCCCCGTTAGCCAGTCCGCCGTACCCACCGGTACCGGTAACCACGACGCTACTGTCGGCTGCTGCTCCTCGAATCTGGGGAACACCCAGTCCGCACCGGCGTTCTCCTGGCTCCCAGGCCGCGAACTCGCAGGCGCCTGTTGTAGCCGAGCGTGGATAAAGCCCCTCAATCTCGTGGGCGAGGTTGCCGCGCACAGTGTCGTGAGCAATGGCATCTCTGGCACCATGGAGGCGTTGGCGGGCCAAAAATCTTCCGCTATGCGTGATATGGGGGACCGATTGCGGTGAGTGACAGCGGTTCGGACCCAGCACGGCAGGCCGACAGTGGCATGCCGCCATCGATTCCAGCGATGCCGAGCGTGGCCCCTGGCATGGTCTATCGCGGCTCGCCCGAGTTGCTTGTTGACTACGGCGTTCACTACAGCCTCGGCTGGCAGGATCACCGGAAAGCCGGCCCCAGCATCGTCCTCGTGCGGCTGCGCTGGTTCGGCGGGCCTGTCAAAGGGCAGTTCCCCCTTACCGAGCAGGGGTGGGCAAACGCCTGGCGAGCACTGTGCAGTGCTGACCCGAGCGCGGCTGCGGCCATCGCGGCAAAGCTCGCTCGGCAGGCAGAGCGTCATAACGCGGCCGCAGCGCTGGCCGCGCTGGACCAACAGTCGCTGTGTTACCTGCCGCGCGTGACCTTCAAGGGCGGTTCCGGCGGCTCGCCGCTGGCCAAGGATCAGGTCTACATACTGCGGTTCCTCGGTGATCAGATCTCCGTTAGCTTGCCTCGCCAGCTCAACGCTGTCCTGTCGATCCCGTACCGCGACGTCGACTCTGTGGAAGTGAACGGGCCAGGAAAGGTCGGCAAGCAGCTAAGCCAGGTTCTGGTGCTGATTCTGGGACTTGGCTTGCTAGGCGCACTGCTTGGACTCTTCGTTCTCGGCCTGGCGGGACTCTTGCTGGGAGCCGTCCTCTTCGGCTTGATCGGCGCCCTGGCAGGAGCTGCCTCGACCACAGTCGAATCGATCGTGCGGATTCGTGCTTCCGACGCTGACCTCTACTTCCTGAATGCGGAGAAGGAACCCGACGCACTTCGGATTGAACTTGCCTCAGCCCTTGCGGCCATCGATACCGCACGCGGTGCGCCGCGTGAAGAAGCCAACGGCTCAGCATTGCTGCCATCGGCCTCGATCCCGGACCAGCTCGGCAAGCTAGCATCCTTGCTGGAACAAGGCACGATCACTCGCGACGAGTTCGAACATCTTAAGGCGAAGTTGATAGCCAGCTTGTAGCGATGATCAAGTAGATCAGATTTACACGTGCCGGGGCTCGCGCCGACAGTCCGCCGCTGCGCAGGCAGCCGACGGGTCCTCCGTCAGCATGACAAATCACCCTAACTGTGCCTCGCCCGCACTGGCGGACGGGCCTGAAGTGCTGGCTTAGCGCACTTTCGCGCCGCCAGAGTAGACGGCGCGAATGTTCCCCTTGAGGTTGGCCAGGTCGAACGGGTCGCCGGCCAGGACGACGATGTCCGCCCGCTTACCGGGCATGATCGTGCCGGTCTTATCCGCTACCTGCAGCAGCTCGGCCGCCGAGCTGGTCGTGGCGGTCAGAACCTGACACGGCGTCAGCCCGCCCGCGGCCATGAGAGGCAACTCATCGAGGTTGCTACCGTGCGGGCCGACGCCGCTGTCGGTGCCCATGGCGATCTTGACACCGGCTGCGACCGCGCGCGCGAACGCCTCGGCGTGCGCGGCCGTGACGTCCTGAGCTTTGGCCAGCACGCCGTCGGGCAGCTGGCTGCCCGCCTTCGCTGCGCTAAGGACCGCGTGCGGAGCCACCAGGGTGGGGACAAGCCAGGCCCCTGCGCTGAGCATCAAGTCGATGGCCTCGTCGTCCAGGTATATCCCGTGCTCGATGGACCTCACCCCGGCCCGGAGCGCGTTCTTGATGCCGTCAGTCGCCTGGGCGTGCGCCATCACCGGCAAACCGACAGCGGTCGCTTCGGTCATCAGCGCGGCCAGCTCATCCGGCCTGAACTGGGCGTGCTTCGGGCTGTCGCGCGGCGACAGCACCCCGCCAGACGTGTGCACCTTGATGACATTGGCACCAGCGCGGATGATCTCGCGCACTCGCTTGCGCATCTCTTCCGGCCCGTCGACGAGGCCGTTGGGGCGGCCCGGATGCGGCGACAACAGAAACGTCGTGATCCCCGACGGCAGCCAGCCGTCGCCGTGGCCGCCAGTCTGGCTCAGCGGGCTGATCGCGATCTGCATCCGCGGCCCGTCGATCAGGCCGTCCTCAACTGCACGCTGGACGCCAAGGTCGGCGCCGCCCGCGTCGCGCACCATGGTGATACCGCAGTCCAGCGTCGCCGCCAGATTGCGCGCCGCCTCGAAAAACTGGTAAGAGAACGGACGCTGCAGCCGTCGCACCAGGTCGATCCCGGACACCATCACATGGACGTGGCAGTCGAAGAAGCCAGGCAGCAGGGTCATGCCGGACACGTCAACCTGCTCGTCCCCGTCGAGCCCGATCCCGACGTCGACGATCCGGCCTTCTGACATCACCACATCCGCGGCGGCCACCGGGCTGCCCGTCCCGTCAAATACTTGTCCGCCGCTGAGAACCGTCCTGGTCATCTGTCCGCCTCCGGGGCTCTGCTGGGGCCTTACTGACTTTGGCGCTCGCACGGGCGGCGCGGGTGTGCTCTGGTCGCGCCCCGCTCTTCTCCGCCGCCATCGGTTCAGCGCGCAATGCCATCATTCCGTATCTTTCGCCCCACGCGGCGAACATCACTGCGCGCCTCGCGGATGCCGCAACTGTCCGGGCAGTGCCCTGGGTTGATGGTTCACCGAGAACGCACGCGTACGTTATGTCCTCGCGCTTAGACTCCTAGGAGCCGGGAGGCGCCCGAGTGCTGAAAACCAGACGGCGGCCACCCGTCACGCCTGTCCACAGGAGCCGGGTGCATGGATCTGACAGTTCTAGCCGTGCCGGGCTGTCCGAACGCCCCGGTGCTCGAGGACCGGCTAGCGGTGGTCCTGGACGGCCGGGCGGGTGTGTCTGTGGCGCATCAGGTGGTCTCTGATGAGAGCGAAGCAGCGAGGTGGGGCATGCACGGCTCACCCACGTTGCTGATCGACGGGACCGACGCGTTTGCTGAGCCGGGACAAGCGGCGGGCCTGTCGTGCCGGCTGTACCGCGATGAGGACGGCCAGTTGTCGGGTGCGCCGTCAGTCAAGCAGGTGCAGCAGGCGATCGAGCGGGCACTGGCTGTGGCTGACGCTCCGCAGTACGCCTGGCTGGACGAGCTGGCACGCGACCGGGGCCGCGTTGCGCCCGCCGAACGCGGCCTGCGCGCAGTCCACCAGGCGGTGCTCCGATCGTTCGTCAACTCGGGGGCTGCACCCGGCACCGCCAGCCTGGCCGAGCACTCTGCACCATTCGACGTGGCACAGGTGCTGGCTGAGCTGGCAGACGGCGATTTCGTGTGCCTCGATGATGCTGGTCAGATCACCGCGGCCTACCCGTTCTCCCCGCTGGCGACCCGGCACCAGGTGCACATATCAGGCCACGCGACCGTCTTCGCGATGTGCGCGATCGACGCCTTGGGCATATCGGCAATGACCGGCCTGCCGGTCGTCATCGATTCATCCGACCCGTCCACCGGCGAGCCGGTCACCGTGCACGTCGACGGGGCCACCAGCACCTGGGATCCGGCCACGGCCGTGGTGTACATCGGCTGGACGGGTGGCCCACGCGAGGGGCCGTCCGCATCAGTGTGCTGCGGTTACATGAACTTCTTCGCCACTCGCACAGCAGCCGCCGCATGGGCAGTCTCCCACCCGCAGATCACCGGCGGCATCCTCGACCAGAACCGTGCACTGGAAATGGGCATCGGCATCTTCGGCCAGCTACTCAGCTAGCCCTTCAAGGCCGAGCTCGTGGAGTCGCGTCAGCGGCGCTGCCGGGGGAGCACGCAGTGCCTTGACCGAGCGCGTTGGTTAGAGAATACTAACGGTTAGTGGATGCTAACCGAGACGCTGACCGATGGGGTGCGCTGGGTGATGGCACGCGCCTGGCCATCGTGGCGCGCCTAGCCGAGCGGCCTCAGGCTGTCGGGCAGCTTGCGGCTGGGCTGCCGGTGAGCCGGTCGGCGGTGTCTCAGCACCTGAAGATCCTTAAGGACGCTGGCTTGGTGGAGGACGTGGCCGAGGGAACGCGTCGGATTTACCGGCTCAACCCGGTCGCACTGGCAGCGTTGCGGGACCAGCTCGACACCTATTGGCAGCGGGCGCTGGCCGCGTACGTCGATGCCGCGGAAGCGCCAACGGAGGAGGCTTAATGGCCCAGACCGAGGCAGTGACGGTCCGCAAGCAAGTCGTGGTTGACACGCCGATCGAGCGTGCTTTTGCGGTGTTCACCAGACAGTTCGGGGACTTCAAGCCGCCGGAGCACAACATGCTCGGGACGCCGATC
>DATMMA010000354.1:0-20107 GCA_035570295.1 Streptosporangiaceae bacterium
CGCGCCCGTGGAACGTGGGGAAATATACCGGCGTGCCGGGCACCTGAGACACGAACGGGACGATGTCCCCGCTGCTGGCCGCGCTAGCGCTGGCACCAGCAGTTATGCCCGCGCTTGCGCTGCTTCCCGCCGCGCCTGACCCTAGGCCAGGCACGCCTGGGCTGGCAGTGGCCGGGCCAACCTGCTTCGCCATGCGCGCTGCTCCTCTCCTACCGCCTGTAGCTGTCCCTATCATTGTGGTCAAGGGCTCGTTATGGTGCGCACTCGGCCCCATAGATGCCCAATAGATAAGAGCACAGGCCGAGTTGCCCCCCGGAGCGGACTCGGCTTAGAGGGCCGTCTCGCCTACCATGACGGTGAGGCAGGAACAGTGACTGTCGCCGGGCCGTTAATTGCTACGGAACGGCCGCAGTTGCCGCTGGTTACTTAGAAGCAGCCAGCCCGCACCGGCCAAGCTAGGATCCGCGAGCCAGGGTACGTCAGCCAGGAGATCGCAGGGAGCGCGACTACAAGTGCCAGCCATCATCGACAACATCCTTCGCGCTGGCGAGGGAAAGACGCTGCGCAAGCTCAAAGCGATCGTCAGCCAGATCAACTCAATCGAGGACGACTTCGGCGGCCTGACCGACGCTGAGCTACGGGCGATGACCGACGAGCTCAAGAAGCGCCACGCGGACGGCGAATCTCTGGAAGCCCTCATGCCCGAGGCATTCGCGAACGTCCGGGAGGCGGCCAGCCGGGTGCTGGGCCAGCGGCACTTCGACGTCCAGTTGATGGGCGGCGGCGCATTGCATTTCGGGAACATCGCCGAGATGAAGACCGGTGAGGGCAAGACGCTGACCGCCGTGCTGCCTTCGTATCTCAACGCGCTGACCGGCCGTGGCGTGCATGTCGTCACCGTCAACGACTATCTGGCGAAGTACCACGCCGAGTGGATGGGCCGGGTGCACCGGTTCCTGGGCCTTGACGTCGGCGTGATCCTGGCAAACATGGAGCCCGACGAGCGGCGCAAGCAGTACGCGGCCGACGTGACTTACGGCACTAACAACGAGTTCGGCTTCGACTACCTCCGCGACAACATGGCCTGGGGGCTGGAGGAGTGCGTCCAGCGCGGCCATTACTTCGCGATCGTTGACGAGGTGGACTCGATCCTGATCGACGAGGCCCGGACGCCTCTGATCATCAGCGGCCCGGTCGACCAGAACAGTATCTGGTACCAGGAGTTCGCCAAGATCGCGCCGCGGCTGCGCCGTGGCGAGGACGGCGAGGGCGACTACGAGGTCGACGAGAAGAAGCGCACCGTCGGCATCATGGAGTCCGGGGTAGAGAAAGTCGAGGACTGGCTCGGCATCGACAACCTCTACGAGAGCATCAACACCCCGCTGATCAGCTTCCTGAACAACTCCATCAAGGCCAAAGAGCTCTACGCCCGCGACAAGGACTATGTCGTCATGAACGGCGAGGTCCTGATCGTGGACGAGTTCACCGGCCGGATCCTGCACGGGCGCCGCTGGAGCGAGGGCATGCACCAGGCCGTTGAGGCCAAGGAGGGCGTGCAGATCAAGGACGAGAACCAGACGCTCGCCACGATCACGCTGCAGAACTACTTCCGCCTCTACGAGAAGCTCTCCGGCATGACCGGAACGGCGCTGACCGAGGCCAACGAGTTCCATCAGACCTACACTCTCGGCGTCGTGCCGATCCCCACGAACAAGCCGATGATCAGGACCGACCAGCCCGACCTGGTGTACCAGACCGAGGAAGCGAAGTACGACGCGCTGGTCGAGGACATCGTGGAGCGGCACGCCAACGGCCAGCCGGTCCTGGTCGGCACCACCAGCGTGGAGAAGTCCGAGCGGGTGTCACGCCAGCTCAAGCGCCAGGGTGTGCCGCACGAGGTGCTGAACGCCAAGTACCACGAGCAGGAAGCCGCGATCGTCGCGAAGGCCGGGCACAAGGGCGCGGTCACCGTCGCCACCAACATGGCCGGCCGCGGTACGGACATCATGCTGGGCGGGAACCCGGAGTTCCTCGCCGACCTTCAGCTGCACCAGCGCGGCTTGTCCCCGGTGGAAACGCCGGAGGACTACGAGGCAGCCTGGCCGGAGGCGGTAGAGAAGTGCCGCAAGGCAGTGGCCGAGGAGCACGAGGAGGTCGTCGCGGCAGGCGGCCTGTATGTCCTCGGCACCGAGCGGCACGAATCGCGACGCATCGACAATCAGCTACGCGGCCGGTCAGGCCGTCAGGGTGACCCTGGCGAGTCACGGTTCTACCTGTCGCTCGAGGACGAGCTGATGGTCAGGTTCAACGGTGACAAGATCGCGCACCTCATGCAGCTGATGAAGACCCCGCCGGACATGCCGCTGGAGTCCAAGCCGGTCAGCCGGGCGATCAGGTCCGCGCAGTCCAACGTCGAGTCGCTGAACTTCGAGATCCGCAAGGACGTGCTGAAGTACGACGACGTGATGAACCGGCAGCGCAAGGTCGTCTACAACGAGCGGCGCGCGGTGCTGGAAGGCGCCGACCTGGAGCCGCAGATCAGCGGCATGATCGACGACGTGGCAGACGGCTACGTCAAGGGCGCGACCGGGGAGGGATTCCCGGAAGAGTGGGACCTGGACAAGCTGTGGCGCGCGCTCAAGCAGCTCTATCCGGTCGGGATCACGATCGACCAGCTGACCGAGGAAGCCGGCGGCGAGCGCTCGCATCTGACCAGCGATTTCATCGCCGAGTCGGTCAAGGAAGACGCGCATTCTGCGTACACCGGGCGGGAGCAGGAGCTAACGCCTGAGGTGATGCGCGAGGTAGAGCGCCGCGTCGTGCTCTCGGTCCTGGACCGCAGGTGGCGCGAGCACCTTTACGAGATGGACTACCTGCGCGAGGGCGTCAGCCTGCGTGGTTACGGCCAGCGTGACCCGCTGATCGAGTACCAGCGCGAGGGTTACGACATGTTCACCGCGATGATGGACGGCATCAAGGAGGACACTGTCGGCAGCCTGTTCAACCTCCAGGTGCAGGTGCAGCAGAATCCGATCATGGCTGAGGACGGAGCCGACGGCGCCGGCCCGATGATCAGCCTGACCCAGTCGGCACAGCCTGTTGCCGGACAGCCTCTTGCCGTGCAGCCTGGCGCGGCGCCGCCGGTTGCGGCAGCGCCGGTTGCCGCGCCGGTCGGGGCTGACCCGGCCGCGGCTCAGCCCCGCCAGGCCGCGAAGCCCGCGGCGCGTCAGTCGGCCCAGGCCGGACGCCAGCCAGCCCGCGCAGCGGCACAGGCCGATGCGACCGGCGAGGCGAGCCTGCCGGCCGGCCTCGCCAGGGGTCTGGCCAGGCCGCAGCGCTCCGGGAACCTTAGCTATAGCGCCCCGAACGAGGACGCGACCGGCACCGCGATGCACTCGACCACCGCGGCGGGCGGCGGCGCGTCCTACGCCAACGTGGGCCGCAACGCCCCGTGCCCCTGCGGCTCAGGCAAGAAGTTCAAGCAGTGCCACGGAGACCCCCGCAACCGCTAGAAATCTTCACAGCCGGGAACGCCCGCTTGCGGCCGGCG
The DNA here is from genome assembly GCA_035570295.1 of Streptosporangiaceae bacterium. Classification (GTDB taxonomy): domain Bacteria; phylum Actinomycetota; class Actinomycetes; order Streptosporangiales; family Streptosporangiaceae; genus JAJYUU01. Next base: position 3,551 of record DATMMA010000354.1, read on the forward strand.
GGCTGCCTGCCCGCCGCGTGAAGGGGATGGTGGGCGTTGGTTTTGTGCCCGCCCGCTTGCGGCCGGCGGGCTGCCTGGGCGCCGCGCGTGAAGGGGCTGGTGGGCGTTGGTCTCGTGCCTTACGCCCGCTTGCGGGACTGGCGGGATGACGGCGCCGCGCTGCCGTGTCCGGTACGCGCCGGTTTAGCGGCTTACGTCGGCTTGCGGGCGCGGGCGCCACCCAAGTTTCACGGAATTTGGCGGCGCGAACCAGAACAAATCATTCCATCTCGACGCCAAGATCAGTGAAATGTCGGCGGCACAGGAATTCTCGGCCCGTGACGGCAGAGACATTGTGGTGAAACATCCGATTAGCCCAGATCATCAGCACGCTCAGCTCGCCGGCGCGCCGGACTGCTCCGCGGCCTGGCACAGGTTCGATGCGCGCTGACGCCCGGCTGGCCCGAGGCGTGCCGGGCGCTCCCTGAAGCTCGCTACGTTCAGGCCGCTTCCGCAGTCTGTGCGTGCCACCGCGCGAGTTAGTCGTCAGGCGGACTCGATGGCAGTGCAGCACCAGCGGTCACCGGCTTGCCGGTACGGCCGGGACTGCTCGCGCTCCAGCCGGAGGGCAAGCGCCCGGACCCTTGGCCCGAACCCGACTACAGCCGTCATCTCGAGCACGCCGGCCGCGGGCGCCGAGGTCATCACCCTGCGCACTTTGGGTCGCTGGTCGGTGGCCAGCAAGGGGCCGAGCTGGCGGATGCGCCTGCGGGCCTGCTCAGTGGTCCACGGCGTGAGTTGCTGAGCGGGCCTGGAGCCCGCCAGCGTCTCGGCCAGGACCTGCGCGAACTGGCTGGGCCAGCTGCCGCCCGGATCCGGTCGCCGTGCACCGTCTCCTGACTGACCTCCCGAAGCGCCCGGCGGCTCGGGTGGCGAGCTGCTCTCATCTTCCGCCTCCGACCCGCGGCGGTCCTGGTCTTGCGGGCGCCCGGCCGCGTCCGGTCCGGCGGGTGCGGAGGCCGGATGCTCGTTCCCCTCTGTTATTAACGCCAGGATCTCGTCATCGAACGGCGGTGCCGGGTCCGGCACCGTCAGGCGACGGACGGCGACCGCATCGGGCAGCGGGGCCTGCCGCCCTGGCTGGCGGACGCGGGTGGGGAGAATAGGGACGACAGCGGGCCCGGCCGGGATCTCGGGGACGGACCGGGGCGGCTGCGGAGGCGGATTCTGCTGCATGCCTCCGTGTTGTACCGGTCGCCGGTGACATTTCTGGTGCCGGAATGCGGCGGCCCGCGGACTGGTTCAATTGCCATAGCTACGAAGCAACTATCAGGAGACCAACCGTGTCGTCACTGCCCCCGCTGGTCGAGCCCGCCGCTGAGCTGACTCTTGACGAGGTGAAGCGCTACTCGCGGCATCTGATCATCCCGGAGATCGGCATGACCGGGCAGAAGCGGCTCAAGAATGCCCGCGTGCTGGTGGTCGGCGCTGGCGGCCTCGGCTCGCCAGCCCTGCTTTACCTCGCTGCGGCGGGTGTGGGCACCCTCGGCGTCATCGACTTCGACGTGGTTGACGAGTCGAACCTGCAGCGGCAGATCATTCACGGCCAGTCGGACATCGGTCGGCTGAAGGCTGAGTCCGCCAGGGACAGCATCGCGGAGATCAATCCGTACGTACACGTGCAGGTGCACGCCGAGGCGCTGAGCAACGACAACGTGCTAGATATTTTCTCTCGTTATGACCTAATTGTCGATGGTACTGATAATTTCGCCACCCGGTACATGGTCAACGACGCGTGCGTGCTGCTCGGCAAGCCGTACGTGTGGGGATCAATCTTCCGGTTCGACGGGCAGGCCAGCGTGTTCTGGGCCGAGTACGGACCGTGTTACCGGTGCCTGTACCCGGACCCGCCGCCGCCCGGAATGGTGCCGTCCTGCGCCGAGGGTGGGGTGCTCGGCGTGCTGTGCGCGTCGATCGGCTCGATCCAGGTGACCGAGGCGATCAAGCTGCTGACCGGGGTTGGCGAGAGCCTGACCGGGCGGCTGATGATCTACGACGCGCTGGAGATGAGCTACCGCACGGTGCGCGTACGCAAGGACCCCGAGTGCGCGATCTGCGGCAAGAACCCGACGATAACCAGCCTGATCGACTACGACGCCTTCTGCGGTGCCGTATCGGACGACGCGGCGGCGGCGGCCTCCGGCGCCACGATCACGGCCACCGAGCTCAAGGGCATGCTTGACCGGGGTGACAACATCTTCCTGGTCGACGTGCGCGAGCCGAATGAGTACGAGATCGTCTCCATTCCCGGCTCGACGCTGATCCCTAAGGACCAGTTCCTGACCGGAGCGGCGCTGGAGAAGCTGCCTCAGGACAAGCGGATCGTGCTGCATTGCAAGAGCGGCGCCCGCAGCGCGGAGGCTCTCGCTATCGTGAAAAACGCAGGATTTTCCGATGCCGTGCACGTTGGCGGGGGCGTGCTGGCCTGGGTGAACCAGGTGGACCCCAGCCTGGCGACCTACTGACCGGGCGACTGCCCGCTACGCAGGCCGTAAAATCCGGATGTGACGTGGCAGCCGGAGCCGGACCAGAAGCCCGACGGCCCCGGCAGCGACAGTCGATTTGGCGCAACTGGTGAGGGGGCGCCAGCGGCGCGGCCAGGCGGCCAGTGGCGTCGCCGCGGCCGGCAGATGGCGTTCGGCGTGTTCCTCACGGCCGGGCTGGTCGGGCTGGCTGTCTCGGCTGTCGGCATAGCTCATCAGCTGCTGCCGCGGCACTTCACGGCGGCACAGGATCGCGCGATCGCCACCTGGGAGGTGGAGCGCCGCTGGCGGGCCGTCCCGGCCGGCACGATCTTCCCGGCATCGGTGCCGTACGACTTGTCAGCAAGCCTGCTCAATTCAACGTCCGGCCTGGCGTTGGACGCCCGGCTGCTTGGCATTAGCCCGGCGACAAGCTGCGCACAGGCGGCGGCAGGGCTGGTGCTGCGGGTGTTGCGGACGCACGGCTGCTCGGACGCATTGCGGGCGACCTATGTCGACGCCTCAGGCAGCCTGGTCGCGACCGTAGCCGTCGCGGTGCTCCCGAGTGCCGCTGCCGCCGGAACGGCGGTTGACCAGCTGTCCGGTTCGGGCACCAGCCATCCGCAGCTGGTCCGCGCGCTGGCTATCGCTCGCACGCCTGCCGCTGGCTTCGGCGCCGCGCAGCGCCAGCTGTCGTATGCCACGGCCGCCGAGTCGTACGTGATCATGGCAACGGCCGGGTTCGCCGACGGCCGTAGCCGCCGGGTGCACCTCGCTGCCGATGGCTACCTGCACAGCGAGCTGACCAGCCTGGCTTACGGCCTGGTCGGCAACGCCAAATCAGTGCTCGGCGGCCCGCCCGGCACGCCGGCGTGTCCTGGGGCGCCCGGATGCTGAGCCGGCCGCGCAGGGAGCGCTGGCCGCGGCGACAGGGCTTGCGCCGCGGTCCTGGCTGGCGGCACCGCGCGCTCGCGCTGACGGCGACGGCGATCGCCGCGTGCTCGGCAGCTGCACTTGCGCCAGCGAGCCTGGCCAGGGCGGATATCGTCCGCAATACCGAGACGTGGGTGCTCAACGCGCTGAGTGCGGAGTCTGCCTGGACAATTACCCAGGGCAAGGGGGTGACCGTCGCCGTCATCGACAGCGGTGTGGACCCCCAAGTGTCCGACCTGGCCGGCAACGTGCAGACCGGACCGAACCTCAGCGGTGTGCGCACCTTGCCGAGCAACCCGAACTGGGGAGTTCACGGGACCTGGATGGCGTCGCTGATAGCCGGCCACGGGAACGGACCTGCCAGCGACAGCGGCATCATCGGCATGGCGCCCGAATCCAAGGTGCTGTCGATCCGGGTCATCACTGACACCAGCGACCCGAATAAGGCTGCATATGAACGGGAGCCCGCTGCCAAGGGGCAACGCGAACTGGCTGAGGCGATCATTTACGCGGTCAATCACGACGCCAAGGTGATCAGCATGTCACTGGGCTACACCCAGCAGAGCCGTCCGGTGCGGCAAGCATTGCAGGACGCCTACGAGCACAACGTCGTCGTCGTCGCGTCGGCCGGCAATTCTGAAGGGCTGGCAGGCGCCAACGAGAGGGGGAACGCCCCCTACTCGTTCCCGGCCAACTACCCGGGCGTGATCGGTGTCGCGGCCGTGAACAGCGCTGGCCAGGTCGCCAGTTTTTCCAGCCAGAACCTGTCTGTGCAGGTGGCGGCGCCGGGATACAAAGTACCGACGCAGGGCCGCGACGGGCAGTACTGGTACGTCAGCGGCACCAGCCCGGCCTGCGCTCTGACAGCGGGGGTAGCCGCGCTGATCAAGGCGGCGTTCCCGCACCTGACTGACTCACAGGTCATCTCCGCCATCACGAGCAGCACCACGCCTAGCACCAGGCCGCCGGGCGGCTACGACGACCAGGTCGGGTTCGGCGAAGTGAACGCCGCTGGCGCGCTGACCGCCGCGCGCAAGCTGGCCGCATCGGCGCCAGCGCCCGCAGGCATGGCGCTGTCGCGTCACTTCGGCGGCGGGCTGGCCGACATACCGGCCGCGCCAGTGCCGCCGCGCGGCCCGGCTGGCCTCGCGCTCTACTGCCTGCTCGGCGCCGCCTGCCTGGCTGTTGTCGCGATCGCGACGAGCAAGTTGCTCACGCAGCGCGATGCGGCCACGAGTGATCCGGGTGGTCGAGGCGATCCAGGCGGGATGGGGGCTCCGCGGGCGGCCGAGGCCAGACATTATGCCGCCGGCGATCATACGGCGGGTCACCCCGTGGCAGGTCACCCTGTGGCGGGCCACCCCGTGGCGGGCCACCGCATGGCCGGCGACGAGGCAGGGCCGGCCCGGCACGCTGCCCCGCGAGGCCGCGGCCAACACTGGTCAGGGCCGCCGTGACCGGCCGCCGGGTGCTGTCGTGACCGTGGCCGGGCCCGACAGCTATGCCGCCCGGGTACTGGACGTGGTGGACTCGATCGCTCCAGGCAGGGTCATGTCGTACGGAGACGTAGCCGAGTATCTCGGCGAGGGCGGGCCCAGGCAGGTGGGCAGGGTGATGGCCCTGTGGGGCGGCGGAGTGCCCTGGTGGCGTGTCGTGCATGCCGACGGATCGTTGCTGACCGGCCATGAACAGATGGCGCTGGCCAGGTACGAGGCGGAGCACACCCCGCTACGGCGAACTGGTGACCGCCAGCCACGGGTGGATATGAAGCTGGCTCGCTGGCGCGGCTAGCGGCGCAATACCGGTGACTGTCGGCAGCGTCTGCTGGAATGCAAGGCGAGATGGAAACTGCTTCACCACCCGCGTACCGGCTTGTCCGGCGACCAGGACAGGCCGCGGCACCGCCGCGCCTTGATGATGCCCAGCGCCGTGTCGTCGAGCACGCGGGCGGGCCTTTGCTTGTGCTTGCCGGTCCCGGTACCGGCAAGACAACCACCATCGTCGAATCTGTAGTCGACCGCGTCGTGCGCCGCGGTATCGACCCGAGCCGGGTGCTGGTGCTGACCTTCAGCCGCAAGGCGGCAGCCGAACTGCGCGAGCAGATCACGCTGCGGCTCGACCGCACCGTCAGGCAGCCGCTGGCGCTGACGTTCCACAGCTACGCGTACGCGCTCGTGCGGCGTGAGTTCGCGCTGGCCGGCGAGCAGCCGCCGATCTTGCTGTCTGGTCCCGAGCAGTTGCTCGAGGTCCGAAGGCTATTGCGCGGCGAGGCAAGCGACGGCGGCGATGGCTGGCCGGAGCGGCTGAGAGCGGCTATCGGCACGAAGGGATTTGCCGCCGAGCTACGGGACTTCCTGCTGCGGGCAGCCGAGCGCGGCCTCGACGGCAGCGGCCTTGCCGCGCTCGGCCGGGCGCACGGCAGGGATGACTGGGTTGCGGCAGGCCGGTTCCTCGACTCCTATGCCGCCAGGTTCGACCTTGCCCCAGTTCCTGCTTACGACTACGCCGAGATCGTCAGGATCGCCGGCGCGCTGCTGCGCCGGGGCGCCGTCCGCGCCAGGGAGCGGGAAGCCTACGATGCCGTCCTCGTCGACGAGTACCAGGACACCGATCCGGCGCAGGAAGAGTTGCTGGTCCAGCTCGCTGGCGACGGCCGGGAGCTGATCGCCGTCGGCGACCCGGATCAGTCGATCTACGCTTTCCGCGGCGCCGACGTGGACGCCATCAGGCGCTTCGCCGACAGGTTCCGCACGCCTGATGGCAGGCCCGCCGATGTCATCGCGCTGCAGACGTGCCGCCGCAGCGGCCCGGTGCTGCTGGCCGCATCCCGCCGCGTCGCCGCGCGGCTTCCGATGGCACAGCTGCTCTCCGCTGCACAGTTGTTCCCGGCAGCACGGGGACGTCAGGAGGCGGTGCCCAGCCGCGCGCACCGCCAGCTTGCCGCACTGGAAGGCGCTGAGCCAGGTCGCGTCCAGATCGTCACGGCGGCGAGCGCAAGCCAGGAAGCCGCCTTGATCGCCGACACACTCCGCCGCGCGCATCTCATCGACGGCACTGCGTGGTCGCAGATGGCAGTCCTGGTCAGGTCAGCGGTGCGCCAGGCGCCGGCGCTGCAGCGGGCGCTGAGCGCGGCCGGCGTGCCGGTGAACGTCGCGGGAGACGAGCTGCCGCTGAGCTACGACCCTGGTACCCGGCCGTTGCTGCGGCTAGTCAGTTGCGCACTCCGGCCGGAGATGATGGACGAGCAGGCGGCGGTTGAGCTGCTCACTGGTCCGCTCGGCGGTACCGACGCGCTGGGCCTGCGGCGCCTCAGGCGCGGCCTAGCGGCGGCCGCCAGGGCGGCCGGGCAGCCACCAGCCGCGGAGCCCTTGGCCGGCGCGCTGCGGGATCCGCGTGAGCTCATCCAGGCCGGCTGGCCTGCCACCGAACAACCTGAGGAATCTGACCGACCGGAGTCGGCTGCGGGCGCCGAGGTAGCCGCCGCTACAGGCGTGGCGGCGCTGCTGGAGGTCGCCAGAGAGGCCGACCAGCACGGCACGCCGCACGAGGTGCTTTGGGCTGTCTGGGACGCCTCCGGGCTGGCCCGGCAATGGCAGGCTGCCAGCGCCGCGGGCGGGGTACGGGGCGCGGTCGCGGACGCCGACCTCGATGCCGTTGTCGCGTTGTTCGACGCCGCTGCCAGGTTCTCCGCGCGGCTCCCGCACGGGTCGACGCAGCTCTTCCTGGACAGCCTGGCTGGCCAGGAGATCGCCGGTGACACCCTGGCAGCGCGTGCGCCCCGCACTGATGCGGTGTCGGTGCTGACAGCGCACCGGGCCAAGGGCCTTGAATGGGACCTCGTCGTAGTGGCTGGCGTTCAGGAGGGCACCTGGCCAGACGTGCGCCAGCGCGGTTCCCTGCTCGGCATGGACGAGCTTGTCGACGTGCTGGCCGGGCGGGAGGCGGCCGGCAGCGCGCCAGCCGGGCAGGCAGCTGCAGCGGCAGCGGCCGCGGCGTCGGCCGCACGGCTGCTGGCCGAGGAACGCAGGCTGTTCTACGTCGCGGTGACGCGGGCGCGAGGCGAGCTTGTCGTGACGGCCGTTGGCGGCGACGACAGTGAGGACCGGCCGTCCAGGTTCCTCGCTGAGCTGGCCGGCGACGAGATTGAGATCGAGAGTGTGGCCGGCACCGAGCGACGCTGGCTCTCGCTTCCGGCTCTGACGGCCGACCTGCGCCGTGCCGCAGCCGATGCCGAGCTGCCGGCGCAGGTGCGCTCGGCGGCCGCGCACCAGCTGGCCCGGCTCGCCGCAGCGGGCGTGCGCGGCGCGAGCCCGCGGCACTGGTACGCCCTTACCGAGCTGACGGCGGCGGGCGAGCCGATCCGCGGCAACGTGCAGATCTCCCCGTCGAGGGTCGAGACCTTCACCAAGTGCGGTCTGCGCTGGCTGCTCGAGGCAGCTGTCGGAGTGCGCTCACCGGGTGTCGCGCAGCACTTGGGCGTCGTCATTCACGCGGCTGCCGCGCTGGCCGCCGAGGGCACCGACGACGGCGAGGTCGCTAAGCGCATTGACGAGCTGTGGCAGCATCTCGACTTCGGCAGTTCCTGGTACAGCGCCCGCCAGCGGGCGCAGGCCGAGGCCATGGTGACGAAGTTCCTCGACTGGCACCGTGGCAATCCGCGCGAGCTTGTAGCCGTCGAGCAGCAGTTGCGCGTCAGCATGGGCGAGATCACCATCACCGGCCAGGTGGACCGGCTTGAGCGAGACGAGGAGGGCGCCGCGATCGTCGTCGACCTCAAGACGGGAACGAGCAGGCCATCCGACGCAGACTTGGACCGCAACCCGCAGCTGGGCGTCTATCAGCTTGCGGTACTGCTGGGCGCATTCGAGCAGTTCGGGCTCGCCGAGCCAGGCGGCGCTGAGCTGGTGCAGGTGGGCAAGGCCGGGCTCAAGGCCAGCGTCCGGGTACAGGCCCAGCGCGGCCTGCGCAGCGACCCCGACCCGGAATGGGCGCGCGAGCTGGTGGAGACAGTTGCTGCCGGCATGGCCGGGCCGGTGTTCCGGGCGACGGCCAACCCGGGCTGCCGTGTCTGCCCGGTCGCGTCCAGTTGCCCGGTCGACGAGCGCGGCGGCCAGGTGACCCCGTGACGGGCGGTCCGGTCAGGTACAGCCCGGCGCAGCTGGCCCGGATGCTCGGCGCGCAAGAGCCGACAACCGAGCAGGCTGCGGTAATCGGGGCGCCGCTGGCGCCCCTTGCCGTGATCGCAGGGGCCGGATCCGGCAAAAGCGAGACCATGGCGGCGCGGCTGGTGTGGCTGGTAGCCAACCAGCTCGTCCGGCCGGAGCAAGTGCTCGGGCTGACTTTCACCAGGAAGGCTGCCGCAGAGCTAGCGGACCGCGTCCGGGTCCGGCTGGCGGGCCTGCGCCGGGCTGGGCTGCCGCTGGCCGGCTCTGTGCCTGCTACCGACAAACTGCCCGGTCCCGGCGAACTGCCCGCCGCGGACGACCTGGCAGGTCCCGACGCCGAGCTGCTCGCGGGCGACCCCGTTATCTGCACCTACCATGCGTACGCGGGCAGGCTAGTCACTGATCATGCCCTGCGCGAGGGCCTCGAGCCGACGTTGCGGCTGATCACGCCCGCTGTTTCGTGGCAGCTCGCGGCTGCGGTGGTTGCCGCTTACGACGGCCCCACCGATGCGTTTGACTGGACGCCCGCCACCGTGACCGCGGCTGTGCTCACGCTGGCCGGCGAGATGTCCGAGCACCTGCGCGGCGCCGAGGACGTGCGCCAGACCGGCCGGTGGCTGGCGAACTGCGCCGCGAGCCTGACCGGCCGGGTGCCGAAGGCCGTCACCGACGTCCTTAAGACCCAGCGGACCAGGGACCATCTGCTGCCGCTGGTCGCGGCTTACGCGGCGGCCAAGGCCGCCAGGGAGGTCGTCGACTACGGCGACCAGATGGCGCTCGCGGCCCGGATCGGCAGCCGGCACCCGCAGGTCGGGCAGGCCGAGCGATCCCGCTACCAGGTGGTCCTGCTCGACGAGTACCAGGACACCTCGCACGCGCAGCTTGTCCTGCTCTCTTCGCTATTTGGCGACGGGCACCCGGTGACAGCTGTCGGTGACCCCTGCCAGTCGATCTACGGCTGGCGCGGGGCGAGCGCCGGGAACCTGCGCCGGTTCAGCACGGACTTCCCTGCCCGCGACGGCCGGCCGGCTCCGGTGCGCGTGCTGTCCACGAGCTTCCGTAACACCGGGAACGTGCTATTGGCGGCCGGTGCCCTCCAGCGCGATCTCCGTGCCGCGGCGCCCGACGTGCCGTTGCTGGTGGCGCCGCAGGGCCGGGCCGAGCGCGGGCTGGTGCGATGCGCGCTGCTTGAGTCGGTGCAAGACGAGGCGGCCTGGGTGGCCGGCCACGTTTCGCGGTTGCTTGACCTGGCGCCCGGGCTGGCGCCGGACGGCAAGCCGTGGCCCGACGGCCGGACGGCGAAGGTCAGGCCGAGCGACATCGCTGTGCTGTGCCGCAAGCGCGCCCAGTTCCCGGCGCTGCGGGCGGCTCTGGAAGCGCACGGCATCCCGGTCGAGGTCGTCGGACTCGGTGGCCTGCTGACCGTCCCTGAGGTCGGTGACATCGTCGCCACACTTCAGGTCCTGCACGACCCGACAGCGGCCGGCGCGCTCGCCAGGCTGCTGACCTCACCGCGCTGGCGAATCGGCCCGGCCGATCTGGTAGCACTGGGCCGCCGGGCTCGGGCGCTGGCCAGCGCGGCCGAGTCCGGAGCCGCGGCGGCGGGGGCCGCACCCGGCCCCGACCTGATGGCCGGTGCCGTCAACGACCTGACCAGGGACCCCGGCAGCCTCATCGAGGCGCTCGAGGACCTGGGCAGCCCGGCCGCTTACTCGTTCGCCGGCTACGCCAGGCTGACAGCGCTCGCCACCGAATTGCGACTGCTTCGCGGGCACGTCGCCAGGCCGCTGGCCGAACTCGTCACTGAAGTGGAGCGAACGCTGGGTCTCGACATCGAGGTCGCGTCGCGGCCCGGCGCCGATCCGGCCGCGGCCAGGGCGGACCTTGACGCTTTCGCCGACGCCGCGGCTGCCTTCGCAGGGGACATACGGGAACCGACACTTGGCGCTTTCCTGGCCTACCTCGCGGCGGCCGAGTCTGAAGAGTTCGGCCTCGAGGCCGGCCAGGTCGGTGAGACGGACTCAGTGAAGCTGGCGACCGTGCACGCGGCCAAGGGCCTGCAGTGGGCCGCGATCTTCGTGCCCGGATTTGCCGGCGGACCGCAGCGGCATGTCTTCCCGGCCAAGCCGCGCGTGACGACCCGGTGGACCGAGAACGCCAGGCTGCTGCCATTCGGGCTGCGCGGCGACGTCGCCGACCTGCCGGCGCTGGCCGGGCTGACGACACCGGAGCTGACCGCGTTCAACGACGCGTGCACGGCGCGCGACCTGGCCGAAGAACGCCGGCTCGGGTATGTGGCTGCCACCCGGGCTGCCTACCTGCTGGCGTGCTCGGGCTACTGGTGGTCCGATGGCGTCTCCCGGCTCGGACCGTCGCAGTTCCTGACTGAGGTGAGGGCCGCCTGTGAGGACGGGGCCGGCGTGGTCGAGGCGTGGCAGCCTGAGCCTGAGCCAGACGCCGTGAATCCGGCGCTTGCCGACCCGCCCTCGGCGACCTGGCCGGCAGAAGCGGCCGCAGGCGCGCGGCAGGCGGCCATCCGCGAAGCGGGCGCGCTGGTGGACGTCGCCGCACGCGAGCTTGCGACGGGTGCCGCCGCAATCCCGCGGCCAGCAGTACCTCAGCCAACAGCGCCCCAGCCTGCAGCTCCCGATTCGGCAAGCGAGGCAGACGACGCTATGGCTGGCCGCTATCAGCAGCTGACGGCAGCCTGGGGACGTGACGCTGACTTGCTGCTGGCCGAGCGCGAGCGCCGCCAGGCTGGGCAAGACGTACTCGTCAGCCTGCCCCGGCAGCTGCCGGTCTCGTCGCTGGTGGCGATGGCGAGGGATCCCGGCGAGCTGGCTCAGCAGGTTCGCCGCCCGATGCCGCGACGGCCCGCGCCGCAGGCCGCCAGGGGCACGACGTTCCATCAGTGGCTTGAGCAAAGATACGGCCAGGCACAGCTCATCGACGCCGACGATCTCCCTGGTGCCGCCGATGACCTGGCCGCTCGTTCGGCGGAACCGGAGCTGGCTGAGCTTCAGGCGCGGTTCGAGGCCAGTGAGTGGGCCAGTCGCTGGCCGGTCGAGGTCGAAGTGCCCTTCGAGACGAAGATAGGCGACCGGCTGGTGCGCGGCCGCATTGACGCGGTGTTCGCCGACGCGCCGGGCGGCGGATACGACGTCGTCGACTGGAAGACCGGGCGCCAGCCTGGCATCGCCGCGGAGAAGCGCGCGGTAGCGGTACAGCTGGCGGCGTACCGGCTGGCGTGGGCCGCGCTGGCAGGCGTGGCTCTTGCCCGGGTGCGCGCCGCGTTCTACTACGTGCGGGACGACGTGACCGTTCGCCCGGCGGACTTGCTCGACGGCGTCGGACTGGCCGCGCTGATCGACGATCTCCCTGACAGCTAAGCCCGCACCGCGACGCCGCATGCGTGCGGAGCCGTCGGCCACGGGAACCGGGTATCAGGCAGCCGGTACTTCTCGAGCTCTAGCACCCGGAATCCTGCCGCGGCAATCGCCGCAACCGGATCACGGCTGGCATGACACCCGCCGAAACAGGCCGGCCAGCAGGTAGCGTCCGCTATCCGCTGGACACGGCGCAGGCCGGGCGACTCGGCGGCGACGTGCTCCATGAATCGCAGCTCGCCCCCTGGCCGCAGCACACGGCGCATCTCCCGCAGCGCGAGGGCCGGATCGCTCACCGAACACAGCATCAGCGTGGCAACGACCGCATCAAACTCCTGGTCGCCTGCTGGCAGGTGCTCGGCGATTCCGTCGGTCACGGTGATGACTGTCGTTGCCCGGCGAGCGCTCTGCTCGGCGAGTGCCCGGAGGCGGGGCTCCGGCTCGACGGCAAGTACGGCCGTGACCGCGGCGGGGTAGTGGCCGAAGTTCAGCCCGTTGCCGGCGCCCGCTTCCAGAACCGAACCAGTGAGCCCGGCCAGCAGCGTGCGGCGGCGCTCGCTCACTCCGCCTCGTTCCATGCCGACGCTGAGCCGGGTGTAGAACCGGGCAAAGACCGGGTGGCGGACCACCGCGCGAGGCATAGGGCTCCTCAGACGACTAAGATGCCTCGGTCGGACGGGATGGAGGCACACAGGTGGCGGAACGACGGGTTGCCATGAGCGACGGTATCGCTGAGCGCGTGGTGCGGCGGGCCATCTCGCACCTGGCGAACTCCTACGGACATGCGCCAGCTAAGGCTACGGCGGCCAAGGAGATGCTGGTGCATGCCCTTGAGGGCGCGAGCGACCAGGCCGACGAGGTCGACGGCTACGCCGCGGCGGCCGCGATGGCCGCGCTGGCGCACGGTATCGAGGCTGAGGTCGGCCAGGGTCTCGACTGGCTCGCTGTGGCCGCGTTGCAGGAATGGGACTCCCACCACCCGGAGAACCCGATCTAGGGACTCCCGGCCCGCCGGGGTCAGGCCTCGAGGTGACGCTCTAGCGACGCCATTTTCGAGTCCAGCGCACCGGTCACGCCCGGCCGGATGTCCGCCTTCAGTGTCACGCTCACCCTCGGCGCCCGTGCAGCCACTGCGTCGCACGCGCTCTTGACCACTGCCATCACTTCGTCCCAGTCACCCTCGATGGTGGTGAACATGGCATCGGTCCGGTTCGGCAATCCGCTCGCGCGCACGACCCTGACCGCGTCGGCCACGTATTCGGCCACGTCAGTGCCCACGCCGATGGGCGTTACCGAGAAAGCGACAATCATTCAATCCTCCATGACCGGCACGCGGCTGCTCGAACCTTCTCCGCCGTCCACGCGCTCATCAGCTCTCCTAACGCGCACTACGATCATGACCACACGCATGTCATGGCCCTCGCCCGGGCCGGCCGAAATCCGTCTGCAAGGGAGTACCCATGGACGTACGCCAGTTCGTTGAAGATCACGCGGCCGAGTTCTTCGGCGCGCTGGGCGAGTGGCTGGCCATCCCGTCCATTTCGGCCGACCCCGCGCGTCACGCGGACGTCGGCAGGTCAGCGGACTGGCTCAGGACTTTCCTGACCGGAACGGGCTTTCCGACCGTCGAGGTATGGCCGACTGGCGAGTCTGGATCGCAGGGAATGCCAGCGGTTTTTGCAGAATGGCCGGCCGGCGATCCGGCGGCCCCGGTGGTACTGGTCTACGGTCACCACGACGTGCAACCGGTCGAGCCGCTGGAGGAGTGGGACAGCCCGCCGTTCGAGCCAGTGCAGCGCGACGGCATGCTGTTCGGCCGGGGCGCCTCAGACGACAAAGGGCAGGTCTTGTTTCACGCCCTCGGCTTGCGGGCCAGCCTGGCTCGCTCCGGCGCGACCGCGCCGCCAGTCACGATCAAGCTGCTGATCGAAGGCGAGGAGGAATCCGGCTCACCGCATTTCGCCGACCTGCTGCGAGCCAAGCGCGACCGGCTGGCCTGCGACGTTGTGGTCGTGTCCGACACCACGATGTGGGCGGCTGACGTGCCGTCGATGTGTGTCGGCATGCGTGGCGTCGTGGATGCCGAGATCAGCCTGCGAGGTCCCGAGCGGGACTTGCACTCTGGATCGTTCGGCGGCGCGGTGCCTAATCCGCTGCACGTCATGGCCGGCCTGCTGGCCGGCCTGCACGACGCCGACGGCCGGGTGACGGTGCCTGGCTTTTACGACAAGGTGCTGCCGCTGTCGGACGCCGAGCGCGAGCTGATCGGCCGGCTCCCGTTCGATGAGGAAGCGTGGCTTGCCGCGGCGGGCAACAGTCGCGCCGCGGCCGGAGAGGCTGGATACGGGACGCTCGAACGCGTGTGGGCCCGGCCGACCGCCGAGATCAACGGCATGTGGGGCGGCCACACCGGAGCCGGCGGCAAGACGATCGTGCCGGCCAGGGCGAACGCCAAGCTGTCCTTCAGGCTGGTCGCTAACCAGGAGCCAGCCGACGTCATAGCCGGGCTGCGGCAGTACGTGGCAGAACACGCGCCGCCAGGCATCGAGGCGACCGTGACCGCCAGCGGCGGCGGCGTCAGGCCGTCATTCGCACCGCTGGACTCTCCGGCGGTCAGTGCGGGTGTCCGAGCGATGCAGCGGGCGTTCGGCAAGGAGATCCTGTTCACCAGGGAAGGCGGCAGCGGGCCGGAGGCGGACCTGGCCGATATCCTGGCCGCGCCGCTAGTCTTCATCGCGGTCGGACTGAACGCGGACAGGATCCATGCACCGAATGAGCGGGTGGACATGGGATTGCTGCTCAAGGGCGCCGAGGCGGCGGCATATCTGTGGGAGGAACTGGCCGCGGCGGGCGACGAGCTGACGGCCGCAAGGTGAGTGCGGCGAGCGCCTCGGACGATGCAGTGTCGGCCAGCACCGGGCCGGCCGGGAAGGGGTCGGCCAGCCCGGGGCTCAGGCTGACCGGCCCGGCGCTGACCGGGCTGGCGCTCGCGCGCGGCGAGGTCGACCGGGTTGCGCATCTGCGCGCGGATCCGGACTGGCTCAAGACGGCCTGGTCAGACCCGGCGACCAGGGTGATCGTGGTCGAGCACGGCCAGGCGCTCTGTGAAGTCACCGATCAGGATGCCGAGCTGGCTTTCGTCGCGCCTGGGCAGGCGCCGGACGGAGTGCGGTTCCTGCTGGGCGTGGAGGCGGACGGCCGCGCGTACTTCGGCGTGGCCGGGCCGCTGCCAGAGCAGACTAGCTCTGGCGTACGCCCGGCCCACCTGCGTGAGGCCGGCCCGCTGCTGTCCGACCGGGACGCCGGGCTGCTGACCCATGCTGTCGCGCTGGCGAACTGGCACGAGACGTTCACGCACTGCCCGCGCTGCGGCTCGCCAACCGAGCCGATCGCATCCGGTCACGCGCGCAAGTGCCCGGTCGACGGCAGCGAGCATTTCCCGCGCGTTGACCCGGCGATGATCGTGCTCGTCACCGATCCCGCCGACCGCGCCTTGCTCGCCAGGAACGCGCTGTGGCCAGAGCGCCGGGTGTCCATCCTGGCTGGCTTTGTCGAGGCTGGGGAGTCCGCTGAGCAGGCGGTCGGCCGCGAAGTCGCGGAAGAGACCGGCATCACAGTCGGCGCCGTGACCTATCTCGGCAGCCAGCCCTGGCCGATGCCGCAGAGCCTGATGCTCGGCTTCCGCGCCGCGGCTCGCAACACCGACATCACCGTCGATGCCGACGAGATCGCGGAGGCGAACTGGTACAGCCGGGACGAGCTTGCCGCGGCCATCGCTGACGGCACCATTAGACTGCCGCCGCCAGTGTCGATCGCGCACCGGCTCATCGAGTCCTGGTACGGCAGCGAGTTGCCGGGCAGCTGGTAACGGCGCACTCGCGCGGCTGGCTCGAGCGGCGACGGGAGAAAGGGTCTGTGGGCGATGGAGACGATTCGCAACGAGGTTGTCGTCGTCGGCCTGGGCGGTTTCGGTTCCGCTGCGCTGTGGCGGCTTGCGGCGCGCGGGGTTGACGTCGCGGGAGTCGAGCGTCACGGCATCGGGCACCACCTCGGCTCCTCGCACGGAGCGACCCGGTTGTTCCGTATCGCCTGCCTGGAGCATCCCGGCCTCGCCGCGATCGCGTTGAAGTCGCTTGAGCTGTGGACCGCACTCGGCGGCCAGATCGGGGAACAGCTGGTCAGCCAGACCGGTTGCCTGAACGCTGGAGCGCCGGATAGCCCTGTGGTGCGCGGCGCGATCGAGACGGCCGCGGCGGCCGAGGTGCCGATCCAGGAACTCAGCCACGAAGAGCTAGTGGCGCGGCAGCCGCAGTATCAGGGTCTGGCGCCAGGAGACGTCGCCGTATGGGACCCGGGCGCAGGAATTTGCTACCCGGAGCGCAACGTCCGGGCGCAGACGGCGGCGGCCCGGCGGCTGGGCGCTGAGGTTTACCCGCACACGATGGTCACCAGCATCGAGGCCGACGGTGACGGGGTTACCGTGCGTAGCCCGACCGTCGAGTGGCGGGCTTCGGTGGTAGTCGTCGCCGCCGGGGCGTGGCTCGGCTCGCTAATGCCTGGTCTGCCGCTGGC
>DATMMA010000355.1:0-2124 GCA_035570295.1 Streptosporangiaceae bacterium
TTTCGCGGTGACGATAATTGCCCGCTCCCCTGCTTGCCTTACAGCTGCCAGCGACTCCATGGCGCCAGCCAGCGGGAAGGTCAGCGTCGGAACCAGCCGCAGGTAATGGCGCCGGTAGCTGTCGGCCGCGGCCTGGTGCCCGTCCGCCGGGAACCAGTAGCTGACCTCGTCCTCCAGCTTGATGCCCATCCGCTGGTCCACCTCCGCGAGATCGATCACGACACCGAGCTCTGCCGCGACCGCGGACCAGGCGGCCATGATCGCCGGCCGGGAGTTGATAAGCGTGAGATCAAGATCAAAGCCAACCGGCCCTGCCTTGCGCATCTCGCTCCTCACTGCCCTGGCCGCGACCTGCTGGCGTGCCGCCGCAGCTGCCAACCGTGTCTCCGGCGTCGCACGTGTCTCCGGCGTCACGCCTGCGCGTCCGTGTCCGCGCCTGCCTGTCCTGCGGGCAGCGCCTGTACGTAGTCGAGCAGTTGCGCCGCCACCAGGTCGAACGGCCCGATGTCCTGCTCAGCCCTGCAGATGACGACAGCGCCCTCGCTCGCGGCTAGCAGCAGGGTAGCCGTCGAGCTCGCATCGGCCTCGCTCAGTCCGCCTGCCTGAAGGGCGCGGGCCAATTTGTCCCGCCAGGCCCGGAACGCCTCGCCGGTCCTCTCGCGCAGCGCGTCAGTCTCGGCGGCGACGGTGACTGCTACCAGCGCGCAGCCTGCATCGAAGCGTGCGTACGTCAGCAGTGCCCGCCAGGCGGCCAGGAACGACTTCGTGACTTCCACCGCGGACGCGCCCATGTCCCGGTCGATGAGGCTGAGCGCATGCTGCCGGGTGGCATCGATCGCCGCGGTCACAAGCTCCTCCTTGCCGCCAGGGAAGTGATGGTAGATCGAGCCGCGCGGCGAATTCGTCTCGGCCAGGACGGTCGAGAACGATGTCGCCTGCAGGCCTCGCTGCGCCAGCAGCCGCGCCGCTCCGGCGATCATGTTGTCCCGGACCCCAGCCACCTTCTGGCCTCCACGACACCTTGACCATGACACCCGTCATAGTCTAGCGTCTATGACGACCGTCATAGCGGACGAAGGAGCCCAGCCACCATGCCCATGATCGACGTATACGTACCGGCCGACATGCTCCCGCCGGACGCTGACGAGATGCTCGGCCATGAACTGACTCATGCGGTGCTGCGCGCCGAAGGGGTGGCCCAGCCTGGCGCCTTCCACCTCGACAACACCGCTGCTTTCATTCACCGCCTCCCGCCGGCGGCAATCTCCACGGCGAACACCGCGTCCTCCCGCACCGTCCGGGTCCAGATCGTCACACCGCCCGGGTCGCTGAACCGCGACGGACAGCGGCAGATCACCACGGAGGCGACGGACATCATCGCCAGGGCGGCCGGCGATCCGGGCCTCGCGGCCCGGACCTGGGTGATCCTTACCGAGGCCGCGGAGGGCGGCTGGGGCATCGCGGGCACGGCGTTCGGCGTCGAGGAGTTCACCGCGCTGGCGAAGCAGGCCGCCGCTGCGAAGGCTGCCGCGAGCAGCTAACGCGGGCCTTCACGTGGCAGGCTTGCACCATGCGGTTTCAGCACTCCGATCAGATCTGGACGGACTTTCCCGAGCTGGCGGCCGGAGTGCTGGTCGCGACTGGCATCACCGGCGGCGGCGAAGCTGCGGCGCGCGTCGCCGACCGGGCCAAGCCGTTCTATGCGCGTGCCGACGATCTGCTAGCCGGCGCCTCCGAGGCTGAGCTCGCGCAGATCCGCGCGTGGCGGACCGCGTTCGCTCGCATGGGGCTCAAGCCAACGCAGTACCGCTGCGCTGCCGAGTCGCTGCTGCGGCGCTACCGGAAAGAAGGGACGCTGCCCGCGGTTCATCCGGTCGTGGACCTGTGCAACGCGATTTCGCTCGCCTATGCCGTCCCGATAGCGGTACTGGACACCGACCGGATCAGCGGTCCGCTCACCGTCCGCTACGCGGACGGGAGCGAGAGGTATTCCTCGTTCTCCGGCGAGACCGAGCATCCTTACCCTGGCGAGGTGATCTTCGCTGACCAGGCCGGGAACGTGCACGCACGGCGCTGGTGCCATCGGCAGAGCGCGCAGTCGGCGGTCTCGGCGGCTACCACGTC
>DATMMA010000356.1:0-6476 GCA_035570295.1 Streptosporangiaceae bacterium
CTTGCGGTACACGATCTGCACTAGCTGGCGGGCGTAGGGGATCCAGCGCTTGGTGTCCTGGAGCAGCTGACCGCTGACTGTGAGCTTGCCGCCCTTGGCTACTCGCCGCGCCGACACTTTGAACGAAGTGACCCTCGTCAGGTACTTCCAGGCCAGCACGGGCGCGCTAACCGAACCCAGCAAGTTGTGACCGGCCCGCGGGGCGAAGGACGCCCGGTAATAGGACCTCGCAAGCTTTACGTCGAAGCTGCCGTGGAAAGCAGCTTCGACGGTCGCGATCCCGCAACTGCCATTCGACGGCGAGTTGAGCTGTCTGATCGTGCCGAGTCGGCGCCACGGGCCGGCCTTGCTGGCCGAGTACTGGATCGTGACGGTACCAGTCACGCCGCTGGACACGCTTGGCGGAAGATTAGCAATTCCGACGCAGCCGCGGACGCTCACCGTCCTCGAAGTCGACACGCTCGCGGAGAACTGGGTGAGGGACGTTTGCCGGTCAACCGTGATCGTGTCAGTTGTGGCTTCCGCCGGTGCCAGGTACGGGATGTTGCCTGATTCCTGATACTGGGCATTGTTGAAGTAGACCAGCACCGGGCCGGACTGCGTCGCGGTGAAGCTCGCGGTGAAACTCCCGTCCGGGCCGGTAACCGGGACCGACAGCTGCGGGTAACCAGGGGCGACGACCACAACTGGCTTCCCGGCCAGGCTCTGCGAGGTAGTTCCGGGCTCGTAGGACAGGTGGCCGGAGACTGTCACCTGCCGGCCATAGCTGGTATGCGTGGTGCTGACTGACGCCGTGAGCTCAGTCGGCGTCGTCGCAGTGGTGACAGCCACCGGCGCCGAGCTCGCGGACGCGAGCGCGCTGCCCGAGACGCTTGCGGTGAACGTACCGGCAGAGCTGGCTGACGTGGTGAAGTCGCCGCTGGCATCGGTCTGCGTCTGCAGTGACTGACCCTCGGGGTTCGTCACGAGCACTGGCTGCCCGGTTACCGGTCTGGTCGAGCCGTCCGGCCATAGGCCGGTGACGGTGCCGGACAGTGCCGTGGTCGGGCTGGCGTAGCTAAGTACCTGCGAGCTCGCGTCCAGAGTGACAGTCGGCTGGATCAGATAGTCAAGTGTGCCAGCCGGCTGGCCGGTCACTGAGTCGCCGCCGGCGTCCGTCGCATCGACCGTTATCGAGTAAGTCCCGAACGGCAGCTGGCTGGTCGTGATCGCTTGGCCGAGAGCCCAGGTGCTGGATGCCAGACCCGGCGGCGAGGTCATTGTGAAGTCTTGCTCGGGAAGGTCGAGCACGTCCGTGCCGCTAGCCGTGATGATGCGCACGGTAAAGCCGGTGATGGCAGTAGCGGCGGTGAAGCTGACAGTGAGCTCGCCGACGCTTGCCGACGAGCTGGACGCGCTGGCGCCGATCGCGCCTGAGGCCCGCGCTGGCGCTCCGGCGGCCAGCAGCGCGGCTGCCGCGCCTAGTGCGCTCACTGCGCCCAGTGCGCTCACTATGAAGGTTCGGCGCGACACCAGAAACTCCCTCTGCAGTAGTAGGCGATAGCGCTTGGCCGGCTGGCGGCTAGCCGGCTGCCAGCAGTGCTCGAGTCGCCCGCGCGGATAGCGAGTGCGTGGTGAGGCCGCGACGCAAGTTGGCCGCCGTTCCGGAGGCCGCCACGTAAAGGATTCGCGACGTCGTTTGCAGGTGGCTGGCGTTGCCGGCGAAGCCGGCCGCCCAGTGGCCGCTCACCGGGTCAGCGAAGCTGATGCTGAATTTCCCCGACCTGGAGAGGTGCACCTTCCGGTACCAGTACCAGTTCGTACCGCCGGCCGGCTTGACGAAGATCTTGACCAGGACGCTGCCGAGGCTCTTCCAGGCGCCGGCCTTTTGCTGAAGCCGCCCGCTGACCTGGATGCGGCCGTGCCCGGTCACGGCCCGCGGCTTGATGCTGAAGTTGATGATCCTGGTCCGCGCCGTCGCTGCGTACCCGGCCGCGCTGACCGAGCGCTGGTACAGCAGCTGGCCGGTGAAATCGACGCGGTAGTGGCCAGACAACGCCGGCGAGCCGGCTGTGCCACTGAATCCGGTCCCGCCGCTGCACTTCGGCGCGCCGCTGCCAGCAAGAGTTCCGAGTGTCCGCCAGGGTCCGCGGGACGTCCGCGAGTACTGCAGGTAAAGGTCAGCGTCTTCAGGTGGGCTCAGGCTAGGGAACGACGCCACGGCTGCCCCCAGGCTCAGACAGCCGGAGGCGGTGATCCGGCCGACCGGGTTGTAGGCGACATGAAGGCGCGTCGTCCTGGTCGGCAACACGACGGTAAGAGTGGCCGAGTTGGGCAGTCCGAATTGTGAGACGTTCCCGGTCAGGTACTGACTAGGCGCCGGGTTCGCGGTCCAGGTCGTCGTGGGCTGGGCGGGGAGGACGACTGTGAATGATCCGGTGCCGTCTGTCGCCGCCGCGATCGGCGGGACGCTGCGGCCGGAGTAGTGGTCAATCCCCGTGACGTTGATGGTGGAACTCGCGAATGGAAGCCATACCCCGTCCGACTGGTACTGGGCGGTGCCCGAGAGCGTCACCTTGGTGCCAAAATCCGCCTTCGATTTACTCAGCGCGACTCTGACTTGCACCGGATCGACGTCACCGGTCAACTCGACTTTGGGTGACGAAGCTTCCGCGATGGCGGGGTTGCCGCTGACCGATGCGGAGAACGATCCGGCCAGTCCCGTGGCGCTGACCAGGTTCGGGGTGGCGGGAACCGAGTAATTCCCGGTTCCGTCGGTGGTCGTGGACCAGGACCCGCCATCCGAGTCCGTAATCGTCACTGGCTCGTTAGCAACACCCTCCGGCGACCCTGCTGGCGAGTCAGCCATTACCTGGCCGGTGAACGTCACGGACTGCTGAGAATAGCTGAGCGTGGTCGTGCTGGCCGCGATTGTCACCGCTGGGTAGAGGCCGAAGAACCATGGGTTCGGCGCGCTCAGCCCGGTGAGGTTGTCTCCGCCCGAATTGGTGGCGTCCACCGTCACCTGATACGTGCCGAGGCTGAGCTCGTCCTGGGTGATGGGCGTCTGGACCGTCCAGGTCCCGTCCTGTGCGCTGCCGGACGTCAGGGTGAGTTCGCCGGACGGAATGGTGATCTCGCTTGTACTGCCCAGGTGGATGTGCACGGTGAGGCTGGTTATCGGGCTCTGGGCCTCGGCTTGGACACTGAGCAGCCCAGGCTCGGTTGGCGGGCTGGTGACCGAGTCGATCACTATGGCGCCAGCGCTCGCGGCTGCCGCCACCGGGACAACGGAAGCGGTCGTCGCGGCAACGGCCGCCGCAGCGGCGATTGCGAGGACGGCAGCGGTGGCAGCCCGGCGTGACCGGTGGCGAATCACGGCGAAACTCCATGTCGAGGGAGGATATGAGCAGTATCGGAATATCACGTTCCCGGCGCTGGGCGCCACCAGTAACCACGTTCGTTAACCGACTGTCCATCAGGTCCGGCCGCGTTGCCCGGCGATCGCGCCTTCAACGGCCGGATATGAATGCCCCCTGACCACTACTATGCGAGCGAAGCCGACGTAACTGGTCAACGACGACATGGCCTGAGCAGATAGCCGACCATTTCCGGGTCAATGCCGTCCCGCTAGCTTTAATGTTGTCAGTCCTAAGCAGTAACGGTTGCCAGGGCGGTTCTGGGTGCAAATAAACGCGGAGACGGACGTGGACGGCCCGGCACCAACCCCGGTGGCAGGCCCGTTGCTGGTCACGGACGAGTGGCCGGTGCGATCCGGCGCTGTCCCGCCGCTTGCTGACAGGTTCAGTACCAGGCCGGAGACCGGTCCCGACCTCAATATGGCCATGGAGCGCAGGGCAGCGATTGCGCTCGCACCGCGCTCCGGCCGGCTGGGGGCGGGATCGTCGCACGACTGGCTCCGGTGCGGCGGCAAGACCCAGCTGGCGGTATTCCACGCCGAGTCATTGTGGCGTGCCCGGTCGATTGACCTGCTGGTCTGGATCGACGCGAGCAGTGCTGCGTCAATCCTGTCTGGTTACGTCGCGGCGGCCAGAGCTGTGACGGGGATCAGGATGCCGGGCACCGCCGAATCCGTTGCGGCGAGCTTCCTTCGCTGGCTTGGCGAGACGGACCGGCGCTGGCTAGTGGTGCTCGATGACATGCCGGACCCTTCGGTTCTGCAGGGCCTGTGGCCGGCCGGCTCCGCCGGTCACGTGCTGCTGACAACGCCCAGCGCTCATGCGACGGCCGGGCTCACGGATGTGCTGACCCTGGAGATCGGGCCGTTCAGCCCGCGCGAGGCGATGAGCTATCTGGTCGGCCGGCTGTCTGCTGACCCTGACCAGCGTCGCGGGGCAATCGACCTGATCGAGGATCTCGATTGCCAGCCCGTGGCGCTTGCCCAGGCAACGGCCACGATCGGCAACTCGTGGATGACCTGCGGCGACTACCGGGACCAGTACTACCTGCGGTCGTCAATCTTCAACTCTCCGGACGCCGCGCCGCTCCCCGCGGCGGGGGTGACCTGGACGCTCTGCGTCGACCACGCCGATCAGCTAATGCCGGGCGGCGCGGCACAGTCCTGCCTGGCCATCGCCGCGATGCTGGACGGGCATGGTGTCCCGGCCTCGGTCTTCGCCGCGCCGTCCGCTTCGAGCTACATCACTGGCAGCTCGGCAGCAACGCCGCAAGCCATGGAGCGAGCCAAGATGGCCCTGGCTGTCCTGGATCAGGCGGGCCTGATCAGCCTTGACCGCGGCAGCGATCCGTCGATCGTGCGGATGAGCCAAGTCCTGCAGCGGGCCGTCAGGGCTGCGATGTCGCCAGAAATGCTGGAACAGGCGGCCCAGGCGGCTGCTACTGCCCTGCTTGAGTCCTGGCCGTCGCCGGAGGCAGATCCCTTGCTCGGCCAGAGCCTGCGAGCAAGTGCCGCCTCCCTGCGGCGCGCGACCGGCGGTCTGCTGTGGGCAGGCGGCTGCCATCCGCTACTACTGCGGGCCGGTCAGAGCCTGGACGACGCATCCCTGGCCGGCCCTTCGGTGGATTACTGGACCGAGCTGACAGCGATCGGTGACCAGGTTTTCGGCCCGGGTCATCCCGAGTCGATGGTCAGCGTGGAGCGGCTAGCGGCCGCGTTCGTGAACGCAGGCCGGGTGGGCGAGGCAGTGTCCTGGTATCAGCGGGTCACGTCGGACTGGGGGAAGGCCTACGGCCCAGATCACCCGCGCACGCTGGCTGCCCGAGTCAGGCTCGGACGTGTGCTAGTGACCGCAGGACAGTTCGACGAGGCCATCGCGGTGCTCACGGCCGCGCTCACTGACTCTGAGCGCGCGTACGGCCCTGGCCATCCGGAGTGTGCCATCATCCGCGACGAGGTTGCGGCGGGCTACCGGGCCGCGGGAGAGCTGAGTGAGGCGATCCGGCTTTACCGGCTCATCCTCGGCGAGCGTGAGCGAGGGCTCGGCGCGCAGCACCCCGACACCATGACGACGCGACAGTTGCTGGCCGACGCCTACCTCGCCGACGGCCGGGTCAAGGATGCGTTCTCTCAGTACAAGAAGGTGGTCGGGGATCGTCAGCGGAGCCAGGGAGCTGATCACCCGGATACCCTGCGGGCCCGCGCGGCGCTCGCGTCCGCCTACCACCAGGCCGGGCGCATGGCGATGGCGGTGCAGTTGTGCGAACAGGTTCATGCCGGATTCGAGCGCGCACTGGGCAGCGATCACGCTGACACGATTTCCTCGGCACTCAACCTGGGCCGGGTCTACTACGCGGTCGGGCGGCGCAGTGACGCACGCAGGCTGCTGCAGGAGGCGGTGACCAACGGCGAGCGCGCACTGGCCCCGGCCGATCCGGTGACCAAGGGCGCACGGGAGGGCCTCGCCGCGATCGTTGGTGACTGACCGCCGAGCCATGCGGCAGCTTAGGGTTCGCTCTCCCGCGTGATCTGGAAGAACGGGGAGCGAGCGAACAATCGCGCGTACAGCATCAGCCC
This sequence comes from Streptosporangiaceae bacterium, assembly GCA_035570295.1. Lineage (GTDB taxonomy): Bacteria > Actinomycetota > Actinomycetes > Streptosporangiales > Streptosporangiaceae > JAJYUU01. Next base: position 5,975 of record DATMMA010000356.1, read on the forward strand.
CACTCCGGCCACAATGATGCCGATGAGCGACCACCGCTCCGGCCATGCTGCTTGCTGGACCGTCTGCTCGAACATCCAGCCCAGGAAGCCAGCTGCGCCGAGTGGGAGCACTCCGAGGATCACGAAATCCCATGGCCCGCTGAAGACGCGCCGCCGGTAGTAAACGATCGTGGCGAGCGCAGTGAGGATATAGAAGATCGCGAACAGCAAGCCAGTGGTATCGATGACGTCGTAGAACGCGTTCTCGACAGACGTGGCCAGCATGTAGACCCAGAAGATCGCGATCAGCAGCACCCCGACCACGACACTCGCGATGGCGGGCGTTGCGAAACGGCGGGAGACTTTGGCCAGTGAGCCGGGCAGGGCCCGGTAGCCGCCCATCCCGTAAGCGATCCGGGCACTCAGCACTATGCCGGTGCCGGTGGTGGCGATTACCGAGAGCGCGATGGCAAGCGCCATCATCTTGGCCCAGAACCCTCCGCCGAGTGCCTGCGCCACATAG
>DATMMA010000357.1:0-6383 GCA_035570295.1 Streptosporangiaceae bacterium
GTACGCGCGCACGCAGGACCCGGTCGCGCCTGGTACCGCGATCCTCGGTGCCGGGGTATCGGTAGAGCACATCAAGGCCGGCCCGGCCAGGCGCCTGGCTGCCGAGGAGTGTGCCAGGTACATGCCGGAAGTCGCCGGTTACCTTGCGGACCGCTGGCGCACCAAGGCACCAGACGTCGTGCATGCGTTCTCCTGGACCGCCGGGCTCGCTGCCATCGGCGCTGTCCGGGGCACCGGCATCCCGGTGGTGCAGAGCTTCGAGTCACTCGGCTCGATCGAGCGACGGCAGGCCGGCCTCGATGTTTGCGGGGCCAGAGTGCGGCTCGAGGCATCCATCGGCCGCACCGCTGCCGCGGTGCTTGCCAGTTCCGAGGAAGAGGCTGACGAGCTTGCCAGGCTCGCCGTGCCCAAGTCCGCCATCCGGGTGATACCGGCAGGTATCGACACCATCAACGCAAGACCGGACGACGTCCGGGCCAAATCCAGCGACAAGCCACGCCTGCTCGCGTTCGCCGATGACCAGGCCCGCGGGCTGAGTACCGTGATACGCGCGCTCGCGCAACTGCCTGCCGTCAGGCTGACCATCATCGGCGGCCCCGACGCCAAGCACTTGCCCAGGTCAGGGCCGTTCCGCGAGGTTGCTCAGCTCGCCACCGAACTCCGCGTCCGGAGCCGCGTCACCTTCGCGGGTGAGGTTGCCGAAGCTGAGGAGTCGGCCCTGCTGTGCTCAGCCGATGTGATGGTCAGCGCGACCAGTTACGACCCGACAGGTCTGGCCGCCATCCGGGCAATGTCCTGCGGGCTGCCCGTCATCGCCTCCGCGGTCGGCGGCCAGCGGGACGCGGTGATCGACGGCATCACCGGCTTCCTGGTCGCGCCGGAACACCCGGCCATGCTGGTGCTGCGGCTGCGTGCGCTGCTGGCGCGGCCGGCCATGTTGCAGGCTTACGGGATCGCGGCCGCTGATCGTGCCCGGTCGCGCTACTGCATCGACCGCATCGGCCAGGAGACTGCGGCGGCCTATGAGCGGTGCCTGCCGCGCACCGCCCCGCGCGAGGACGAGCTCGCGGACACCGAGGAAGCAGAAGACCTTCGCGGGGTCGCGGCTTTCGCCTAGACCGCAGGTTACGGGGTTACCAGGCAGTGGCCGGGAGCGGATGCCCCGGCCACTGTCTTACTGTGAGCACCGTTTCGCGTCGGTACTGCCGGGTGCCTGCACCCGGTCGTGATCAGCGCACGCCTGCCGCTACGGCATGCTTGACTTGCACACTTCAGGGCCGGAACGCCCTCTTGTGAGCTGCTGTCTTAACTCACCGGGCCGCCCAGAGCCCGTTCCCGCCGTGGAGATCGCCGTCGTGATGACTACAGAGCAGGTCCGGCTAGCCGAGTACACCACCCTGCGCCTCGGCGGGCCGGCTGCGCGGTTCGTCAGCGCGGCCAGCGAGGACGAGCTCATCGCCACGGTCCGGGCGGCAGACGCCGAAGCTGAGCCGGTTCTCGTGCTCGGTGGCGGGAGCAACCTGGTCGTCGCCGACGAGGGCTTTCCCGGCCTGGTGGTGCTAGCGAGCGCGCGGGGCGCGGACTTCGCGACAGCGGGCGACGCGGTTGAAGTGACCGCCCAGGCCGGCCAGGACTGGGACGAGTTCGTGCAGGACTGCCTGGGTCAGGGCCTGTCCGGGGTGGAATGCTTGTCCGGCATTCCGGGCCGGGCCGGGGCGACGCCGATCCAGAACGTGAACGCCTATGGTCAGGATGTCGCGGACACGATCACCTCGGTGCGGGCCTACGACCGGCTCAGTGACCAGGTCATCGTGATGGCCGCTGCCGACTGCGGCTTCGGCTACCGGAGCAGCGTGTTCAAGCGGCAGGCAGCCGCGGCCGGGCGCGGTGCCGCACTGAACCCGGCTTCAGCGACGGGCCGGTTCGTGATACTGGCGGTGACGTTCCGGCTGCCGGTGAGCCCGCTGTCGGCACCGGTCCGTTATGGCGAGCTGAGCCGGGTGCTCGGGGTCGCTGATGGTGACCGGGTCCCGCTGGCGGCCGCGCGCGCGGCCGTGCTCGAACTGCGCCGCGGCAAGGGCATGGTGCTGGCTGAGGCTGACCCCGACACCCGCAGCGCGGGCTCCTTCTTCACCAACCCCGTTGTCAGCGCGGCGCAGTACGGTGAGCTGGCCGTTCGGTTTGGGACCGGTGGCGAACCAGGCCGTGCCGGAGCGAGCGCCAGGGAACTCGATGCCAGGGCGGGCATCCCCCACTGGCCGGCCTCAGACGGGCAGGTCAAGATGTCAGCGGCCTGGCTGATCGAGCACGCGGGATTCAGCAAGGGCTGGCGGCTGCCGGGTGATGCAGACGGTGCGCGGATCTCGACCAAGCATGCGCTGGCGCTGACCAATCCGGGCCTGGCCACTACCGCGGGGCTGATCCGGCTCGCCAGAGAGATCCAGGCTGGTGTCCGTGACGCTTTCGGCGTGACGCTGACCAACGAGCCGGTCCTCGTCGGGGTCGAGCTCTAGGCAGCGGGTCGGGCCGCTGCGTGCTCCGCCTAGGACGCCGCAAACCCGGCCTCGTCCGCCGTTAGGGCGTCGTCTGCGTGGGCCTCGTGCACCGGGCTGGCGAGCCAGACATCGATCCCGGCTAGCAACCGGGCCCGGAGGTCGTCGGGGGCCGCGGAGCCGAGCACGGACATCCGCGCGAGGTCCGCCAGCTCGCCGTCGGACAGTCCGTGCACGGTGCGGGCGAGTTCATACTGCGCGGCCAGGCGCGGCCCGAACAGCAGCGGATCATCGGCGGCAAGCGCCACCTGAACCCCGGCGTCGAGCAGTTGCAGCAGCGGCACGTCGCGCGCGGTGGCAGCGACTCCCAGTGCCACATTTGACGTCGGGCAGACCTCCAGCGTCGTCCGGGCGACCGCGAGTCTGCGCAGCAGGTCCGGGTCTTCCGCGGCCGACACGCCGTGCCCGATGCGGTCGGCGTGCAACTCGTCGAGGCAGGCCCGCACGCTGGCCGGACCTACCAGCTCGCCGCCGTGCGGTACAGAGCGCAGGCCCGCCCTCGCCGCGATCCGGAAGGCAGGGATGAAGTCCGCGACCGTGCCGCGGCGTTCGTCGTTACTGAGGCCGAACCCGGTCACGCCGCGGGCGGCGTACCGGGCTGCGAGCCTGGCCAGCGTCCGTGCGTCCAGCGGATGCTTGGTGCGGTTCGCGGCAACGATGATGCCGATGCCCACATCCGTGCGCCGGGCCGCGACTGCCGCAGCGTCGAGGACCAGTTCCAGCATCGGCGTCAGTCCGCCAAACCGGGCGGCATAGCCGGACAGATCAATCTGCAGCTCCAGCCACCCAGAGCCGTCAGCCCGCTCGTCCTGGGCGGCCTCCAGGATCAGCCGCCTGACGTCAGCCTCCGCCCGGACGACTGACCTGGCAATGTCGTAGAGCCGCTGGAAGCGGAACCAGCCGCGCTCGTCGGCCGCGCTGAGCTGAGGCGGCCATTCCTCGGCGAGCGCCTCGGGCAAGTGCACGCCGTGCTGCTCGGCCAGTTCGACGAGCGTGGCATGCCGCATCGACCCGGTGAAATGCAGGTGCAGGTGCGCCTTCGGCAGGGCGGCAATCAGCCGTGGCATCCCGCAAGTCTGCCAGTCTGCGTGGGCGGGCGGGGCTGGCGGACGCCTGCGGCCAACGCCCGTCTCGCCGCTAGCGCGCTGAACTCAGCAGCTTCGCCAGCCGGGAGACGCCTTCTTCCAGGTCAGCGTCCCCCAGCGCACAGGAGAGTCGGAAGTAGCCATCGGTACCGAATGCCTCACCCGGCACTACAGCTACGTCTACCTCGTCCAGCAGCAGTTCCGCGAGCTGACCTGACGTGGTCGGCTGCTGACCGGCGATCTGCTTGCCGAGGATGCCCTTGACGGACGGGTAGCAGTAAAACGCCCCCTCCGGCAGCGGGCAGACCACGCCGGGCACCTCGTTCAGCATCGCGGTCATGACCTGCCGCCGCCGGTCAAACGCCGAACGCATCCGGGCCACCGCGGACAGGTCGCCGGAGACGGCGGTCAGCGCGGCAGCCTGGGCGACGTTGCACACGTTGGATGTCGCGTGCGACTGCAGGTTGATCGCAGCCTTGATGACGTCCGCCGGGCCGGCCATCCAGCCCACCCGCCAGCCGGTCATCGCGTACGTCTTGGCGACACCGTTGAGCACGACGCAGCGGTCGGCGATCTCGGGTGCCACCACCGGCATCGACACGAACCGCGCGTCGCCGTAGACCAGGTGCTCGTAGATCTCGTCGGTGACGACCCAGATCCCTCGCTCGGCGGCCCACCTGCCGATCTCGGCCACCTGCTCGGGCGGGTAAACCGCGCCGGTCGGGTTCGACGGCGACACGAACAGCAGCAGCTTCGTCCGGTCGCTCAGGTGCGCTTCGAGCTGCTCGATGCTGACCAGGTAGCCGTTTGTCTCGTCGGTGTGCACGAGCACGGGAACGCCCCCTGCCAGGGCGATTGACTCCGGATAGCTAGTCCAGTACGGGGTCGGCAGCAAGACCTCGTCGCCCGGGTCGAGCAGGGTGGCAAACGCCTGGTACACCGCATGCTTGCCGCCGTTGGTCACGAGGACCTGGCTAGCGGAGAGCACGAGGCCGGAGTCGCGGGCTGTCTTGGCCGCGATGGCCTCGCGCAGCTCGGGCAGCCCGGCAGCCGGCGTGTACTTATGGAACTTCGGCTCGGCGCAGGCGCGCTGCGCTGCCTCGACGATGTAGCCGGGGGTCGGGAAGTCGGGTTCCCCGGCGCCGAAGCCGATGACCGGGCGTCCGGCAGCCTTCAGCGCTTTGGCCTTGGCGTCAACGGCGAGCGTCGCCGACTCGGAAATCGAGGCTATCCGGGCTGAGATTCTGGTCGGTGCGTGAGCCATGTGATCTATGTTCCCACCCCGGCGGGCTGGCTGGCGCGCGGCCGGCGGAGTTGCGCTCCTACTTGACCAGCACGGTTCGTCCGCGGCACCGCTGCTAATCTGCATCCGGCGCAGTGCGGGCATCCTGCTACCTCAACTGGGCGGTTCGACGTCGGGCCGCTGGCCACGTACACTTCTGAAGCTGGCGGTGGTCCGCCAGTGGCCCGTGCATGCCTGTACGAGCCGTCACAGGGCAGTAGCTCAATTGGCTAGAGTTCCGGTCTCCAAAACCGGCGGTTGGGGGTTCGAGTCCCTCCTGCCCTGCGAGTACGGTCCGTGAACGCTGCGGGCAAATGGCGGCGCCCAGCCGACAAGAATCGTTGCTCAGGTGAGGACATGGCGACTCAGACACGTGGCCCGGCCCCGGACAGGGCCGCGAAGCCGAACCGCCCTGCGAAACAGGACAAGACCAGCCCGGCTGAGTTCGTCTCCGAGGTGCGAGACGAGCTTCGCAAGGTGGTCTGGCCAACGCGCAAGGAGCTGGTGACCTATACCACGGTCGCCCTCGTCTTTATCCTGATCATGGTCGGGATCGTGACTAGCCTGGACTATGGATTTACCAGGCTGGTATTCGTCCTCTTCGGCTGAGGTTCAGGCGGCTGGGTATCGTGCCGCGCACTGAGCGTGGCAGCATGATCACAGTGGTCCGGCGCGCGTCGCAGCGATTGATTCGTGCGGCGCTGACGTTCAGCCAGGAGCGCAGCAAGAGCGCAGGGGAGATAGAGAAACGTGTCCGAGTCGGAATGGCCGCTGGACGGCCAGGCGGCAGATGAACCGACGGCTGGCGACGAGGTCGGCGGCGAACCTGAGTACAGCCTTGCCGACGTGCTGCCGCGCACCGAGGCGGACGAGGCTGGTGACCTCAGCGAGGGTGCGGCTGCTGAGGCTGCTTCCGGCGAGGAAGGCGACCCCGTCCAGGAGTTCAAGGCCGAGTTGCGCACGCTGCCGGGCGACTGGTACGTCGTGCACTCTTACGCCGGCTACGAGAACCGGGTGCGGACCAACCTGGAGAGCCGGACGCAGTCCCTCAACATGGAGGACTTCATCTTCCAGATCGAGGTGCCGACGCACGAGGTCATCGAGGTCAAGTCCGGCAAGCGCCAGCAGGTCCAGGAAAAGGTGCTGCCCGGCTACATCCTGGTGCGGATGGACCTCACTGACGAGTCCTGGGCGGCCGTCCGCAATACCCCTGGGGTGACTGGCTTCGTCGGGCTATCCAGCCGCCCGTCGCCGCTGAGTCTGGACGAGGTTGCCAGCTTGCTGGCGCCGGTGCCGGAGGAGAAGGCCGCGAAGAAGGCCGAGGCGGTTCGCGCTGCGGCGGTGGATTTCGAGATCGGCCAGTCGGTTACCGTGATGGACGGCCCGTTCGCGACACTGCCCGCCACCGTGAACGAGATCAACCCGGATACCCAGAAGCTCAAGGTGCTCGTGTCGATCTTCGGC